>NZ_JBEZGK010000006.1:0-152226 GCF_040649935.1 Micromonospora sp. NPDC048842 | reverse complement strand
GTGTCGCCGTTGGTCGTGCGTGGTGTCAGCGGCCGGCCGTGCTTGGTGTCGCCGTTGGTCGTGCGTGGTGTCAGCGGCCGGCCGTGCTTGGTGTCGCCGTTGGTCGTGCGTGGTGTCAGCGGCCGGCCGTGCCTGGTGTCGCCGTTGGTCGTGCCCGATGTCACCGCTGGCCGTGCCTGGTGTCAGCGGCCAGCAGAACAGGCGCCCGCGTGACCACCGCCTCGGCGCTTGCACCGTGATCCACTCGGCTTCCTTGAAAACGCGGTGTTCGAGCGAGGTGGAGAGCGCGACTTCCTTGAACCCGAGTGGATCAACGGGGGCCTGGGCGGTGCTGCGGCTTGCCTGGCCGGAAAGGCTATGGATGCCTGTGTGCGGGGTGTGCCGATCTCAAGATCGCGCACCATCCTGGTTGTAGTGGTGTCGGTGCATCGGTGAGGCCACCACATCCTGGTTCGAGCGCGATCTTGGTAGCCGTGGGTGGCCAAACCCGGGCTTCGGTCTCCTTGCGGGCGGTTTGGTCGTCAAGATCCGCGCAATATCAGTGATGTTGCTGTCTCCCGCGTGTCGGAGGCAGCAACATCCGGGAAGTTGCGCAGATCTTGGCGCGGGGCGCGGGGCGCGGGGCGCGGGGCGCGGGGCGCGGGGTGTCCAGAGAGAAAAGTTGACCGGAGGCACCCTCGGTGGGTGCCTCCGGTCAACTATGTCGGTTTGCGGATTTAGTTCGCCATCAGATCGGCGCCACGCCAGCTGAAATCGGGCTCCGTCGCGAACCGCTCGGTGATCTTCACGAGATCCTCCGCGTACTTGTTCGCGTGGTGCCCGCAGAACACCAACTCGCTCCCACCCGTGAGGGTGATCCGGAGCTTCCCGGCAGCATTGCAGCGGTCGCACCGTTCATCGGCGGCTGGGGGAGCCGCCGTCACGGGCGGCGGCGTGAGGGTCGGGGTCATCGCCTTCCTCCTCTGGTCGTCACCGATGAACAATCTCTTCGGTCGTTGCTCACCTATCGTGCAACACCCTTACTAGGCACTGCCTTCCCTGTGTGCCCGCGGGGGACCGAGGTCACACCTGGAAGGGACAGTGTGCCGTGCACCAAGGGTGCCACGTCAACGATCACATTCGTGCATCCGGACGATCACCATCTGGTGTTGCACACCAGGTGGTCAAAACGACACGTTCGGTTGACGAAACCCGCTCAGTCCAGGTAATCCCGGAGGACCTGCGACCGGGACGGGTGGCGCAGCTTGGACATCGTCTTGGACTCGATCTGCCGGATCCGCTCCCGGGTCACCCCGTAGACCTGACCGATCTCGTCGAGCGTCCGCGGCTGGCCGTCGGTCAGGCCGAAGCGCAGGCGTACCACACCCGCCTCACGCTCGGAGAGCGTCTGGAGCACCTGCTGGAGCTGGTCCTGCAGGAGCGAGAACGAGACCGCGTCGACCGCGACCACGGCCTCGGAATCCTCGATGAAGTCGCCGAGCTGGCTGTCGCCCTCGTCGCCGATGGTCTGGTCCAGTGAGATGGGCTCCCGAGCGTACTGCTGGATCTCCAGCACCTTCTCGGGTGTGATGTCCATCTCCTTGGCCAGCTCCTCCGGGGTGGGCTCGCGGCCCAGGTCCTGGAGCAGCTCACGCTGTATGCGGCCGAGCTTGTTGATGACCTCGACCATGTGCACCGGGATGCGGATGGTGCGGGCCTGGTCGGCCATGGCGCGGGTGATGGCCTGTCGGATCCACCAGGTGGCGTACGTGGAGAACTTGTAGCCCTTGGTGTAGTCGAACTTCTCCACGGCCCGGATCAGACCGAGGTTGCCCTCCTGGATCAGGTCGAGGAAGGCCATGCCACGGCCCGTGTAGCGCTTGGCCAGGGACACCACCAGTCGGAGGTTCGCCTCCAGGAGGTGGTTCTTGGCCCGCTCGCCGTCGCGGGAGATCCAGCCCAGGTCACGGACCATCTCGCGGACGAGCTTCTCCTCGCCCTCGTCGGCGGCCCGCAGCCGCTCGGCGGCGTAGAGCCCGGCCTCGATCCGCTTGGCCAGCTCCACCTCCTGCTCGGCGTTGAGCAGCGGAACCTTGCCGATCTGCTTCAGGTACGCCCGGACGGAGTCGGCGGAGGCGGTCAGCTCGGCGTCGCGTCGCGCCTGCTTGAGAGCCTCGGACTCCTCGTCGTCCCACTCGAAGTCGTTGTCGGTCGCCGAGGCGGCGGCGTCGGTCTCGGCGGCCTGGGCCAGCTCGGCCGGCTCCTCGACCACGACGTCCTCGATCGCGGCGGCCAGTTCCTCCGGGTCGATCTCGCCCTCGGCGCCCTCGCCCTTGGCCTTGCCGCCTGCCTTGGTCGGCTTGGCCCCGGCAGCCGCGGCCACCGTCGCCTTGGTGGCTCGGGTCGACTTGGTCGCCTTCGCCGGCGTCGCCGTGGCGGCCTCGGCTCCGGTGCCGGTCGCCTTGCGAGCGGCCACCTTGCGCGGGGCTGACGTCGTCGGGGCGTCGTCGCCGGCGGGCGCCTGCTTCGGGGCCGGCGCGGCGGCCTTCTTGGTGGTCTTGGCGGTGGTGGCCCGGGACGCCGGCGTGGTCGAGCGGGCCGCGGCGACGCGGCGACGGGTGCTCGCCGAGCCGTCCACCACGACGGTCACTCCCGCCTCGGAGAGCGCCCGCAGGATCTTCTTGGCCTGGGCCGGAGTCACCTCGGCGGACTCGACGGTGCGCGCGAGCTGAGCCGACGTGAGCTGACCGCCGGCGCTCTGCGCGTGGGCGATCAGGGTGTCGGTGAGCGAGCGAACGTCGGCGCCGGGCTGGCGGGGTTCTGTCACGAATGACCTTCCGGAGGCGAAGAGCGGGCACGGCGGGTTCGTCCAGCGCAGCGAGGGTTACCGTGCCGGGCGATGTGGTTGAGGGACCCTCGTGTCACGGTCCGGCCGGTGGTCGGCGGTCCGTGCCGCGTGGGCAGGGGTGAATTGTAACGCCGTCTGCGGCGATCATCCTGCTCCGCACCGCGTACCGCCGGTGGGGACCGTCGGTGGGGCGGAGATATGGGCTTCGCGGTAATGATAGCCGCGCGGCAGGCGAAGGGCTTCCGTCGTCGAGCCAGGTAGCGCGCAGATCGTGTCCGAACTGCCGTTTGAGCAGGCGATACGAGGTCAACGGGGCGGTTGCGAGGATGCGCGTGTGGATCACCGAGGTCGCTGTCGGTCCGGCCGGTGGCGTGCCCACCAGGTCGCGGTTGGGCAACGGTTGTGAGCCGAGCATGGACGGGGCGGTAAGCATTTAAGCGACATTACCAACCGAAAGGGGCATATTGGCGGAGGTCGCCCGCTCAAGCCGCGAGGCCGTCGCCGGTGTGCCCACCTCGCAGCGGATTCCGGACGCCAAAGATCCTGGTCTGGCGCCGCAGTACGGCGTCGGGAACGATGATCTTCGGAAGCCGGGTCGGTAGTTTCACCCACCCACGTGCACCCGGAGTGCGGAAAGAGGCGAATCATGACCAACTCGGCCACGACACCGTCGGAGCTGCTGACCATCGCGGTGGAGGTGGCTCGGGCCGCGGCGGACACCGCGTACCGGATGCGTGCCGAGGGAGTCGTCGTCGCCGCCACCAAGAGCACCGTCACCGACGTGGTCACCGCCGCCGACCGGGCGGTCGAGCGGCAGATCCTCGACGCGTTGGCGGCGCTGCGCCCGGACGACTCGGTGCTGGGCGAGGAGTACGGCGAGGAAGCTTCCGGCGCGACCCGCAGCGGTGTGCGCTGGATCGTCGACCCGATCGACGGCACTGTGAACTACCTGTACGGACTGCCGCACTCGGCTGTCTCGCTGGCCGCCGAGGTGGACGGGGCGGTGGTTGCCGGCGTGGTGCGCAACGTGAGCACCGGCGAGGAATGGACCGCCACAGCCGGGGGTGGGGCCTGGCGCGACGGCGTCCGGCTGCGTTGCTCCGGGGAGGTCGATCTGGGGCAGGCGCTGGTCGGCACCGGCTTCGGCTACGAAGCCCGCCGCCGGGCGCACCAGGCGCAGGTGGTGGCCGGTCTGATCGCACACGTACGTGACATCCGCCGGCTCGGCGCCGCGGCGCTGGACCTCTGTCTGGTCGCCGAGGGGCGGCTGGACGCGTACTTCGAGAAGGGTCTTGCGGCCTGGGACCTGGCGGCTGGCGGGCTGGTGGCCGCCGAGGCGGGGGTCCGGGTCGCCGGTCTGGCGGGTCGGCCGCCAGGGCCGGACCTGGTGGTAGCGGCCCCGCCCGCGCTCTTCGCGCCGCTGCACGACCGGTTGGCCGCGCTGGACGCCGCCGGCGGTCCCTGACCGGCGGAGCAGGTCAGCCGGCTCCAGCCTTTCGAGCGGCCGGCTCTGGCGGCGGTGGGCCAGGTCGGTGCCGATCGCCGACCTGGCGCTGAGGTGGGCCGGTTACGCCGTCACTTGGCGGGTGGCGACGGGCAGGAGCCCTTGGGAGCCTCCGGCGGACCCGAGTCGCCGAGCGACTGGTTGACCTCGGTCGTGGTGGCGAGCTGCTGGAAGCGGTTGCCCAGCACCACGTCCACGGTGTCGTCGGCGCGCTTCGGGTCGTAGCCCGGCACCGCGTTGTTGAGGAAGTACGCCTGGAGCAGGTGCGCGGAACCGACGCCCTTCGGGCCGTACCGCAGCAGGGCCACGCTGTCGACCTTCTTCTCGTTCCCGGTCTTCTTGACCTGGAACTGTCGATTGCTGAACTCGTCGGCGACGGTGTGGGCGAGGCCCGGCTGATCCGTGGCGTTGAACACGTTGATCTTGACGTCCTTGCGCTCGCGCAGGGTCAGATCCGCCAACGGCCAGCCCTCGGGGCAACCCGCCGCCGTGCCCACGTTGCCCTGGCTGTCGCGGACCACGGCCACGACGACGAAGACCAGGGCGATGATCGCCAACAGGCCGACGACGACGAGTGCTCGCACGCGCGCAAAACTCATCAGGGCACTCCCCGGACCTCAGTGGGTGGTGGCGGCCAGGAACGATCGCTCAGGCCGCCGGCCGTCGAATACGCCGCTGAGGTTAACGGTTGTCCGGCCGTCGCGTGGAAACAGCCCGACATGCCGGCGCGCCGACCGCGAACCGGGTACTACTACCCCTATCTTCGTGTCGCCTGAATCACATTGGGAACAACTTCGCGTGCGGGGGCGTACATCTCAGCCGCAAGGGCGGTATACATGCCTCGCCCAAGGGGGGGTAAGGTTCCGCGCTCGCAGGGGAGTCGCCCCGGCGAGCTCGACCCGTTCGGTCCTCGGGTCGGGTGCCCGACACAAGTGGTGGCCGGCCAGCGGAACCGAAACAGCGTCGTCCGGCGTTACAACCGGAAGCGACAACATCGATATGGGAGAGTGAAACCGATGGCCACCGACTACGACGCCCCGCGTCGCGACGAGGTCGACCTCGGCGAGGACAGCCTGGAAGAGCTCAAGGCACGGCGCGTCGACTCACAGTCGGGCGCGGTGGACGTCGACGAGGCCGAGGTGGCCGAGAGCTTTGAGCTGCCCGGTGCCGATCTGGCCGACGAGGAGCTCACGGTCAAGGTGCTTCCGATGCAGCAGGACGAGTTCCGGTGCGCCCGCTGCTTCCTGGTCCACCACCGTAGCCAGCTGGCGGTCGAGCGTAACGGCGAGCTGATCTGCCGCGAGTGCGTCTGACAACCACAACAACACCGGCGGCGGCCTCCTGAACGGGGTCGCCGCTGCCGGTGTAGGCATGCGGCAGCGGTGGGTACCTGCTTGACTCGTAGCGGGTAGCCACAGCACCGGGAGGTCCGATGAGCGATCGAGGCGGCACCACCGATGGCGGCGCGGACGGCCTCGGCGCCACCCGTGGCACGGACGACCTCGCTGCCACCGATGGCGGCACGGACGACCTCGGTGCCACCGGTGGCACCGACGACCTCGGTGCGACCGTCGCGGCGTTGACCGCTGACGACATCGCGCCGGCCCGACGCCGCCAACTGCTGACCCGCATGGTCGGGCAGGCCCGTGCACGGGGCATCTCCGACCTGTTCAAGCCCCGCGCCGCCGTGCGGTGGATGGTCGACGCCGTCGCCGAGATCGCCCCGCACGTGCCGGTACGGGACCTGGACACGCTGCGCCAGCACTTCCCGGGCCTGGACGACGCCGCCCTGGCCGACCGGCTCATCCGTAACGCGTCGAGGACCACCGCCGCGATCGGCGCGGCCGGTGGGGGCGTCGCGGCCGTCGAGTGGACGGTTGCCCCCACCCTGCTCTCCGCGCCGGTGCTGCTCGCCGCCGAGACCGTGGCCGTGGTGGCGGTGGAGCTGAAACTCGTCGGCGAGCTGCACGAGATCCACGGCGTGGCACTACCGGCCGCCGGCAGCCAACGGGCGGTCGCGCTGGTGCACTCCTGGGCAACTCAACGCGGCGTCAACCCGATGGTGCCCGGCGTGGGAGTGGGAGCGGTGCTCGGCACCGCCGCCCGCAAGGAGTTGCGGGACATGCTGCTGCGTCGTTTCGGGCGCAACCTCACCACGCTCGGGCCGTTCCTGACCGGCGCGGCGGTGGCCAGCTTCCTCAACCGCCGGGCCACCCAGCAAATGGCCGAGCAACTCCAGGTCGACCTGCGTCGGCGGGGCATCGCCCGGCCCGCGCCACCGGCGGCCCTCCCAGGCCCGCCTACCGGCACCTGAGCGGTCGCTAACCGTCGGATCGGCACCTGAGCGGGCCCATGCCGTCGGACCGGCTCCTGAGCCAGCCCTTCGGCGTCGGGTCAGCCCGGCTCGCCCGCCGTCGGGTGGGAAGCCGACAGGGCGTCCCGTGCGGTCAGCACCGCCTCGGCCAGCTCGACCGGATGGCGGGTGCTCACCACCCAGAACGGGGTCGGATCGTCGGGATCGTCGAGGATCACCTGCACGGCGCCGCCGATCCACGGTCGCTGCACCACGAAGGCGAGCGGGTCCGCGCCGACGCCGAGCACCTCACGTCGGCCGGCTACGTCCAGCGGCACCACGTCGGCCACGAAACGGACCGGCAGGCGGGCGTCGTCCACCCGCAGCTCGGCGTCAGCCACCCCGACCCGGATCCGGCCCAGCCACCACAGCCCGACAGCGGTGAGCGGCACCAGCACGGCGAACGGCAGCCACGCGCGGACGCCGGAGGCGCCCATCCAGATCTCGACGGCCAGCAACGCGGCGGCCACCAGCCCGGCCAGCCACAGCCACCAGGGCAGATCCAACCGCTCGGTGTACGCCGAGCGGGCGGAGACCGGCGGCTGATCGGCGGACGGGGAGGGCGACATGCTCACTCCTGCGAGGGTACGGCGCACGGCGGCTCGACGAACCGGCAGGATGGCAGGGTCACCCCGCGAACCGGACGGAAGAGGGGACCCGTGACCGACGTCGTACCCGTGCCCGTGCAGCTGCTCGACCCGGAGCTGCCGTTGCCCACGTACGCCCATCCCGGCGACGCCGGGGCCGACCTGGTGGCGGCCGCGGACGTGGAGCTGCCACCCGGCGGCCGTGCCCTGGTGCCCACCGGCGTGGCCGTCGCGCTGCCGGAGGGGTACGTGGGACTGGTCCATCCCCGCTCCGGTCTGGCGGCCAGGCTCGGCGTGACGGTGCTCAACGCGCCCGGTACGGTCGACGCCGGCTACCGGGGTGAGATCCTGGTCAACCTGATCAATCATGATCGGGACGTGCCGGCGAAGATCTCCCGCGGCGATCGGATCGCGCAGCTCGTGGTCCAGCAGGTCGCGCGGGCGCGGTTCGAGCCGGTGGTCGAGCTGCCCGCGTCCCGGCGCGGGACCGGTGGGCACGGGTCCACCGGTGGGCACGCCGGGCTGGTGCCGTCGCCGACGGGCCAGGACCGGGTCGAGCGGCGGCCGAGCGAGCCGGGCCGCGGGCAGACGGAAGAGGTGGCAGGGTGAGTGTGAACAGCGGAGGGCAGGCGCAGTGATCTTCTCCCGAAAGCGGGCCGATGCGGAGCGGCAGACCCGTGACGAGCGGGCCGCCCAGGTCCCCGACCAGGGCGATGCGACGCCGACGCTGGAGCGCGGCCCGTACGACATCTCCGAGAGCTACGACGACGTGCAGCGACTCGACCTGGGCAGTCTGCACATCCCGGCGATCGCCGACGTCGAGGTGCGGGTGCAGGCCGACCCGCAGGGTGTGGTCCAGCAGGTGGTGCTGGTGCACGGTGACAACGCGCTCCAGTTGGGCGTCTTCGCCGCCCCCCGGTCCGAGGGGATCTGGGACGAGGTGCGCGAGGAGATCCGGCAGTCGCTGCTCCGCGACGGCGCGAGCGCGCAGGAGGTCGCCGGCGAGTACGGCCCGGAGCTGCACGCCCAGGTGAACACCCCGGACGGCGCGACGAACCTGCGGTTCGTCGGAATCGACGGGCCGCGTTGGATGGTCCGGGGCGTGTTCCAGGGCCCGGTGGCCACCGACCCGGCAATGGCCGGGCCGCTCGTCGAGTGCCTGGACGGCCTGGTGGTCGACCGTGGGCAGGAGGCGAAGCCGGTCCGCGAGCCGCTGCCGCTGCGGCTGCCCCGGGAGGTCGCCGACCAGGCAGAGGCCGAGGCGGGCGACGCCGCCGCCGCGCCGCGTCAGGTCTGACCGGCGCGCACCGGCCCGCCGGAACCAGCCCCGTCGGCGTACGCTGGCGGCACGGTTCCGGCGCCGCCGGTGCCGGCCGGGGACGGCGAGCGTGGAGAGGGTGACGCGGAGGTCATGACGACCGACGAGGGCCGGGTGTCGCTGCGGCGCATCCTGCAGAGGTTCACCGCCAGCGAGGCCGAGATAGACGCGCAGGAGCTGCGTCGGGAGAGCGCCGAGTGCGGCGGAATCCCCGCCCAGCAGTGCTCCCGGGGTCAGCTGGTCTCGGTCGCCGGTCGGCTGCGCACCGTGGTCTACACGCCGCGCACCAATCTGCCCACCCTCGAGGCCGACCTGTACGACGGCAGCGACGTGGTCACCCTGGTCTGGCTGGGTCGACGGCACATCGCCGGGATCGAGCCGGGCCGGCATCTGACCGCCCGTGGCCGGGTGGCCGTGCGGGACGACCGCAAGGTCATCTACAACCCCTACTACGAGCTGGACTCGCCCAAGTGATGGCACTGCGGACGGAAGGCCGGCGATGACGACGGGACAGGACCGGGCGGCACAGCCGGATACCGACCCTCAGGACGAGGAGCCGCTGCCGACGATCGCCGAGCAGATGGCCGACCAGCTTGGCGGCTGGCGCGGGCTGGTCGAGTCCAGCATTCCGGTAGTGGTGTTCGTCGTCGCCAACATCATCGGCGAGCTGCGGCCGGCGGTGATCGCGTCGATCGCGGTCGCCGTGCTGATCGCGGGGCTGCGGCTGGCCCAGCGTCGACCGATCCGGCACGCCGTCAACGGGCTCTTCGGCGTCGGCGTCGGCGCGGCCATCGCGTGGCGGACCGGCGATGAGCGTGACTTCTACCTTCCCGGCATCCTCTACGGCATCGGCTACGGTGTCGCCCTGCTGATCTCGGCCGTGATCCGGCAGCCGCTGGTGGGCTGGATCTGGTCGGTGTTGGTGGCCAAGGGCCGTTCGGAGTGGCGGTCCGACCCGAAGCTGGTGCGCACCTTCACCCAGCTGACAGTGCTCTGGGGCGTGGTCTGGCTGGCCAAGGTGGGAGTGCAGGCCGGGCTCTACCTGGCCCACCAGGACACCGCCCTGGGCGTGGCCCGGCTGGCTCTGGGCTACCCGCCGTACGCGCTGCTGTTGCTGATCACGGTCTGGACGGTGCGCCGGGTCACCCGGGAGTCGCCGCCGGCCCCGCTGCCCAGCGCCTGAGCGACGCCCCCTCACCCGGGCCGCTCCGCGCGCCGGTCGGGGTCAGCGTGAGCTGCGGGTTCGTTCGACGCTGTCCGGCCCGAGGATCACCTGGCGGACCTGGTCCTCCACCTCGGCGGTGCAGACGAAGATCAGCTCGTCGCCGGCCTCGATCGGGTCGTCCGGACTGGGCACCAGGACCCGCTTGCCGCGCAGGATCGCCACCAGCGCGGAGTCGCGGGGCAGCGGCACGGCGTGGATCGGCTGACCGACGTAGGGGGCCGTCGGCGGCAGGGTGATCTCGACGAGGTTCGCCTCGCCCTGTCGGAAGGTCATCAGCCGGACCAGGTCGCCGACGGTGACCGCCTCCTCGACGAGCGCGGCCATCACCCGCGGCTTGCTCACCGCGACGTCCACGCCCCACTGCTCGGTGAACAGCCACTCGTTCTCGGCCCGGTTGACCCGGGCGACCACCCGGGGCACCGCGAACTCGGTCTTGGCCAGCAGCGACAGCACCAGGTTGGTCTTGTCGTCGCCGGTCGCCGCGACCACCACGTCGCACCCGGCGATGTTGGCCTCCTCCAGGCTGGCCACCTCGCACGCGTCGGCCAGCACCCAGTCGGCAGCCGGCACCCGGTCCGGACGCAGCATCTTGGGCTGGCGTTCGATGAGCATCACCTGGTGGCCGTTTTCGATCAGCTCCTGGGCGATCGAGCGGCCCACGTTGCCCGCGCCCGCGATGGCGACCCGCATGGCTCAGTGCCCTCCTTCCGGCGGCGTCGCCGCCACCGACGTGACAGTCGCCACGATGTCATCGCTGACCAGCATGAACACCTGGTCGCCCTCCTGCACGACTGTGGAGCCGGTGGGCAGCGTGCCGATGCCGAAGCGGATCAGGTAGGCCACCCGCGCCCCGGACGCCTCCTCCAGCGTCCGCACCGACCTACCGATCCAGTCCTTGTGTACGGGAACCTCGACGATCGACACAGTGCTCGTGGGGTCGCGGAAGATCTCCACGTTGCCCTCCGGCACCAGGTGCCGCAGCATCCGGTCCGCCGTCCACCGCACCGTCGCCACTGTGGGGATGCCCAGCCGCTCGTAGACCTGAGCCCGGCGCTGGTCGTAGATGCGGGCGGCGACCCGGGACACGCCGAACGTCTCGCGGGCCAGCCGGGCCGAGATGATGTTGGAGTTGTCGCCGCTCGACACCGCCGCGAAGGCGTCCGCGCGCTCGATGCCAGCCTGCCGGAGCACCTCGCCGTCGAAACCGGCCCCGGTCACCGTGATCCCGGCGAAGTCGGGACCGAGCCGGCGGAAGGCGTCGGCGTCCTGGTCGATCACCGCCACCGAGTGCCCTCGGGACTCCAGGCTGTGGGCGAGCGTCGACCCGACCCGACCACATCCCATGATCACGACGTGCACGCTGTCCCTCCCAAGGTGCGTACCACTCCCGCTGCCGGTGGCCTTCGAGTGCGAGCCTGCCACGTCCCGGTCGCGAGCGGGGACCGACCGTACCCCGCCGTCGTGAGCAGCGGTGATCGCCCACCCCCGCGCCCCCACCGTGGTGGTCGTACTCTTGGCGTTCGTGGCCAGTCCCACCTCGCTGCTGAAGCGGCTTCTTCTCGGTCGACCGTTCCGGTCCGACCGGCTCCAGCACACCCTCCTGCCGAAGCGCATCGCGCTGCCCGTGTTCGCCTCCGACGCGCTGTCCAGCGTCGCGTACGCGCCCGACGAGATCCTGCTGACCCTCTCCATCGCCGGTGCGTCGGCGTACTTCTTCTCGCCGTGGATCGCGCTGGCCGTGGTCGTGGTCATGCTCACAGTGGTGGCGAGCTACCGGCAGAACGTGCACGCCTACCCGTCCGGTGGTGGCGACTACGAGGTGGCCACTGTCAACCTGGGGCCGAAGTTCGGCGTCGGGGTGGCCAGCGCGTTGTTGGTCGACTACGTGCTCACGGTGGCGGTGTCGGTCTCCTCCGGGGTGGCCAACCTGGGCTCCGTGGTGCCGTTCGTGGCCACCCACAAGGTTCTGATCGCGGTGAGCGCGGTGGTCCTGCTCACCGCTGTCAACCTGCGCGGGCTGCGCGAGTCGGGCACTGCGTTCGCCATCCCCACCTACGGCTTCGTGATCGTGATGCTCGGGATGCTGCTCACCGGGCTGTTCCGGGTCTTCGTGCTGGGCGACGAGCTGCGCGCGCCGAGCGCCGACCTGGTGATCCAGGCCGAACACAGCGTTACCGGTTTCGCGCTCGTCTTCCTGCTGCTGCGGACGTTCAGCTCGGGCGCCGCCGCGCTCACCGGCGTGGAGGCGATCTCCAACGGGGTGCCGGCGTTCAAGGCGCCGAAGAGCCGCAACGCCGCCACCACCCTGCTGCTGCTCGGCACCATCTCGGTGAGCATGCTGGTCGGGATCATCTGGCTGGCCCGGCTGACCCACCTGCAGTTCGTCGAGGATCCGAACCTCCAGATCGTCTCCGGCCCCGAGGGGTACGTGCAGAAGACGGTCACCACCCAGCTCGGCGAGACGGTCTTCGGTTCCGGGTCGATCCTGCTCTACGTGCTGGCCGGGGTGACCGCCCTGATCCTGTTCCTCGCGGCGAACACCGCGTTCAACGGTTTCCCGGTGCTCGGCTCGATCCTGGCCCAGGACCGCTACCTGCCCCGCCAGTTCCACACCCGGGGCGACCGGCTGGCCTTCTCCAACGGCATCACCTTCCTCGCCCTCTTCGCGATCGTGCTGATCGTCGGCTTCCAGGCCGAGGTGACGAAGCTGATCCAGCTCTACATCGTCGGGGTCTTCGTCTCGTTCACCGTCTCCCAGGTCGGCATGATCCGGCACTGGAACCGGCACCTGCGCACCGAGCGGGACCCGGAGGCGCGCCGCCGGATGGTCCGCTCCCGAGCGATCAACACGTTCGGCGCGGGCCTGACCGGCGCGGTGCTGGTGATCGTCCTGATCACCAAGTTCCTGCTCGGCGCGTGGATCGCTATCGCCGCGATGGCGGTGATCTACGTGCTGATGCTGGCGATCCGCCGGCACTACGACCGGATCGCCGTCGAGCTGACCCCACCGGACGAGGGCCGGGCCGTGCTGCCCGCCCGCAACCACGCGATCGTGCTGGTCAGCAAGGTGCACCAGCCGACGCTGCGGGCCATCGCCTACGCCCGTGCCACCCGACCGGACACACTGACCGCGGTGACAGTCAACGTGGACGAGAAGGACACCAGGGACCTTCAGGCCGACTGGGAGCGCCGGGAGATGGCCATTCCACTCACCGTGATCGACTCGCCGTACCGGGAGATCACCCGGCCGATCCTGGACTTCGTCGCGTCCACCCGCCGCAAGTCGCCCCGGGACGTGGTCACCGTGTTCATCCCGGAGTACGTGGTCGGCCGTTGGTGGGAGAACCTGCTGCACAACCAGAGCGCCCTGCGCCTCAAGGGCCGGCTGCTCTTCGAACCGGGGGTGATGGTGGTCAGCGTGCCGTGGCAGCTCGCGTCGACAGCGAGCAAGAACCTGGACCGGCTCGACGCCACGCTGTCCCGGACACCGGCGCGTGGGCCACGGAGTGCCGTGCCAGTCGCCGCGCCGCCGGTGGCCGTCACGCCGCCCGGCGAGGGCGGACCTGAGAACAGCGGAACGATGGGGAACAGTCGTGACTGAGCCGGGCGGTCCGCGGACCGCGACACCCAGGACGCCGTCGGCGTCGGCAGCCTCGGCGTTCGAGCGGGGCCTGGCCGAGACGGACCGGGTCGAGCTGACCGTCGACGCGGTCGCCCCCGGCGGGCACTGTGTCGCCCGGGTGGACGGGCAGGTCGTCTTCGTCCGACACGCGCTGCCCGGTGAGCGGGTCATCGCCGAGGTCACCGAGGTGCACCGGGGGTTCGTCCGGGCCGACGCGGTGACCGTGCTGGAACCCTCACCGGATCGGGTCGAGCCGCCCTGCCCGTACGCGAAGCCGGGTGCCTGCGGGGGCTGCGACCTCCAGCACGTCGCACCGGCCGCGCAGTTGGCCTGGAAGACCGCGGTGGTCCGCGAGCAGTTGGTCCGCCTCGGTGGGCTGACCGACGTCGAGCTGGACCGGCTCGGCGTCCGGGTCGAGGCGTTGCCCGGTGGGCTGCTCGGCTGGCGCTCCCGGGTCCGTTACGCCGTCGACGCCGCCGACCGGGCCGGCCTGCTCAAACACCGCTCGCACGAGGTGGTGCCTATCGACCGCTGCCGGATCGCCCACCCGGCCATCCAGCAGCTGCCGGTGCTCACCCCCACCGGTGCGCGCTGGCCGGCCGCCGAGGCGGTGGAGACCGTCGCCAGCACCGGCGGGGACGTGACAGTCACGGAGATCCGCGACGGGGTGCCCGCCCCGGTCAGTGGCCCGACCGAGGTCCGCGAGGTCGCCGCCGGACGGGACTGGACGCTGCCCGCGTCCGCGTTCTGGCAGGTGCACCCGGCCGCGGCGGACGCCCTCTCCACTGCCGTCCTCGAGTTGCTGGACCCGCAGCCGGGCGAGGTCGCCTGGGACCTCTACGGCGGCGCTGGGCTGTTCGCCGCCGGGCTGGCCGCACGGGTCGGCGCGAACGGCCGGGTGACAGTGGTCGAGGCGGCGGCGCAGGGTGTCGCCGCAGCCCGGGAGAACCTCGCCGACCTGCCCAGCGTCGAGGTGGTGTCGGCCCGGGTGGAGACCGCGCTGGCCCGCCGACGAATCACCGGCCCGGTCGACGTGGTGGTGCTCGACCCGCCGCGCTCCGGGGCCGGCGCCCCGGTGGTCCGCGCGCTGGCCGCCGCCGGCCCGCGGGCGGTCGCGTACGTGGCCTGTGACCCGGCCGCCTTCGCCCGGGACGTGCGTACCTTCGCCGACCTCGGTTGGCGGCTGGCGGCACTACGGGGCTTCGACCTCTTCCCGATGACGCAGCACGTCGAGCAGGTCGGGCTGCTGCTTCCCCCGGACGCGCGGTAGAACACCCCGCGTCGGCGCCTGACCGGGCGCTCAGCTGCCCACTCCCCGCCCGGCGCGGGTGCGTGGGGCGCGGGTCGGGCTGCGGAGTACCGGGGGGCCGATAGACTCTCCGGTCATGAGTGTTGAAGAGGACACGGCCAACCACGGCCGGCTGCTGGGGACGGTTCGCGGTCCGCAGGACGTCAAGCGGATGTCCGGCGAGGAACTGGACGTCCTCGCCGCCGAGATCCGGGACTTCCTGATCACCAAGGTCTCCCGTACCGGCGGGCACGTCGGGCCCAACCTCGGTGTGGTCGAGCTGACGCTCGCCATGCATCGCGTCTTCGACTCCCCCCGGGACCGGCTCCTGTTCGACACCGGCCACCAGGCGTACGTACACAAGATCCTCACCGGGCGTCAGGCCGGCTTCGACAAGCTCCGTCAGCGCGGTGGCCTCTCCGGCTACCCCAGCCAGGCGGAGAGCGAGCACGACCTCATCGAGAACTCGCACGCTTCCACGGCGCTGTCCTACGCCGACGGCCTCGCCAAGGCGTACGCCCTCCGGGGCGAGGCGCGCAGCGTCGTGGCAGTGGTCGGTGACGGCGCGCTGACCGGCGGCATGTGCTGGGAGGCGCTGAACAACATCGCCACTGCCGGCAACTCCCTCGTGATCGTGGTCAACGACAACGGCCGGTCCTACTCGCCGACCATCGGCGGGCTGGCCGACCACCTCTCCTCGCTGCGGCTCAACCCCGGCTACGAGAAGGTCCTCGACACCGTCAAGGACGCCCTCGGCTCCACGCCGCTGGTCGGCAAGCCGATGTACGAGGTGCTGCACGCGGTCAAGAAGGGCATCAAGGACGCGGTCGCCCCGCAGGCCATGTTCGAGGACCTGGGCATCAAGTACGTGGGCCCGGTGGACGGGCACGACGTGGGCGCGGTCGAGGCGGCGCTGCGCGCGGCCAAGAACTTCGGCGGCCCGGTCATCGTGCACGCGGTCACCCGAAAGGGCTACGGCTACCGTCCCGCCGAGGAGGACGAGGCCGACTGCCTGCACGGCCCCGGCAGCGCCTTCGACGTGGAGACCGGCGCGCTGCTGGCCGCCCCGTCGGTGAAGTGGACGCACGTCTTCGCCGACGAGCTGCTGGCCATCGCCGACGAGCGCCCGGACGTGGTGGGCATCACCGCTGCCATGGCCGAGCCGACCGGCATCGCCAAGCTGGCCCGCAAGTACCCCGAGCGGGTGTACGACGTGGGCATCGCCGAGCAGCACGCGGCCACCTCGGCGGCCGGGTTGGCGCTCGGTGGCCTGCACCCGGTGGTAGCGGTCTACGCCACGTTCCTCAACCGCGCCTTCGACCAGGTCCTGTTGGACGTGGCGATGCACAAGCTGCCGGTGACCTTCGTGCTGGACCGGGCGGGCATCACCGGCCCGGACGGGCCCAGCCACTACGGCATCTGGGATATGTCGGTCTTCGGGGTGGTGCCGGGGCTGCGGATCGCCGCTCCCCGCGACGCCGCCACCCTGCGCGAGGAGTTGCGCGAGGCGCTGGCCGTCGACAACGGCCCGACGGTGGTGCGGTTCCCGACCGGTGCGGTCGCCGCGGACCTGCCGGCGCTGCGCCGGGTCGGCACTGTCGACGTGCTGGCCGAGTCCGCCCGTACCGACGTGCTGCTCGTCGCCGTCGGCTCCTTCGGCCAGTTGGGCATGGAGGTGGCCGCCCGGGTCGCCGAGCAGGGCTACGGGGTCACAGTCGTCGACCCCCGCTGGGTGCGTCCGGTCCCGGCGGAACTGGTCGACCTGGCCGCCCGCCACCGGCTCGTGGTCAGCGTCGAGGACGGCGTCCGGGTCGGCGGGGTGGGCGACGCGCTCGCCCAGGCGATGCGCGACGCCGACGTCCGGGTGCCGCTCAAGGACCTGGGTGTGCCGGCCGACTGGCACCCGCACGGCACCCGCGCGCAGATCCTCGCCGACCTGGGTCTGACCGCTCAGGACGTGGCCCGCAACGTCACCGGTTGGATCTCCGGCCTGGACGCCACCCCGGACCGCCTCACCCCGAGCGACGCGGCAGCACAGAACTGACGAGAACGAACAACGGCGGGCGTCCCTCGGGACGCCCGCCGCCGCATATCCAACCCCGCCCCCGCGCGCCCTGCCCCGCCCTGCGCGCCCCGCCTTGCCCCGCGCGCCCTGCCCCGCCCTGCGCGCCCTGCCCTGCGCGCCCCGCCCTGCGCGCCCCGCCCTGCCTCCGCCGATCTTGCACTTTCGGTTGGCGTATTGCACCTTGCGTGTCGATTTGTCGGCACAGAAAGTGCAAGATCGCGCGGATGGGGTGGGGTGGGGTGGGGTGGGGTGGGGCGGGGTGTGCGGGGGTGGGGGTTAGCGGGGGGAGATTGAGCGGTAGTGGGTTTTGTCGGTGTTGGCGAGGCTGTAGGTCTGGGAGCGCGACGGGGTGGGGATGACCGCCAAGCCGGGGCGCTCGACGAGCAGGGGAGTGCCCGGGGGAACGGACAGGGAGCTGTCCCGGGTGGGCCGCCAGCTCAGCACCACCAGCGGCTGACCGGGCACCGGTAGTTGGTACGCCTGCAACGGGGTGGCCCGGTCGGCGGGTGAGACGACGGGTGCGCTCCCGTCGGCCGGTCGGTAGATCACCGCCGTCATCGCGCCGGCGTCGGTGTCCCAACTGAGCTGCTGCAACTCGGCCGGTTCGCCGCCGCCGAGGGCGACTTCGCCGAGCGAGCGCACGGTGAGCTTCGCCATCGGCCAGGACGTCGGCACCGAGCGTGGGGCGTCCCGGTCCCCGATCCGCCGCGGGATGCTGCCGAAGGGGCCCCGATCGCCGGACAGCACGCAGGTGTCCAGGCCGGTGAGCGCCCGCCGGCCCGTGCCGGACTCGTCGCGGACCAACGGATAGCGCGGGTCGACGGTGCCGGTGCCCAGGTCGAGCAGCCGGTCGGCGGCCCGCCCACGGGGGAGCGACTCCGTGGTTCGCAGGGTCGCGGTCACGCCGACGGCCGTGCAGGACGGCACGTCGACAGGTGCGCTGAGACCGTCCGCGATGGTCAATGTCCGGTCCTGTGGCCCGAGGAGGCTCTGCACCCGGGCCGACACCAGGTAACGCCGACCGCCGGCCGTCTGCACCGGCAGCACGTCGGAGTAGACGAGGTAACCCGGGTCGGTGTACTCGGTGGCGCGGGTCACCGCGTACCGGTCGCCCTCGCGAGTCAGTTGCAGCAGCCAGGAGGCGCTTTCGCCGGGTACGTCGGCGGCCACCAGCGCCACCGGGGCGCCGTCGACCCGACCGGAGAAGAGGATGCCGGACGAGGGCAGGTGCACACGGTCGTCGGCCGGCGACCGCCAGCCCCGGACCGCCGTGGTGACCGCCGCCGTCGCCGTGGCGTCCCCGGAGAGGTCGCCTCGGGGCGGCCACACGGCGAGGGTGCCGTCCAGGCTGTCGTACCCGACCCGGAGGTCCTGCGGCTTCCGCTCGGCTACCGGACCGCAGGCCGTGCCGGCCAGCAGCGCGCTCAGCAGGACGGGAAGCGCCCTGCCGTACCGACGGCCTGGAGTCACCTGGCCCGCCCCCGATCGCCTCGCCGTCGCTGTCGGAAAGCGCCATAGTACGAGATGTCCGGTGCGGCACCTCAGTTGGCCGGCACCGGAACCACCACAATGGACACCACCGGGGGTTTAGGGCGTTTTGGTTGCTCCGGTAGACTCCGCCGACTGTGACGCCTGCCGAGTCCCGCGCCCTGCCCGCGCCGCACCCGGAGGCGGCAGCCGACTCCGCCGAGCTGGTGAGTTACCGCACACCGGCCGGCCTCTTCGCCGGCCCGCCCGCGCTGACCGCCCCCACCACAGCGCCGGCCGAGCCCGATGCGCCGGCCGCCCCCACCACAGCGCCTGCCGCCCCCGAAGTGCCGACCGGCCCAGAAACGCCGACCGGCCCAGAAACGCCGACCGGCCCAGAAACGCCGGCCGCGCCCGAGACGCGGGCCGAGCCCGGAGCAGCGGCCGAGAGCGCGGTGCCGACGCGGGCGCGGTGGCGCCGGTGGACTCGGCGTCGGCAGCACCTGGCTGTGGGCGGGCTGTTCCTGCTCGCCGCACTCTGGGTGACCAGCCGGATCTGGCTGGACCCGTCCGGTCGGGTGGCCTCGCTCTACACCGGTGACCCGGCGCAGGTGCAGTTCTTCCTCGCCCACTCGGTACGCGTGGTGCTGCACGGCGAGTACCCGTTCTACACCGAGCAGTTCAACTACCCGGACGGCGTCAACCTGATGGCCAACACTGCCGTGTTGGCGCTGGGCATCCCGATGGTCCCGGTGACGCTGCTCTTCGGGCCGGCGGTCTCCTTCGTGGTGCTGGTCACGCTCGGTCTCGCCGGCACCGCCATGGCCTGGTACCTGATGCTCTCCCGCCACCTGGTGCGTACCCCGCTCGCGGCGGCGGTCGGCGGCTGGTTCTGCGGGTTCTCGCCCGCGATGCTCTCGCACGCCAGTTGGCACCCGAACATCATCAGCCAGTTCCTGCTGCCGTTCATCGTGTGGCGGGTGCTGGTGCTCACCCGCTCCGGGAAACCGGTCCGGGACGGGGCCCTGCTCGCCCTGCTGGTCACCGCGCAGGCGTTCATCAACGAGGAGATCCTGCTCTTCACGGCGCTGGCCTGCGGTGTCTTCCTGTTGGCGGTGCTGGCCCAGGAGCCGGCCCGGTGGCGGGCGACGTGGCGACCCCTGGGCGTCGGCGTGGTGACCTGCGCGCTGCTGGCGGGGGCGCTGCTGGCGTACCCGCTCTACGTGCAGTTCGCCGGGCCGATGGCCTACCACGGGCTCAGCGACGCGGTGAAGGACTACGGCAACGACATCGCCGCCTTCTTCGCCCCCGGCTCGCCCACCCTCGGCGGCAACCAGCGAGCCAACATCAACCTTGCGCCGAACTACTCCGAGGAGAACGCCTTCTTCGGCTGGAGCCTGTCGATGCTGGCCATCGGCATCGTGGTCTGGCTGCGCCGGGAGTTGATCGTTCGGGCGCTCGCGGTGACCGGCGTGTTCTTCGCCGTGCTCTCCCTCGGCGAGCGGGTCTCCTGGTGGGACCGCGAGCTGATCACCGGGCCGTGGCAGTGGTTGGTCCACCTGCCGCTGCTGGACGCTGTGGTGCCGACCCGGTTCGGGCTCATCACCAGCGTGGTGATCGGCCTGCTGCTGGCGCTCGCCGTCGAGCGGGCCTGGGCGCTACGCCCGGCCGACCGTCGTACGGTCCGGGTGCTCACCGCCGCGGGCCTGGCCTTCGCGCTGCTGCCGATCGCGCCGATGCCGCTGCGGATGGTCTCCCGGCCGCCGGTGCCGGACTTCATCACGGCGGACCGGTGGCGGGCGTACGTCGGACCGGACCAGACGCTGGTGCCGATCCCGGTGCCGAGCATGGGCAACACGCACGGCATGCGCTGGGCGGCGGCCACCAACCTCGACTTCAAGATTCCCGGCGGTTACTTCCTCGCGCCCCGCAACGGCAACACCGGTGACGCGGGCCGGTTCGGCGGTCGTCCCAGCGGGGTGGGTCAGATGCTGGAGGAGGTGGCGACCACCGGCCGTACGCCCAAGCTGGACGACCGGCAGCGTCGGCGCTTCGCCGACGAGCTGCGGCACTGGCGGGCGGCGATCCTGGTGCTGCCGGTGCGGCAGCAGAACGCCGAGCCACTGCGACGTACGGTCGAGGAGCTGGTCGGCCCGGGCCGCCAGGAGTTGGACGTCTGGGTCTGGGACGTCCGGACGCTCACCGACCGTTCGGTCTGATGACCACCGGGACGACGTCCCCGAGCATTTCGCCCCCGGCGACGGTCGGCGTGTTCCGTCCGGCCTGGCTGCGGGACGCGTTGGTGGTGGCCGGCTATCTGGGCCTCGCCGTGCTGGTGACCAGCGGGCAGTGGGGTCACCCGTGGCGGCTGTTCCACCAGGCGGGTGACCAGATTCTCTTCGAGTGGATGCTGGCCCACGCGGCGCATGCGGTGGTCGAGGGGGAGAACCCGCTCTTCAGCACCGGGTTGAACGCGCCCGACGGGGTCAACCTGATGGCGAACACCTCGGTGCTCGGCCTGGGGGTCCCGCTCACCCCGGTCACCCTGCTCTTCGGGTCGCAGGTGGCGTTCTGCGTGGCGGTCGTCTGCTGCCTCGCCGGGACCGCCGTCGCCTGGTACGTGCTGCTGCGCCGCCGGCTGGTCGGCTCCCGGGCCTCGGCAGCGGTGGGTGGGCTGATCTGTGGCTTCGCCCCGGGCATGATCGCTCAGGCGGGCGCCCACCTGCACATCGCCGCCCAGTTCCTGGTGCCCGCGATCCTCGCCCTGGTGTTCCGGCCCGACTCGGAGACGACACGACACGGCGTGTGGCGGCCCGGCGTCGCCCTGGGGCTGCTGCTCGTCTGGCAGGTCTTCATCGGCGAGGAGGTGCTTGTCTTCCTGGTGCTCGCGGCCGGCGTCTTCGCACTGGGCCACGCGCTCGCCGACCGGGTGGCCGCTCGACGGCTGGCGCCGGCCCTCTTCGGCCGACTCGCGGTGGCGGCCGGCGTGGCGGCGGTGCCGCTGGCGTACCCGCTGTGGTTCCAGTTTTACGGCCCGCAGCACTACTCCGGGATGGCGTTCGCCACGCAGGGCTTCCAACTGGACGTCGCCTCGTTCACCGCGTCGGCCAGACAGACAGTGCTGGGTGACGACTGGCTGCCGGGGCTGCTCTCGCCGAATCCGACCGAGGAGAACTCGTTCTTCGGCCCGGGCCTGCTGGTGCTCGCCGTGGTGATCGTGATCTGGCAGTGGCGACGACCGTTGGTCCGGGCACTGGCCGCCTGCGGCGTGGTCTTCGCCCTGCTCTCGCTCGGCGACGAACTGCGGGTGGACGGTGAGGCCACCGGCATTCCGGGGCCGTACCGGCTGGTCGGCGGGCTGCCATTGCTCGATCTCGCGGTGCCGGCCCGGTTCGCGCTGGTCTGCGTACCGGTGCTGGGTGTGCTGGTGGCGCTGTCAGTGGACCGGGTCCGGGCCGCGCGCGGGCCGAACGTGGCGCCGGGTCTACCGGTACGGCTGCTGTGGGCGGGCGCGGTCGCCGCCGCGTTGCTGCCCCTGATCCCGACGCCGATCCGCGTGGTGCCGGTCGCGCCGGTGCCGGCGTTTCTCGCCGCCGGTGGCTGGCGTCCGCTGGTGCCGCCCGGTCGGACGGTGGTAGCGGTGCCCCCGGTCACCGGTGCCGGGCGGAGCCCGGTGATGCTCTGGTCCGCCCGTACCGGCTTGGGGTTCGCCGCGCCGGGCGGTTACTTCATCGGCCCCAGCGGCCCGGACGACCCGGCGGCCCGCTGGGGTTCGCCGGACCGGCCCACGTCGGTACTGCTGCGGCAGGTGGCCGAGACCGGCGCGGTGCCGGTGCTCAGCGACGCCGACCGCCGCCAGGCCGTCGACGACCTGCGGCACTGGCGTGCCGCGGTGGTCGTCCTCGGGCAAGTGGAGCACGGTGACCCGGTCCGCCGAACCGTCGACGACCTGCTCGGCCCAGGCCGACCGGTCGACGGCGGATGGTTGTGGGACGTCAGGGACCGGGTCGGCTGACTAACCCACCAGGGCGCGCACGTCCCAGACCCAGACGTCGTCGACCCGCTGCGGTGGCCCGATCAGGGCGGTGACCAGCTCACGGAGCACCGCCTCGCGGGGGTGCGCTCCGAGCACCACCACCGACGCCCGCCAGAACCGCAGGTCCTCGACGGCTTGGCGGCGGTTCTCGTCGGTCAGCGTCGGAACCGTGCCGCTGTCCATTGAGGAGTAGATGAGGGAGCTGGTCGGCCGGTTCGGCGCACCGAAGACCCCCTCACCCAGCTCGTTCGGCCCGATGAAGTAGCCGCCCGGAACGGGGAACTCCTGCCCGGTCAGCGCACTCCACCGCAGCGTCGGCAGACCGTGCACGTTGCTCGGGATCGGCACCGGCACCAGGGTTCGACCCGCCGGCACGTACGGCTGCCAGCCGCCAGCGGTGATGAAGTGCGGCGGTGGGTCGATCTGCTGGGCGGGCAACGGGCGGGGGAACAGCGGCAGCACGGCGAGCGCGACCGCCGCGTACCCCACCGGGCGCAGCCACCGGCGGTGCGTGGCGGCCGGCGCGGCCGGTTCGTCGTCGGACGTCGCCGGGGTCGCCTCCGCCACCCGCTGGGCCGGCACCCGCGGCCGGTCGGCCACCGGGCGCCCCTGGCGGTGCGCGGCGTCCCAGGTCAACGCGAGCAGTACGCCCACAGCGGCGGCGACGACCAGCGTCAACCGGGTCGGCATCATCATCTCGACCAGCGGCAGGTCGTCCGACACGTACGACCACGGGCCGCGCACACCGGTCTCCACACCGTTGAAGCGCACGAACGGCCCGATCGCGGCCACGCTGAACACCACGATGAGCACCGCGGCGATCCGGGCGGGCAGCGAGCGGCGTACGAGCAGCACCAGAGCCACCACCGAGAGCAGCACCAGCGGCCAACCGAACCAGGTGTTCTGCTCGGTCAGACCGATCGTCTTCTCCACTGCCGGGTCCCCGGCCCAGGTGTCCCGGGCGAAGGTGACGAAGGCGACCAGGTCCTCG
This sequence comes from Micromonospora sp. NPDC048842, assembly GCF_040649935.1. NCBI lineage: Bacteria > Bacillati > Actinomycetota > Actinomycetes > Micromonosporales > Micromonosporaceae > Micromonospora > Micromonospora sp. NPDC048842. Next base: position 128,943 of record NZ_JBEZGK010000006.1, on the reverse strand, counting down.
CCCCAGTTGTGGAACACGCCGCCCTGCAGACCCCGGTAGGACTGCGGGCCGTTGAACTGGAACCAGATCGGGTACGCGGTGAGCACCAGGGCCAGCCCGCCGGCGACGCCGAGCCCGGCCAGGAAGGTGCCGGCGGCGGCCCGGGTCGCTCGCGGCCGCTGCACGGCGTACGCCAGCACGATGACCAGGCAGGCCAGCGCGGTGAGCAGCAGCATCTCCTCGTTGATGAAGATCTGGTACGCCACCAGCGCACCGAGCACGAGCCCGTTGCGTCGCCACCGGCCCGGCTCACCCAGGGTCAGCACCCGCACCACGATCAGCGGGAGCAGGAAGTTGGAAACGAAGTTCGGTTGGCCGTTGGCGTGGTGGATGATTCCCGGCGCGAAGCCGAGGAACGCGCCGCCGACGAACGCTGCCGCCCGGGAGCGCACCAGGTGGCGCGAGAGCATCCAGTAGCTGGTGCCGGCGGTGGCCGCCAGCGCCGCGCCCAGGTAGATCGCGTACATCACCTGGGGGCCGAGCAGCATGGTCAGTGGGGCCAGCGGCAGGGTCACCCCGAGCAGCGAGGTGTTGGCCATCATGTTCACCCCGTCCGGGGCGTTCTGACGGGCTGTGAACAGCGGGTTCTCCAGGTGCCGCACCGAGTACTCGCCGTGCGCGAACAGCCACTCGAACCAACTGTGATCGGTGGGCAGGTGCGAGGAGACCCGGCCGTTGACGTCACCCCAGTAGTTGAGGCAGACGAAGACGCCCAGCAGCACATAGGCTCCGAGGGCCAACAGGTCGGCTCGGGCCGGACGGCGACGAGGCCGCCGTGTCGACTCGGCCTCGGCCGGGTCGGCGTCGGTAACGGGATTCAGCGAAGGGTCTACCACCGGCACAGCCACGACGCGCCATCGTACAGGCGGGGTTCCGTCACTTTTGCCGGGCCGGTGCGCCGACTGTCGGTTTGCCGGACGGTGACCCGTCGGCCAGCCTTACCTGGTGACGGAAGGACGGTCGTTGTCGATCATCGAGCTGGGCGAGATTCGCGACGAGCCCGTGTCGGCGCCTCCGGTTCGCCGCCCGCGCGCCGTCGGTCGCCCACTGCGCAGCGCGACTGTGCTGTTCCTCAGCCTGGTGGTGCTGGCCGGTGCCGCGCCGACAACACGGCGAACGGTGAGCGTGGTGCCGGCGTCGCGGACGGCCACCGCGTACCTGGCCGGGGACGGCGTCTTCGTGGTCGATCCGCCGACACCCGACGGGGACCGGTACCTGACCGCGTACGCCCGACCGGCGCCGACCGGCACTGGGGTGCGGCGGCGGTGGCAGGCGCCGCTGGCCCGCACCGGTGACTACCTCGACGTCCGGGTCGAGCAGGGGTTGGTGCTGGCGATGGCTGTCAACGCCCCCAACCGGCTGTTCCAGACCACCGCCTTCGACACAGCGACGGGCCGGCAACGCTGGCAGCATCCCGGTGCTCCACAGCCGACAACCGGCGGTGGCCTGCTGGTGACCAATGGCCGGGAGGACGGGTCGGGCGCGATGAGCGGGCTTGAGCCCGACACCGGCCTGGTGCTCTGGTCGGTGCCGATCCCGCCGGCCGCCAGCCCCACCTTCCATCACACTCCCGAGGGGCGGGTCGACCGATTCGTGCTCCTCCAGCCGACCGGCGAGGTGCAGGTGCACGACGCCGGCACCGGCCAACTGCTGCGCAGCATCGACACGCTGCCCGGCGACCGGTCGGCGTACCAGCGGGTGCAGATCGTCGACGACCTGCTGCTGCTCGTCCCGCCGGGCAGCACCCGGCTGGAGAGCTTCGGGCTGGCCGAGTTGGAGCCGCGGTGGACGGCGGAGGTGACGCTGGTGTCGCATGTGCTCGAATGCGGCGGTCTGCTCTGCGCGGTACCGCAGACCGGCGGCCTCCAGGTGCTCGACCCGGCCACCGGCTCGCTGCAGTGGTCGGAACCGGGCCAGGACGTCCTGGCCGACGTCCGGTACGGTCGGCTGCTGATGGCCAGGCCCGGCCAGGGGTACGCGGTGCGGGACGCGGCCACCGGGCAGATACGGACCGAACTGGGCGCGTGGAGTCTGATGCCGGTGCTGCGACCGGACGACCCGCTGGTCGGTGTGCGGCGGGGTGACGACGGTCGGATGGTCGTCGCCGAACTGGACCTGGTGGCCGGCCGAACGCGCATCGTCGACGTGCTGCCGGGCATCGCCGGCAGTTGCCAGGCGTCCCTGCCCGTCCTGCTCTGCCAGCGCCTCGACGGCACTACCGCTCTCTGGAGGTTGACGCGGTGACCGACTCGGTGATCGACCTGGGCGAGCTGCGGGACGACAGGAACCCGGAGCCGACGCCCCGACCACCTCGCGCTCACGGTCGCCCGCTGCGCTGCGCGCTGGTCGCGGTGCTCGCGCTGGTCACGCTCGCCGCGTCCGCCGTCGTACCGCCCCGGCGGGCCCCGGTGACGCTGCCCGGCCGGCCCGGGTCCGACGTCATGATCGATGGCGACCTTCTCCTGGTCATGGAGCCGGCCAGCACCGAAGCGCGGCAGGCGCGGCTGGCCGCGTATCGGCTGCCCGGCGTCGAGCCGGTCTGGCAGGCGACGCTGCCGGCGGAGGCTCGGTACTGGGGGATGATTCCGCTGGCCGGGATGCTGCTGGCTACCGGGTACGAGATCGGCCCGGAGGGTCGGGAGACACTCACCGTCGCACTGGACCGGGCGACCGGGGCGTACCGGTGGCAGCAGCCGGGCGCCGTCTCCAAGCTGACCGACGGAAATCTGCTGCTGCGCAACGGCGGCGAGACCATGCCGTCCAGTCTGCGCGCTGTGGATCCGTGTTGCGGCACGGTGCGCTGGGAGCTGTCCGGCCTCGGCCCCGACATGAGGGTGCGGGACACCGGGCTCGGGGTGGACCGGGTGGTGCTCAACCAATTGGACGGGCCGGTCGAGGTACGCGACGCGAACACCGGTGCCGTGCTGGCCCGCGCCGACCTGCGCCCACCCGACGGTGGTCGGATCGGACTGGACCTGACCAAGGACCTGCTGCTGTCCATCGACAGAGGCTCGGGCACTGTCACCGCGTACGAGGTGGACCAGCTCAAGCCCCGCTGGACCCGCGCCAGGGTGCACATCGACTTCGCGCTGGACTGTGGCCCCGTCCTGTGTCTGCGCACCGGCAACAACGAACTACAGGCGCTCGACCCGGCAACCGGCGAGGTGCGCTGGCGCAGCAGCCAGTGGGGGTGGGCCTGGCCGATGGACGGCCGGCTGTTGGCCAACCTCAGCGGTGTCGGTCCGTCGGAGCAGTACGTCGTGCTCGATGCGCTGACCGGCCAGCAGCTCGCCGACCTGGGCCGGTGGGAGCTGTACCAACTCGGTGTCGGCGGCCGGCTGATCGGCATACGCCGGCATCCCGACGGAGGGGTGCTCGTCGGCGAGCTGGACATCGCCGCCGGAAAGGTGCACATCCTGGACGCGCTGCCCGATGTCACAGGGGGGTGTCAGGCGATCACCGGCTACCTGGTGTGCATCGCCACCACCACCGGCTCGTACCAGCTCTGGAAACTGACCGACTGATCACCAGTTCGCCTGGGTGGGCGGCGGGGGCAGCGGCACCGACGCGGGTCGCAGCACGTACGCCACCCCGCCGCTGCCGCGTTGCCAGACCGCCTCGAACCCCTTCCGGGGCACTGTGCGGCGGACCGCGTCGTCGTCGGGTGCGTACGGGTCGTTGAGCACCGGGTCGCCATCGGCGGTGAAGCCGATCAGCACCATCAGGTGCCCTCCGGTGTCGTACCCGAGCCCCGGCACCTCGTCGGCCCGGAACGCGGCGGAGACGATCAGGGGGATGCCGGCGGCGACGAACGCCTCCGCCTCGACCAGCGACCGCAGCCGGGTGACGAACGCGTCCACCCCGTGCAGACCGGCGTACGCCGTGTTGAACGGCCAGTTGCCGGCCCCGGCGTACGCGTGGTCGTAGCAGTGCCGGGCGGCGTGCACCACCACCGGACGCGGGCCGGACGGCTCCACCCAGGCGTACCGGTCCGGCGTCGGCTCGGCGCCCCAGTAGGCGAGCACCATCGAGGTGCAGGTGGGGCTGCACCAGGAGTCCCCGCCACCACCCCACTGCGGGTACTGGCCGGCGTGCAGCCGCTGCGAGTAGCGGGGCACGTCCAGCACCCGCCCCCAGGCAGCGGACGAGGCGGGCTCCCGTGCGTACCAGTGGTCGGCTGTCGTGGGGCCGGTGGCGACCGCGCCGATGCTGCGCAGCACCGGGCCGGTCGGGCTGCCGGCGGGCCGGCACAAGGTCACCCGCGTCTGCCAACCCGTGACCGTCGCCCCGGTCACGATCAGGGTGTCGGTGTCGACCCGGGCGGCACTGTCGCGCTGTCCGGGCAGCGACGTGCGCCGTACCGTCTGGTCGTCGGCGGCCCAGCGGGCCAGCCGGTACCAGTCGGTGCTGGGCACGTCGTCGTGCCAGCCGCGCAGGTCGACCTCGATCCAGCAGTCGCCGGGGGTGTCGGCCGTCCAGGACGGCACCACCTCGGCGACGGGGAAGCCGACAGGTACCGGCGGCGACGTCCAGGTGCCCCGTTCGGCGACGCCGTCGAGGACGAGCCCTCGACCGCTGGCGAGCAGGCCGTCACCGCTACCGCTGGTCATGTCGGCCGGCAGGTGGAAACCCCGGTAGGCGATGTCCCGCCGGGTGGGTGGTGCCGCAGTGGTCATGCCAGTCCGTCCGTCGTTCGGTGCCGCCGGCCAGCATCGCGTACTCCGTGGTGGCCCGCAACGCCGGGCGGCGCGGCCGACGAGGGACGATGGTTGCCGGCCGGCACTAGGTTGTCGGTGGTCAGCAGCGAGGAGGCCGGGATGCGGGTACTGGTGGTCGAGGACGAGCGCAACCTCGCCGACGCGATCGCACGGGGGTTGCGCAAGCGGGGGATGGCGGTCGACGTGGCGTACGACGGCGACGTCGGCCACGAGGCGGCGTTCATCACCCGGTACGACGTGGTGGTGCTCGACCGCGACCTGCCGGGTGTGCACGGCGACCAGATCTGCGCCGACCTGGCGGCCTCCGGCGCGTTGACCCGGGTGCTGATGCTCACCGCCAGCGGCACTGTGGCCGACCGGGTGGAGGGGTTGCAGCTCGGCGCGGACGACTACCTGCCCAAACCGTTCGCCTTCGACGAGCTGGTCGCCCGGGTGCAGGCGCTGGGGCGGCGGGCCACCCCGGCCGCGCCGCCGGTGCTCGAACTGGCCGACCTGGTGCTCGACCCGGCCCGCCGGGTGGCCACCCGCGCCGGCATGCCGGTGGACCTGACCAACAAGGAGTTCGGGGTGCTCTGCGAACTGCTCAAGGCGCGTGGCGCGGTGGTCTCCAGCGAGGAGCTGCTGGAACGCGTCTGGGACGCGAACACCGACCCGTTCACCACCATCGTCCGGGTCACAGTGATGACGCTACGCAAGAAGCTCGGTGACCCGCCGTTGATCGAGACGGTGGTCGGGGCGGGCTATCGCACCGCCGAGGTAGGCGCATGAGCGGCCGGCTGCGACCCACCCTGCGCCTGCGGCTGACACTGCTCAACGGGGTGCTGCTGATCGGGGCCGGAGCGATCCTGGTGTTGCTGGCCTGGCTGCTGGTCCGCGACGCGTTGCGCCCCACCGACGAGTTGGTGCCCGGCACGATCGTGCTGCTCTCCGACGGCCGGCAGATGGACGCCGCCCAGTGGCAGCGGCAGTTGGTCGATGCCGCCTCCGGGGAGCTGCTGGCCAAGGGCCTGGTCGCGCTGCTGGCGATCAGCGTGGTCGGGGTGGCCGGCGCGTACGCGGTGGCCGGTCGGGCGCTGCGCCCACTGCACCAGGTCACGGCGACCGCCCAGCGGCTCGGTGAGGCGACCCTGGACCAGCGGATCGGTTACTCGGGCGCCGACGACGAGGTGGCCGAGCTGGCCAAGACGTTCGACGCCATGCTGGACCGGATCGCGTCCGCCTTCGAGGCCCAGAAGCGTTTCGTGGCGAACGCCTCGCACGAGCTGCGTACGCCGCTCGCCGTGATGCGGACGGAGATCGACGTGACGCTCAGCGACGACGACGCGGACACCGCCGAGTACCGACGGATGGCGACAGTGGTCCGCGACGCCTCCGAGCGGGCCAACGGCCTGGTGGACGCGCTGCTCGTGCTGGCCCGCAGCGAGGCGCAGACCGGGCGGCAGTTGGGCCGGCGTACCGAGTGTGACCTCGCCGCGGGCACCGCCAACGCACTGTCGGCGATGCGCCGCGAGGTGGAACGGATCGGCCTGCGGGTGCAGACGTCGCTGGAGTCCGCGCCGGTCGTCGGTGACCCAGGGCTCCTCGACCGGCTGGCCGGAAACCTGATCGAGAACGCGGTCCGCTACAACCACCTGCACGGTCGGCTCTGGGTGCGCACCGGCACCGACGGTGACCGGTCCTGGCTGGTGGTGGGGAACACCGGGTTCGAGGTGGACCAGGCCGACGTGCCGGGGCTGTTCGAGCCGTTCCGCCGTGGTGGCCGGGAACGGACCGGGGCCCGTGGCTCCGGCCTGGGGCTGTCCATCGTCCGGGCGGTGTGTGCCGCGCACGGCGGCACCGTACGGGTGGTCGCGCAGGCCGGCGGTGGCCTGGAGGTGACTGTCACCCTGCCGTCGTCGGACGCCCCGGTGGTGCCCGGAACGGTGTCCGCCGCCGGCTGATTGGGGTTGCGCGCCACGCTCGACCGGTGGCAAGATCGCCGGGTCAGCTCCGAGAGCGGAAGGGGGGTGCGTCGATGTCCATCAGTCAAGGCTCCGCACCCCAGGTCCTCGCAGGCTGACCCCCGGCGGCGGAGCGTCCCCATCCGAAGATGGCGAGACCACCGTGTATCCACGGGTCCGCAACATCAGTTTCGACTGCCACGACACGTACACCCTGGCCGGCTTCTGGTCGGCCGTGCCCGGCTACGCCCGGCTCCCGGAGGACGTTCCGGGTGACCCGGAAGCCGCCCTGCCGACCACTGTGGAGGACCAAGCATGAGTTCGACGATCCACAACATCAGCATCGACTGTCACGACACGTACGCACTCGCCGGCTTCTGGGCGCAGGTCTTCGACTGCCCCCGGCATCCCGACGACTTCCCCGGCGACCCGGAGGCGATGCTCCTGCCGCCGGGTGGCCCGGAGGTGCTCTTCATCGCGGTGCCCGAGGGCAAGACGGTGAAGAACCGACTGCACCTCGACCTGCAACCCGCTGACCGGAGCCGGGCCGAGGAGGTCGAGCGGCTGCTCGGTATCGGCGCGACGCTCGTCGCCGACCACGTCGGCCCGACCGGTGGTGGTTGGGTGGTGCTCGCCGATCCGGAGGGCAACGAGTTCTGCGTGCTCGGCAACGCGGCCGAGCGGGCGGCCGCCGCGGCGGCGCGGGCCGCGGCAGCGGCCGCCGAACCGGCCTGACCGTCGACGTACGGCACCGGGCACCGGCCACCCTCGCGTGGCCGGTGCCCGGTTCTACGCTGCCGGGGCGGCGCCGACATGCAGGTAGGGCACGAGCCAGCCGCCTCGGGTGAAGTCGTCGCTCGTGTCCTCGGTCGGCGAGCCGGGCCCCTGGCTGACGCCGTCGAGCGTGACGAACTCGGTAGGGACGATCTTCACAGCGCCCCCTGGCTCTCCGCGAGCCCGGCGAGTTGTTCGGTGACCGAGCCCCAGCCGTCGGCGAAGCCCATCTTCTCGTGGAGGTCACGAGCGGCGGGATCACCGTGACGGACGATGATCCGGTAGTCGGTGCCGTCCGGATGATCCTTCATGGTGATCTCCGCGGTCATCGGGACCGGGGTTGGGTGCGCGGGCCGCCAGGCGCTGTCGATCACATTGGTGAACACGATCCGTTCGAGATCGTCGACGACGAGGAAACACGCGTCGAGGTGCGGGACGAACTCCACCCCGTCCTCGCTCAGTCGGGTCACGAGTGCGCCACCGGGCCGGACGTCCAAGCGATCGACGCGGCACAGGGCCGGCGCCGGTATCCACCACTTCTCGAAGCGCGACGGGTCGGTCCAGGCGCTCCACACGGCGGCGAGAGGTGCGCGGATGACCCGCGCCATGGTCAGGTCCAGGTCGGGATTCATTGCTGGTTCTCCTGCTCATCGGTAACGAGGCGTTCCAGGCGGTCCGTGCGCTCTTCCCAGATCCGGCGCTGCTCCGCGAGCCAGTCGTCGACGACAGCGAGGCGCTCGCGGTTGAGTACGCAGGTGCGCACCCGGCCGGACTTGGTCGTGTGGATCAGTCCGTTCGACTCGAGCGTCTGCACGTGCTTCATGAACGACGGAAGGGTCATCGGACATTCGCGGGCGAGGTCGCCGACGCTCGTCGGACCGTGGCCGAGGCGGCGAATGACCCAGCGCCGGGTCGGGTCAGCGAGGGCGACGAACACGCCGTCGAGCTGCGCCGAATACTGTGCCATGCGGCTAAGTGTTGCGGGAGATGACACTTAGCGCAAGAGCACAGTATCGGCCCCCCCTCGGGGGGAGTGGCTGCCGTGCCGACCGCGGCCGGTCAGCGCGCTTCAGGAGAGCAGCAGGGGCCCCGGCCACCCGAGGGTGGCCGGGGCCCCGGTCGCGTACGGATCAGGACTGCTGCTCGACCTGGCCCCGGATCGTGGCGAACTCGGTCTTCGCCTGGTCGGCGGACTTGAAGTACATCACCACCATGCCCAGGCTGCCCCGGTCGGCCCAGACGCAGATGCCCAGCGGGACGGTATCGGCCTTGCCGTCGCCGCAGCGCGCCTCGCCGCCGAGCGGGCCAGCGTCGACAGCCGTCATCGCGTCGACCGTCAGCTGCTTGGACAGGCCGTCCACATAGGCGTCGAGCTCCTTCTTCGGGTCCGACAGGAGCGCGGACACACCCGCGATCATGACGAGGTCCTGCTTGGTCGGGTCGCCGTAGAAGGCGGCGACAGTGCTCGTCTCGTTCTGCGCCGCCGACTTCATCCCACTGACCGCCTGCTCGGCGGCCGCCTGGAGCTGCGGGTCGGTGAGCTTCGGCCGGTCGGCGAGGGTGGCCGGCGCGACCACCCGGGTCTTGCTGGCGTCCACCACGGCGCCCACGTCGTCCTTGACGACGAGCCAGGTGATCGCCGCGCCGCCGAGGCAGAGCACCAGCACCACGGCCAACACGATCAGCACGATCTTGCCGACGTTCGACTTCTTCGCCGGGGGAGGGCCACCGGCCATGTTCGGGTCGCCGTAGGGCGGGAAACCAGGCTGCGCGGGCGGGAAACCAGGCTGCGCGGGCGGGAAACCAGGCTGCGCGGGCGGGAAGCCCGGCTGCGCGGGTGGGAAACCACCGGGGTGCTGCGGCTGTCCCTGCTGCTGCGGCGGCGGCCAGCCGCCAGGCTGCTGGCCCGGCTGCTGCGACGGGTCGGGGGAATCGTGCGGCGGGCCGTAGGGATTGGCCGGCGGCTGGGACATCAGTCAGCTCCAAGATGGGGGTGCAAAGCGCGTGATCCTAACCCGGCGCGGCGCCCGCCGTTGTCCCGGCGGAAAGCCGCAACCCGCGATCGTCTGATCACAAACGGTCGCGGTGGCCGATCCGTCCACCAGGGACGGTCCGACCACCGCGACTGTGGTGCTGCTATCTCCTCAGGCCGGCAGGCTCGCCGCGCCGGGCGGTAGGAACCGCTGGCCGGCGACCCGCTCGGAGGTGCCGGTCCGGTCCAGGTACGGCGTGACGCCGCCCAGGTGGAACGGCCAGCCAGCGCCCAGGATCATGCACAGGTCGATGTCCTGCGCCTCGGCGACCACACCCTCGTCCAGCATCAGCCGGATCTCCTGCGCGAGCGCGTCGAGGGCGTTCTGGCGTACCTGCTCGGCGGTCAGCGGCTGGTCACCGACCACGAGCAGCTTGGCGACCTCTTCGTTGATCTGGTCGTCGACCACGAGCGGCTGACCCGAGTCGGCGATCCGCTTGAGGTTCTCACTGACCCCGAACCGGTCCGGGTAGGCGTCGTGCAGGGTGCCGCCCACGTGGTAGGCGACGGCCGGCCCGACCAACTGGAGCAGGGCGAGCGGACGCATCGGCAGGCCCAGCGGGTCCAGGGCGCTGTTCGCCACGTCCAGCGGAGTGCCCGCGTCGACGGCGGCGAAGACGGTGCCCAGGAAGCGGGTGAGCAGCCGGTTCACCACGAATGCCGGAGCGTCCTTGACCAGCACGCTCGACTTCTTGAGCTGCTTGCCCACGGCGAACGCGGTCGCCAGGGTGACGTCGTCGGTGCGCTCGCCCCGGACGATCTCCAGCAGCGGCAGCACTGCCACCGGGTTGAAGAAGTGGAAGCCGACCACCCGCTCCGGGTGCTCCAACTCGGCGGCCATCTCGGTGATCGATAGCGAGCTGGTATTGGTGGCGAGCACCGCCTCCGGAGAGACGATCTTCTCCAACTCGGCCCAGACCTGCTTCTTGACGCCCAGGTCCTCGAAGACCGCCTCGATGACGAAGTCCGCGTCGGCGAAGGCGCTCTTATCGACAGTGCCGCTGACCAGGCCGTACAGCTTGGCGGCGGTGTTCTTGTCCATCCGGCCCTTGATGACGGCCTTCTCGATCTGGGTGTGCACGTAGCCGACGCCCTTGTCCACCCGGGACTGGTCGAGGTCGGTCATCACCACAGGCACCTGGAGGCGGCGGGCGAACAGCAGCGCCAGCTGGCTGGCCATCAGACCCGCGCCGACGATGCCGACCTTGGTGATCGTGCGGGCCAGGCCCTTGTCCGGTGCGCCGGCCGGGCGCTTGGCCCGCCGCTGCACCAGGTCGAACGCGTACAGGCCGCTGCGCAGTTCCTCGGAGAAGACCAGGTCCGCGAGGGCCTCGTCCTCGGCGGCGGTGCCGGCGGCGAAGTCGCCGTCCTTCGCCGTCTCCAGCAGGTCGAGCGCCTTGTACGCGGCCGGGACCGCGCCGTGCAGCCGCTGGTTCAGCGTCTCCCTGGCGAAGTAGAGCACGCCCGCCCACATGTCCTTGTCGACCTCGGGCCGGGTCACTGTGACCTGACCCCGGACCACGCCGGCAGCCCACTCCAGGGACCGCTCCAGGAAGTCCGCCGGTTCCAACAGGATGTCCGCGATGCCCAGCTCGGCCGCCTGCTTCGGCTTGAGCATCTTGTTCTGCATCAGCGGGTTCTGGATGATCACCTGGGTCGCGGCGGGGATGCCGATCAGGTTCGGCAGCAACTGGGTGCCGCCCCAGCCGGGCACCAGGCCGAGGGAGACCTCGGGCAGCGCGAGGGCCGCCGCGCCGCCGGAGAGCGTCCGGTAGTGGCAGTGCAGCGCCAGCTCCAGGCCACCGCCCATCGCCGCGCCGTTGACGAACGCGAACGTGGGGACGGTGCTGTCCTTGAGCCGGGCGAAGACCCGGTGGCCGAGCCGCCCGATCTCCAGCGCCTGCGCGCGGTCGGCGAGCTGCGGCAGCCCCACGATGTCCGCGCCCACGCAGAAGATGTACGGCTTGCCGGTGACCGCGATGAACGCCGGGTCGGCGGCGAGCGCGGCGGTGATCGCCTCGTCCAGGCTGGCCAGCCCACCCGGGCCGAAAGTGTTCGGCTTGGTGTGGTCGAAGCCGTTGTCCAGCGTGATCAGGGCGGCGGGCCGGTCCAGCCCCGGCACGTTCACCTTGCGCAGCAGCGCCCGGGTGACGACCTCGTTCGGTGCCTTCACTTGTTGCCACCCTCCCAGTGCGGGTTCTCCCAGATGACAGTGCCGCCCATGCCGATGCCGATGCACATCGCCGTGAGGCCGTACCGGACCTCGGGGTGCTCGGCGAACTGGCGGGCCAGCTGCGTCATCAGCCGCACGCCGGAGGAGGCCAGCGGGTGACCGATGGCGATCGCGCCGCCCCACGGGTTGACCCGCGCGTCGTCGTCGGCGATGCCGAAGTGGTCGAGGAAGGCGAGCACCTGCACGGCGAACGCCTCGTTCAGCTCGAACAGCCCGATGTCGTCGATGCTGAGCCCGGCGAGGCGCAGCGCCTTCTCCGTCGACGGGATCGGGCCGACGCCCATCACCTCCGGCTCGACTCCGACGAACCCGAACGACACCAGCCGCATGGCGACCGGCAGGCCCAGCTCGCGAGCGGTGGCCTCGTCGGCCAGCAGACTCGCTGTGGCGCCGTCGTTCAGGCCGGCCGCGTTGCCCGCGGTGACCTTGCCGTGCGGGCGGAACGGGGTCTTCAGGGTGGCCAGCTTCTCCAGCGAGGTGTCCCGCGGGGCCTCGTCCACGGTGGCCAGACCCCAACCGCCCTCCGCGTCGCGGATCGACATCGGCACCAGGTCGTCCTGGAGCTTGCCGTTGGCGTACGCCTTGGCGGTCTTCTGCTGCGAGGCGAGCGCGAACGCGTCGGTGCGTGCCTTGGTGATGTGCGGGACCAGGTCGTGCAGGTTCTCCGCTGTGGAGCCCATCACCAGCGCGGACGGGTCGACCAGCTTCTCCGCGATGATGCGCGGGTTGGGGTCGACGCCCTCACCCATCGGGTGGCGGCCCATGTGCTCGACGCCACCGGCGATGGCGATGTCGTACGCGCCCATGGCGATGCCGCTGGCCACCGTGGTGACCGCGGTCATCGCCCCCGCGCACATCCGGTCGATGGCGAAGCCGGGGACGGTCTTGGGCAGCCCGGCCAGTAGGGCGGCGGTGCGGCCGATGGTGAGGCCCTGGTCGCCGATCTGGGTGGTGGCCGCGATGGCGACCTCCTCGACCCGCTCCGGGGGCAGCTGCGGGTTGCGACGCAGCAGTTCCCGGATGCAGCGGATCACCAGGTCGTCGGCGCGGGTGTTGGCGTACATGCCACCCGCCTTGCCGAACGGGGTACGGACGCCGTCGACGAAGACGACGTCGCGAACTTCACGGGGCACTTGAGCCTCCTATTCGACCGTGATTCGGCAGTCGCGCCGGGCGGCACGTCGGTCCGAACAAGGGTCGCCGACACGGGCACATTTCCCTCGGATGCTACTCGCCAGTAACCAACCCCGCCCCCACCCCCGCCTGTGGCCCACCCCACACCCGGGGGTCGGGTCAGGCGGTCGAGGCCGCCGGTGCCAGGGCTTCGGTCAGGTCGGGGATGAGGAGCCCGATCTGCCACTCGCGGGCGTTGAGGCCGCGCAGGGTCTCCGCTACCGACTCCTCGGAGATCTCCTCCGGCGGGGTCCAGGCCAGCCGGCGGACCGAGTCCGGAGTGATCAGGTTCTCCGGCGGAAGATTGTGCTCGCCGGCGATGCGGATCACGACCTCCCGGCAGCGAGCCAGCCGGCCGGCCGCCACCGGGTCCCGCTCGGCCCATCGGTGCGGCGGGGGCGGGCCCTCCACGGCCGGCGAGACCGGCAGGGAATCCTCCGGCAGCTGCCGGGCGTCGTCGAGCGCGGCGAGCCAGGTGCGGGCCAGTCGACGGACCGACCGACCACCGAAGCCGGGCAGCGTCAGCAGGGTCTTCTCGTCCTTCGGGTCCAGCTCGGCCGCGGCGATGATCGCCGAGTCGGGCAGCACCCGACCGGGAGCGGCGTCCCGCCGGGAAGCGATCTGGTCCCGGGCGTACCACATCGAGCGGACCCGGGCCTGGGCCCGCGCCCCCCGCAGCCGGTGGATGCCCGAGGTGCGCCGCCACGGCTCCGCCCGAACCCGGGGCGGGCGTGCCCCGGTACGGACCAGCGCGGCGAACTCCTCAGCGGCCCAGGCCGACTTGCCCTGCCGGGTCAACTCGGCGTCCAGCGCGTCGCGCAGGTCGGTGAGCAGTTCCACGTCGAGGGCGGCGTACGTCAACCACGACTCGGGCAGCGGTCGGCTCGACCAGTCGGCCGCCGAGTGGTGCTTCTCCAGGGTGAACCCGAGCAGCTGCTCGGTGAGCGCGGCAAGCCCGACGCGTTCGAAGCCGGCCAGCCGAGCCGCCAGCTCGGTGTCGAACAGTCGGCGTGGACGCAACCCCACCTCGGCCAGGCAGGGCAGATCCTGGCTGGCGGCGTGCAGGACCCACTCGGCCTCACCGATCACCGCGTCCAGCGCGCTGAGGTCGGGCAGGGGCAGCGGGTCGATCAGCGCCGTGCCCGCACCGGCCCGGCGCAGTTGCACCAGGTATGCGCGCTGGCTGTAGCGGTAGCCGGAAGCCCGTTCGGCGTCCAGGGCGACCGGGCCGGTGCCCGCCGCGAAGCGGGCCACGACCTCGGCAAGCTCGGCCGGGGCGGCCACCGGATCGGGGGTGCCGTCACGCGGGGCGATCAGCGGAACGGGCCCACCGTCGGCCGGGTCGGCCCCCTCGCCCGCCGGCTGCGGCTGGGCCGACGGCGGGTGCTGGGGTGCGTTTCCCGGAAGTTCTTCGGTGGGCCGACGGCGCAGGGGTGGTTCGTCGGTCACCTGCCAACCCTAGTGCGCGCGGAGATCCGGCGTGTGCAGCCGGTCCGGCGTGTGTCGATCAGGTGTCGGCCGGATGTCCTGGGGCTCCCGCTCCCACCCCGTCGATCATGGACTTGTGGTGCCCCACAAATGCCGCACGGAGCCGCATCTCGCCCACCACAACCCCATGATCGACGCAGACGGGGGGTGGGGGTCAGGCTGCGCCGGCGGGGCGGCGGTCGGAGAGGGCTGTGACGCCGGGTGGGGGAAGGCCGGCGGTGGAGGCGAGCAGTGCGCACCAGCCGAGCAGGTGTGGGGTCAGGTCGTCGTCGATCGGCGTCCAGGACGCGCGGATCTCGATGTCACCGATGGTCGGTGGCCCGGCGAGATCGCCGAACCGGGTCGACATGGTCTGCGTCACCGTCCCGCCGATCGCCCGGTGGCCGGCGTCCTGGGCGTCCAACGCGTCGGTCAGCCACGTCCAGCCGACCCCGGGCAGCAGCGGGTCGGCGGCCAGATCGACCTCCAACTCGGCGGTCACGTAGGTGACCAGCCGCAGGGTGCCCTGCCACGCCTCGTGCCCGACCGGGTTGTGCAGCAGGATCAGTCGGCCGGTCGCCACCTCGTCGTCGTCGCGCAGCACCGTCGCGGCGAGCGCGAACGCGTACGGGGCCAGCCGCTGGGGGGCGCCGACCTCCTCCAGGGTGATCTCCGGCCGCGGGGCGGCCGACCGCAGCCCGGCGACCGCGCGGGCGAACGTCTCCGGGAGCGCGATCGGGGGGGCCATGTCGGCAGCCTATGCCGCCGTCCGTTGCCCGCTTCGACGGCGCGCCGACGCTCATGACGGGCACCGGGCGTAAGGAACGGTGCCCTTCCTCTCACCCCCACCCGCTTGGGGGTGGCGGGCGTGGCACGATTGCGGCGATGACCACGGACACCACGGGCACTGTCGCCCGAGACGGAGATTCCCGCCCCGGCGGACCGGCCGACTCGCCCTTCATCCGGGCCTGCCGACGTCGGCCCGTTCCGCACACCCCGGTCTGGTTCATGCGCCAGGCCGGCCGCTCCCTCCCGGAGTACCGGGAGATCCGGGCGAGCGTGCCGATGCTGGAGTCCTGCCGGCGCCCGGATCTGGTCACCGAGATCACCCTCCAGCCGGTGCGCCGACACGGCGTGGACGCGGCGATCCTGTTCAGCGACATCGTGGTGCCCGTCGCCGCGGCCGGGATCGACCTGGACATCGTGCCGGGCACCGGCCCGGTGGTGGCCGAGCCGATCCGCACCGCCGCCGACGTGGAGCGGATCCGCCTGATCACCCGCGACGACGTCTCGTACGTCGACGAGGCCGTCCGGCAGTTGGTGGTCGAGCTTGGCGACACCCCGCTGATCGGCTTCGCCGGCGCGCCGTTCACGCTGGCCAGCTACCTGGTCGAGGGCGGGCCGTCGCGCACCCACGCGAAGACCAAGGCCCTGATGTACGGCGATCCCGAGCTGTGGCACGCGCTGTGCGCCCGGCTGGCCGAGGTGACGTTGGCCTTCCTGCGCGTGCAGATCGAGGCCGGCGTGTCCGCCGTGCAGCTGTTCGACTCGTGGGCCGGCGCGCTCTCCGAGGCCGACTACCGCCGTTTCGTGTTGCCGCACTCGACCACCGTGCTGAGCGGGCTGTCGCACGCCGGGGTGCCCCGGATCCACTTCGGGGTGGGCACCGCCGAGCTGCTCGGTGCGATGGGCGAGGCCGGGGCCGACGTGGTCGGCGTCGACTGGCGTACGCCGCTGGACGTGGCCACCGGCCGGATCGGCGCCGACAAGGCGGTGCAGGGAAACCTGGACCCGTGCGTGCTGCTCGCGCCGTGGCCGGTCGTGGAGGCCGAGGTGCGCCGCATCCTGGAGCAGGGCCGGGCGGCCCCCGGGCACGTGTTCAACCTCGGCCACGGGGTGATGCCGGAGACCGACCCGGAGGTGTTGACCCGGGTGGTCGCGCTGGTGCACGAGCTGTCCAGCCGCCGGGCCGACCAGGGCTGACCGGGAATGCGGCAGCCCTGGCGGGTGGCGGTGGTCGGCGGCGGGGTCGCCGGTCTGGCCGCCGCGGTCCGCCTGCGCGACAGGGCACCGGCCGGCACCGAGATCACCGTGTACGAGCAGTCCGGCGTGCTGGGCGGGAAGCTGCGCACCGGGGAGCTTGCTGGTCAGCCGGTGGAGTTCGGCGCGGAGTCGTTCCTGATGCGCGACCCGACCGGCTCCGAGAGTGCGGCGGTGGCGTTCGCCCGCAGGCTCGGGCTGGCCGAGAAGATCGTGCACCCCACCGTCGGGCAGGCCGCGCTGGTCATCGACGGAGGGCTGCGCCCCATCCCGGGCGGCACCCTGGTGGGCGTACCCGGGGATCTGGATCGGGTGGCCACTGTCGCCCGCCCAGCCGCGGACGCCGACACCGACGGCGGTCGGCCGCTGGTCGGGCCGGACGCTGACGTCTCGGTGGGCGCGCTGGTCCGGTCCCGCTTCGGCGACGAGGTGGTCGAGCGGCTGGTCGACCCGATGCTGGGCGGCGTGTACGCGGGCCGCGCCGACGATCTTTCCCTGGTCACGACGATGCCGGCGCTGGCCCGCGCCGCCCGGGTGGAGCACACCCTGGTCGGCGCGGTCCGGGCCGCGCAGGCCGCCGCGCCGCGTGCGCCCGGCGCCCCGGTCTTCGGCACCCTCGCCGGTGGGCTGAGCACCCTGGTCGAGGCGGCGGTGACGGCCAGCGGTGCGACGGTACGGCGGGACGCCGCGGTGCGCGAGCTGACAGCGACCGACACGGGTTGGCGGCTCACTGTCGGCCCGACGCGCGACCCCGAACTGGTCGACGTGGACGCCGTGGTGCTGGCGGTGCCGGCCCGACCGGCGGCGCGGCTGCTCGCCGGCCCCGCGCCGGCGGTGGCGGCGGGCGTCGGCGCGCTGGACTACGCGAGCGTCGCGCTGGTCACCATGGCGTTGCCGCGGCCGCGACTGCCCGAGCTGTCCGGCTTCCTGGTGCCGAGCACCGAGGGCCTGCTGATCAAGGCGGCGACCTTCTTCACCACCAAGTGGGGGCACCTGGGCCGGCCGGACGGGTTGGCCCTGGTGCGTGCCTCGGTGGGCCGGTACGGCGAAGAGGCGCACCTTCAGCGCCCCGACGCGGACCTGGCGGCCACCGTGCACCGGGAGCTGTCGGCGGTGCTCGGCACTCCGCTGCCCGCCCCGGTCGACGGGCACGTGCAGCGGTGGGGCGGTGCGCTGCCGCAGTACGCGCCGGGGCACGCCGACCGGCTCGGCGCCGCGCGGACGGCGCTGCGGGCCGCGCACCCCACAGTCGTCCTCGCCGGCGCCGGCTATGACGGCGTCGGCATCCCGGTCTGCGTCCGCTCCGGCGAGACGGCGGCCGAAGAGATCATCACAGCACTGGGAGGATCGGCGAGATGACCGAGCAGACCAACGCGGCCCGGTTGCGGGAGCTGAACGACAGCATCCGCTACACCATGTGGTCGGTGTTCCGGGCAAGCTCCCCGCTGCCGTCGCTGCGGGACAACGTCACCGGCGAGGTGGTGTCCCTCTTCGACGAGCTGGCCGGCAAGGACGTGGTGGTCCGGGGCGTGTACGACGTCTCCGGGCTGCGCGCCGACGCGGACGTGATGATCTGGTGGCACTCCGCGTCCCCCGACGCGCTCCAGGACGCTTACCTGCGGTTCCGCCGTACCACGCTGGGCCGGGCGCTGACCCCGGTGTGGTCGCAGATGGCGCTGCACCGGCCGGCGGAGTTCAACAAGAGCCACATCCCGGCGTTCCTTGCCGGTGAGGAGGCTCGCCCCTACATCTGCGTGTACCCGTTCGTCCGCTCCTACGAGTGGTACCTGCTGCCCGATGCCGAGCGGCGGGAGATGCTCGCCGAGCACGGCAAGATGGCCCGTGGCTACCCGGACGTGCGCGCCAACACTGTCGCCTCGTTCGCGCTCGGCGACTACGAGTGGATGCTCGCCTTCGAGGCCGACGAACTGCACCGGATCGTCGACCTGATGCGGGACCTGCGCGCCTCCGGCGCCCGCCGGCACGTCCGCGAAGAGGTCCCGTTCTACACCGGCCGCCGCCGTTCGGTAGCCGAGATCGTCAACTGCCTGGTCTGATCCCCGCCGTCCGGCGCCGCACCCCCGCCCGGGTGCGGCGCCGGCCGGGGATCAGCTGGTCGTCGTACAGGAGACCAGCGGAACCGGGTTGCTGCCGTTCCACGAGCCGAGGAAACCGAACGTGGTGCTCGCTCCGGCGGCAAGGGTGCCGTTGTTGGTGGTGTTACGTGCGGTGACCAGCGTGCCGTTGGTGCTGACCGTCGCGTTCCACGACGAGGTGACCTGCTGGCCGTTGTTGTAGTTCCAGCTCACCGACCAACCCTGGGTGGGTGAGCCACCTGCGGTCACCTTCACGTCGGCCTGGAAGCCGCCGGACCACTGACCGGTCACCTGGTACGTCGCCGTGCAGGCACCGGCCGGCGGCGGGGTGGTCGGCGGGGGCGTGGTGGGCGGCGGGGTCGTCGGCGGGGGATCGGTGGGTGGGGTGGTCGACCCGCCGCCGAAGTCGACGTCGCTGCACAGGTAGTACGACTGGTCCAGGTGGCTGGCCTGCCAGACGGTGTAGACGATGTGCCGTCCGGTGCGGCCCGGCGCGCTCACCGGGATCTGGATCGAGACACCACTGGGGTCCGGGCTCCACTGGGAGGCGGGGGTGTTGCCGATCTGGCCCGCCAACTCCAGGTTGCCCCAGCCGAGTGGTTGGGTGGCGGGGTTGAAGCCCTGCTTGGTCACGTACACCCGGATGTAGTCGGCGCCGTGACGGGCCTGGTCGACGAAGCGGAGCCGGAAGTTGTTCGACACCGCTGTGGTCTTCCAGGCGCCGATGGTGTCCAGCGCGTTGTAGCGCGGGCTCTGGGTGCGTCCGCCGCTGCAGAGTTGGCCGTCGGGGACGGCGGCCTGGTGGTTGCCTCCCACACCCTCGCGGTACAGGCCGTTCCAGTTCCACATGGCGGCCGGGTCGGCCTGCCAGGCCTGCCAGCACATCGGGTCCTCGGTGGCCATCCGCGGGTTCTGGAAGTCGCTGCCCCAACGTTGCCAGCAGCTGTAGTTGCGGGAGGCCGGGTCGACGACCGAACCGTGCGCCGAAGCGGGATCGGCCCGCATGGTGGTCAGTGCGGTCGTCAACAGAAGCGCGATGGTCGCCGCGATGGCGAACAACCAGAGCACGCGTCGTGATCGAGTGGGAGTGAACATGGAGCCCCCGGGGGGATGAGGTCGGACGTCGACACCCGGATCGCCGGGAGTTGCCCACTCCCGTGCCTGATCGCTGGCTCCCGCGATGGCTCTACCCGGCACCATGCCAGCTCAATCGTCAGCCGTCAATGGCCTCGCGTCGCATCGGCGTGTGCGGGATGCCGTCCTCGACGTACTCGGGGCCGCTGACAGTGAAGCCGTGCCGGGTGTAGAACGCGACCAGGTGCGACTGGGCGTCCAGCACACACTGCCGGTTGCCCACCACCTCAAGCGCCGCCGTCATCAGCCGGCCGGCGTGTCCGCCGCCGCGCGCCGTCGAGGCCACCACGACCCGACCGATCCGGGCGACACCGTCCGGGTCGGCCAGAATCCGCAGGTACGCCAGCGGCGCGCCGCCGTCGGTGAGCCAGACGTGTCGGGTGCCCGGCTCGACGTCCCGCCCGTCCAGCTCCGGGTACGGGCAGTTCTGCTCGACCACGAACACGTCGACGCGTAGTTTGAGCAGGTCGTGGAGGGTGCGGGCGTTCAGGTCGGCGAAGGAGGCCGTCCGGAGCTCGGTGGTCTGCTGGGGCATCCACCGATGGTAGGTCGGGCGGGTTCACCCGGGGTCCGCCCGTGCGGGCGCGAGGTAGCTGGCGGCGGCCGGGCAGGCGCGGTCAGGCCGGGCGGGCGCCGACGGCGTCGCGGATCTCGGCGCCCACCGCGCCCTCGACGGCGCGGGCGCAGTGCGCGCAGCAGAAGAAGCGGCCGTTGACCTCGACGCCGTGCCCGACGATCTTGACCTGGCAGTGCTCGCAGATCGGTGCCATGCGGTGGATCGCGCACTCGAACGAGTCGAAGGTGTGCACGTCACCGCTGACGGTGTGCACCTCGAACGCCATCCAGTAGTCGTTGCCGCAGACCTCGCAGGTTGCCACCGAAAACCTCCGTTAAGTGGACAAGTGCCTACAGAATCCCTCAGCTGGCCCCGACGTGGGGGCGGAACCTCGACGCCTGGCCTGCGACTGCGGCGTGTCGGCGTCGGCGTGTTGCCCGTTATGCCTGGTGAACCGCCGCAACCCCCGGAGGATCACCGTGATCAAGCGCAACAGGCTCTTCGGCAACCAGACCCGGATCACCTTCTGTCTGCCCCGCGATGTCCCGCCCGGCCCGGTGAGCGTCGTCGGCTCCTTCAACGGCTGGCAGCCCGGTCGGCACGAGTTGGTGGCACGCCGCGACGGCACCAGGACGGTGACGGTGAAGCTGCCGCCGGGGGAGTACCGGTTCCGTTACCTCGGCACCGGCGGCGTCTGGTTGGACGACGAGTCGGCCGACCAGGTCGACGACCGGGGCAGCCTGCTCCGGCTTTGAGAAGAAAACTGCCATCATCGATGGATTTATCGATGAGAGTCTTTACTGTTAACAATGTTTAAATTACCTTGAGGGCACCTCACCGGACCTGGAAAAGGAGCTGCCCCCATGCGTCGAAGAATCACCGTCCCGCTGGTGGCGGCGGGCGCCGTCGCCGCCACCCTCACCGTCGCCGCCCCCGCGCAGGCGCACGGCTACGTCTCCGCCCCACCGAGCCGGCAGGCGCTCTGCGCGCAGGGCCGGGTGCCCGACTGCGGGCAGATCAAGTACGAGCCGCAGAGCGTCGAAGGGCCCAAGGGCCTGCGCAGCTGCAATGCCGGAATCGCCCAGTTCGCCGTCCTCAACGACGACAGTCGGGGCTGGCCGGCCACCTCGGTGGGCAGCTCGCTGACCTTCACCTGGGTGAACACCGCCCGGCACGCCACCAGCAACTGGGAGTACTGGATCGGCAACACCCGGGTCGGCGTGGTCAACGGCAACAACCAGCAGCCGGGCGCCACCGTGTCGCACAACGTCAACCTCGGCGGCTTCTCCGGCCGGCAGAAGATCCTCGCGGTGTGGAACATCTCCGACACGGCGAACGCCTTCTACTCCTGCATCGACGTGCAGATCGGCGGCGGGGGGTCGAACCCGACGCCCACCCCCACCACCTCACCCACCCCACGGCCCACCCCGACGACCACGCCGACCACTCCGCCCGCGCCGGGCGGCAGTTGGACGACGGGCCGGGCGTACCAGGTCGGCGACCAGGTCACCTACGGCGGAGCGACGTACCGCTGCCGGCAGGCGCACACAGCGATCCCGGGCTGGGAGCCGCCAAACGTCCCGGCGCTCTGGCTCCAGGTCTGACCGCACGGGTGCGGCCCCTGGTCGCACCCGTGTCGCCGCCCTCGCGTGAACGGAGCAACCGGCATGCCCCGCCGTACCCCGCTGGCGTCCCTCGTCGCGGCCCTGCTGCTCACCGGAGCCTGCGCCGGACCGCCCACGTCGACCCCGTCGGCAGTGCCGCAGCCGGCCCCCGCGTCCCCGGCCGGCTCGGCGGCGGCCGGGTCCGCGGGCGGCGGCTCCCCGATCGAGGGGGACCCGATGAGCGGGATCGACGTGGTGTTCCTGAGCACGATGGTCGGGCACAGCGAACGTACCCTGCAGATCGTCCGGCTCGCCCGGGACAGGGTGCGCGACGACGCGCTGCGCACCCTGACCGCCGCCGTCGAGGCAACCGAGGCCGACGAACTGGCCGTCATGCGCGGCTGGTTGCCCACGTCCGGGCCGGGTGCCAGCGCGGCCGCGCACCACCACGACGGGCACGGCGACGACGCCGCGCTCGACCGGCTACGGACCGCGCCGGACGCGGACGTCGACAGGGTGCTGCGCGAGGTGCTCGCCGACCACCAGCGATCGGCCGCCGACCTGGCCCAATCGCACGTCGGCGTCGGCCGCAACGAACGGGTCCGCGACCTGGCCCGGCGGATCGAACAGTCCCGAACCGCCGAGGTCGAGCTGCTCAGGGGCACGGGTACGCCCTGAGCACTGTCACGCGGCTACGCCCCGAGTGCCCGGGTCAGCGGGGTTCCAGCTTGATGGACACCGAGTTGACGCAGTGCCGGGTGTCCTTCGGGGTGAAGCCCTCGCCGTGGAAGACGTGCCCGAGGTGGCTGTCGCAGCGGGCGCAGCGGATCTCCGTACGGGCCATGCCGAGGGTGCGGTCCTCGATCTCCTTGACCCGGCCCGGGATGGCGTCGTCGAAACTCGGCCAGCCGCAGTGCGAGTCGAACTTCGTGTCGCTGGAGAACAGCTCCAGCCCGCAGGCGCGACAGTGGTAGACCCCCTGGGTCTTCGTGTCCACGTACTCGCCCGTCCACGGGCGTTCGGTGCCGGCCTCCCGTAGAACGTGGAACTCCTCGGGGGTCAGTCGGACCCGCCACTCTTCGTCGGTACGGGGCAGCTCGTTGTCGTCAAGACTCACCCCTCAACGGTACGTCGAACGTCGGGGGCGTGGCATAAGGTCGCGGGATGGGTGGCACCAAGGCTGCGGCCGCAGAGGTCGAGGTGGCCGGGCACACCGTCCGGCTGAGCAGTCCGGATCGGGTGATCTTCCCGCAGCGGGGGTTCACCAAGGCGGACGTCTTCCACTACTACCTCGCGGTCGGCGACGGGATCATGCGCGCCCTGCGGGACCGACCGACCACCCTGCAACGCTTCCCCGACGGCGTCGAAGGCGAGGCGTTCTTCCAGAAGCGGGTGCCCACCCGGGGCGTGCCGCCCTGGCTGACGACGGCGCAGATCACCTTCCCGAGCGGCCGGAACGCGGCGGAGCTCTGCCCGGCCGATCTGGCGCACGTCGCCTGGGCGGCGCAGATGGGCACCATCGTCTTCCACCCGTGGCCCGTGCGGGCCGCCGACGTCGACCGCCCCGACGAGCTGCGCATCGACCTGGACCCGCAGCCCGGCACCGACTTCGCCGACGCGGCGCGGGCCGCCGGCGAAGTCCGCGCGCTCCTCGACGAGCTGGGCGTGACCGGCTGGCCGAAGACCTCCGGCGGCCGGGGCGTGCACGTCTACCTGCGCATCCAACCCCGCTGGACGTTCACCGAGGTGCGCCGGGCCACCATCGCGCTGGCCCGGGAGGTGGAGCGCCGCAACCCCGACCTGGTCACCACCGCCTGGTGGAAGGAGGAGCGCGGCACCCGGGTCTTTGTCGACTTCAACCAGATGGCACGCGACCGCACGATCGCCTGCGCGTACTCGCTGCGGGCCAACGCGAGAGCCACCGTCTCGACCCCGGTGACCTGGGACGAGCTACCCGACGTCGACCCGGACGACTTCGACCTGCGCACCGTGCCGGCCCGGCTCGCCGAGCGAGGTGATCCGCACGCCGGCATCGACGACGCACCGTGGGACATCACCCCGCTGCTGGAGTGGGCCGAGCGGGACGCCGCCGCCGGCCAGGGCGACCTGCCGTACCCGCCGGACCACCCGAAGATGCCCGGTGAACCCAAGCGGGTGCAGCCGAGCCGCGCCAAGCGCACCAGTGGCGACGAGACCGCCTGAGCGCCGAGCCACCTGTGCTCGCCGAGCGTCAGAGGCAGGACCCCGGGTCCACCGCCGTGCCGATGATCGCGAACAGCATGCGGCGGAACGTGTCGACCTCGGCCTGATTGAAGCCGGCCATCGCGTTTCGCTCCGCCTCCTCGCTGGCGTGGGCGACCCGCCCCCGTACCTCCTCGCCGGTGGTGGTGATGGCCGGAATGCGCAGCCGGCGGTCGCGGGGATCGGAGTGACGTACGACGAGATTCTTCTGCTCGAGTCGATCGAGCTGGGTCATCAGCGTGGTCTTGTCGAGCCCGAGGGTCCTCGCCAGCTCGACCTGGGTCAGCCCGGGTGTCTTGTCCAGCGCGCTCAACACGATGTAGTCCCGCAGGTGCAGGCCGTGCCTCTCGGCCTGTTCGCCGGTCACCACGTGCATCCGTTGGGCGGCGCGGTGCAACAGCCAGGTGATCTCGGAGTTGAGCGACGGCGCCGGTCCGGCGGTCATCGCGCCGCACCCGACAACAGCGGGATTCCCTCGTAGGCGCGCCGGTCGTGGGCGGGGACGACCTGCATCAGCTCGGTCAACGCGGCCGATCGCAGGATGCCCTGCCGCACCTGTTCGGCATCGCTGTCGGCGAGGGCCCGTAGCAGCCAGGGGCGTTCCACCCGCCGATGGACTCCGTCCAGTTGCCAGGTGAGGTCGCCGATGAACGCGTAGCGCTGCCCCGACGGGAGGGTCACGAACGCGACAACGGATCCCGTCGTGTGGCCGCCGGCCAACGCCAGCACCAGAGACCCGTCGCCGTGGACGTCGAAGCTCGCCGAGAAGCCGAGGTGCGCGGGGCCGTCGAAGGAGTATTCGCGGATCTCGTGGCCGGGCGAGACGGCGCGGAAGACCTTTCCGTCACCGTCGCTCGCGGCGTACTCGAGCTCGCCCCTGTTCATCCAGATGGGGATGTCGAGCGAGTCGAGGCCGCTCGCATGGTCCCAGTGCGAGTGCGTCAGGAACACCCCGCGGAGCCTGGTGCGGTCGTAACCGCTGTCGTCGAGCTGCTCACGCACGGTTCGGGTGCTCTGGAAGGGGGCGCGGGCGAAGCGCGGCTGCATGGCGACGTGCGCGGCGACGTCGGCTCCGAAGCCGGCGTCGATGAGGAAGTCGCCCTTCGGGTGCCGCACGAGGATGGCGGTGGCGGCGAACTGCCGCTTGTCACGGAACGAGCCACCGCGAAGGGCGAAGGCCGCCCGCGTCTCGTAGGTGCCAGTGGGGAGTTGATGGATCGCCATGTCGGGTGGCGGTGTCGCCTCGGGAAGGGCGGCCGTCCACGGCTCGGGGGCAGGAAGGGTTTTCACGGCTCGATCGTACGACGTCAGATCGTCTGACGCCAGACGAAATTGTCCTCTCCGAAGCCTCGAGAATCGGCGCGCGTCGGTCTGGCCCGGCCGACCAGTGGAGCCGCGGTGTCGGCGCCAGCGGTTAGCCTGCCGTCATGGCGAGCACAGAGCTGGATGAGTTGATCGTCGCGGACGCCGACGCCCTGCGCGCGTGGCTGTCGGCCAACCACGCCACGTCGCCCGGCGTCTGGCTCGCCCTGACCAGGAAGGGTGGCACTGTCACGACGGTGACCTGGCAGCAGGCGGTCGACGAGGGTCTGTGCGCCGGCTGGATCGACGGGCAGGCGCGCAAGCGGGACGAGGAGTCGTCCTGGATCCGGTTCACCCCGCGTCGGCCCCGCAGTTCCTGGTCCCAGCGCAACGTCGGGCATGTGGCCCGGTTGGAGGAGCAGGGGCGGATGTTGCCGGCGGGCCGCGCCGCCGTGGACGCCGCGAAGGCGGACGGGCGGTGGGCGGCCGCCTACGCCCCGCCGTCGGAGGCGGAGGTGCCGGCCGACCTGCTCGCCGCCATCGCCGCCGAGCCCGCTGCCCAGGCCATGCTCGACGTGCTCACCAAGGCCAACCGGTTCGCTCTCATCCATCGCCTCAATGCCGTCAAGCGGGCGGAGACCCGCGAGCGCAAGATCGGTGAATTCGTCGCCATGCTGGCCCGTCACGAGACGTTCTATCCCCAGAAGGCGAGGCCGGCACCCGGGCCGACGTCGTCCTGAGCGGCCGTCAATGCCCGACAACCGATTGACTTTCGATAGGTAACGAGCGAAACTCGATGCATGGTTACGGAGCATCGAGCGGTTGCCGCTCTCAGAGTTTTCCTCGTGGTGCTGTTCGGAGTCCTGGTCCTGTTTCAGACCTTCTCCCTGCCCGGACAGTTCGCCCACATGGCCGCGGAATCGCCGCAGGACGCCTACCTCCGGTGGCCGGCCACTGTCGTGGCGGTGTTCTGGGTGCTGTGCGTCCAGGTCGTCATCGTCGCGACGTGGAAGTTGCTCAGCCTGGTCAAGAGTGACCGCATCTTCACCGAAGCGTCCCTGAAGTGGGTGGACGCGATCGTGTGGGCCATCGCCGCCGCGTGGGTGGTGCTCGTAGGTGTCTTCCTCTACGTGGGGTTCAACGCCGACGACCCTGGGCTGCCGCTGCTGCTGTTCCTGCTGACGGTGGGCGTCAGCGTGCTGGGGCTTCTCATGGTGGTGATGCGGGCGCTGTTGCGGCAGGCCACCACCCTGCGGACCGACATGGAAGCGGTGATCTGATGCCCATCGTCGTCCGCATCGACGTGGAGTTGGCCAAGCGCAAGATGAGCGTCGGAGAGTTCGCCGAGCGCGTCGGGCTCACCCCCGCCAACGTGGCGGTGCTGAAGAACGGCCGCGCCAAGGCGGTCCGCTTCAGCACCCTCGAAGCGATGTGCCGAGTGCTCGACTGCCAGCCCGGAGACCTGCTGGAGTGGGTCGAGGAGGAAACCCCATGAAGTACGTCCTGACCGTCGCCGCCGTTCTCGTGGTCGCCCTCGGCGTCGCCGGAATCGTGCACGGGGAGGCCGACGACTCGCCGGGCCTTCAACTCCTGGGCGTCGTGCTCGTACTCGGCGCGGTCGTTTTCGGCATCCGCAACCTCCGAGGTGGCGGTTAGTCGCCCAGGCGCACTGGCCGGCGCGAGCTGACCCCTCCCGTAATAACGATCATGTAACGGGCGCGAACCTTTCCCGGTAGGTCGCCTGTCTTGATGGTCGTCGGCCCGTCAGGGCCAGGGGAGGCGTCGGATGAAGCTGGTGTGGAGGCGGGCCCGCGAGGCGCGAGGGTTGCTGGTCGCGGCGGTGATCGCTGCCCTCGTCGCCGTCGCGTTGGTGACTGGGCTGTCCGACTACAACCGTCGGGCGGTGGACGCCGGGCAGCGGGCACTGGTCGCCGCCTCGCCCGCCGAGGAGCGCGGCCTTCTGGTCAGTGGCTCGGGTGGGCGGGACGCGGCCGAGTTCGCGACCCGGGACAAGGCGGTCCGAGCCGAGTTCGCCACCGGGCTCGGCGGCGTCCCGGTCAGTGTCACCGCAGCCCGATACGGCACCGGCCGGGAACTGACCGGCGACCTCGGGCAGATCCCGCGGACGGCCGACGAACCGGTCTTCGCGAACCTGGCCACGTTCACCGACCTCGCCAGCCACGCGGAGCTGACCACCGGAGCCTGGCCCACCCCCGGAGCGAACCCCGTCCAGGTGAGCCTGCCCGAGCGGGTCGCCGGCACCCTCGGCCTGACCGTCGGAGAACGCGTCCCGGTGCGCGACAGGGCCACCGAACGACGCGGGGAACTGGTGCTCGCCGGCACCTGGCGGCCCCGCGACCCGGCGGACGCGTACTGGCTGCTGGCCCCCGGCGTGGGGACCGGCAGCGCCGGTTCCGGCACCTCCTACGGGCCGTTCACGCTCGACCCGGCCGACTTCGCGGCCACCTTCCCGGGCTCGGTGTCGGCGTCCTGGCTGGCCCAACCGGACCTCGGCACCGTCGACACCGCCGACCTGCCCACCGTTCGGAGAGCCCTCACCGAGGCGATCACTGCCGTACCCGAGGCCGCCCAACTGGGCAGCTCCGGGCAGACGGTGACCAAGATGCCGCAGCTGCTGGACCGGATCGGCCGCGCCGACCTGGTGGGTCGCTCGTCGCTGGCCACCCCGCTGCTGCTCATCCTGGTGCTCGCCGGGTACGCGCTGGTGCTGGTCGCCGCGCTGCTGCACGAGGACCGTCGCCCACAGACCGCGCTGCTGCGCGCCCGCGGCGCCGCCCGTCGGCAGTTGGCCGGCCTGGCCGCCCGTGAGGCGACCCTGGTGGTCGCCCCGGCCGCCGTGCTCGGTCCACTGATCGCCGGTGAGGCGCTGCGGTACATCCGACCCGGCGGGTCGGGTGACCTCTACACCGCCGGCGGCAACACCACACTGGTCTGGGCGGCGGCAGCGGCCACCGCGGCCGGCTGCCTCGTCGCCATGGTCCTGCCGACGCTGCGGGGCGCCGGGACGTACGTCGCCGACATGGCGGCCCGATCCCGGCCCAACCGGGCCGCGAGCGTCCAACGCGCCAGCGTCGACCTCGTGCTCGTGGCGCTCGCCGTGCTCGCCTGGGTGCAGCTACGCCGGTACGCCTCCCCGCTGGCCGGCTCGGGTGGCCAGCTCGGGCTCGACCCGCTGCTGGTCGCCGCCCCGACGCTCGGTGTGCTGGCCGGTGCCGTGCTGGCGTTGCGGGTGCTTCCGCCGCTCACCCGGTTCGCGGAGAGGTTCGTCGACCGACGTCCCTGGACCGCCACCATGTTCGGCATGTGGCAGGCCGGCCGGCGTCCCCACGCCGGCCCGGTGCTGCTGCTCGCCCTCGCCGTCGGTGGCAGCACACTGGCCTGGTCGCTGATCAGCACCGGCGAGCGGTCCCAGGTCGAGCAGGCCGGCCACACTGTCGGCGCGGACCTCCGGGTGACCGAACGGACCGGGGGCGCCCCGCCGACCCGGGGCGGTGAAATCGCCGCCCTGCCGAGCGTGGACCGGGTACTGCCGGCGTGGCGGGACGAGATCCGGGTCGGACGGGAGAACCTGCCAGCGACGGTGATCGCTGTCGACCCGGCCAGCGCCCCGGGCGTCGTCCGGCTCGCCGACCGTCTCGCCGACGGATCGGCGTCGGAGCAGTACCGGAGGATGGTCGGCGCGCGGGGAGAGCCAGCCGGCGTCGAACTGCCCGCCGGAGCGCGTGAGATCACCGGCACGATCCGTACCCCGGTGAGCAATGCCGCCCGGTCGCTGAAGGTCGCGGTGACGCTGCTGCTCACCACCCCCGACGGGCTCGCCCTGCGGCTGCCGGCGGCCAACGCCGACAGCGACGGCCGAGCCACCCCGTTCACCGCGCGACTGCCCGACCTGGGCGGGGCGCGGCTACGGCTGGCCGGCTTCGAGGCCGACGGTGGGTTGGCCGCCGGCAACTCCTACGAACTCCAGGTGGACGGGCTGACGGTGGTCAAGGCCGACGGCACGAAGCAACCGACCGAACTGGGCGGCGACTGGGCCGTGACCGCCCTCGGGCAGGAGCCCATGCCCGTACGGACCACCGGCGCCGGGTTCGCCGCAGCCCGCGCGGTCGACGTGATCCCCGGCGGGCAGTTCGCCTACCAGCCGCCCACCCGGTTCGCTGTCGTGCCGGGCGGAGACAACAAGCCCATCCCGGTGCTGATGACGCCCGGGGTCCGCAACGCGCTGAGCCTGCGCGTCGGCGACACCGTCGACCTGACCCTCTCCGGGGCGACGCTGCCGGTTCACCTGGTCGGCGAGCTGGACTCCGTGCCGGCCACCACCGGCGAAGGCGTCCTGCTGGACCTTCCGGCCGCGGTCGACGCGATGATCCGGAGCAGCGGCGCGGTGCGACCCGTACCGGAATGGTGGGTCGGCGCCGCCGACGCGAACGCCGCCGCCCAGGCGGTCAGCGCGCTCCCGGGCGTCACAGTGCTCAACCGGGAGGCGGCCATCGAGGCGGCCGCCGACGACCCGTACTGGCGCGGCTCGCGCACCGGCATGCTCGCCGCCGCGCTCGGCGCGGTGCTGCTCGCCCTCGTCGGCCTGATGGTGGACGTGTGGGCCACCGCCCGGCGTCGGCTCGGCGAGTTCGCGGTCCTGCACACCCTCGGCGCCACGCCCCGGCTGATGGCCCGGGCGCTGCTCGCCGAACAGACGTTCCTCGCCGGCATCGGCGTGGGCGTCGGGCTGTTGCTCGGCACCGCGGTCGGCGCGACGATGGCCCCACTGGTCATCCTCACCCCGGCCGCCGGCCGGCCGACACCCCCGGCGGCGTTCGTGCTGCCCTGGGTGCCGATCGGCCTGACCGCGGTCGGCCTGCTGCTGGCGGCGCTCGCCTTCAGCGCGTTCATCGCCACCGGCATCCGTCAGCGGGTGGCGGCGGTGCAGCTGCGAATCGGGGGAGAACGATGAGCGTCGGGGCGGCCGTCCGGCGGGTCCGGGCGTACGGGGGGCAGTTTCTGCTGCTGGCGGTGCTGACCCTGGTGGTCACGCTGCTGATCAGCGGAGTGCCCCGGCTGGTCAACCGGCTCGCCGAACAGGGGCTGCGAGCACAACTCAACAGCGAGCCGGCCGCCCGCCGGGACATCTCGTACACCACAAGCCTTGAGCCCGCGACGTCGCGGCGGACGGCGATGGGCGACGCCGCCGAACGGTTCGATGCCCTGGCCGCGGAGATGCCGCCGCCGGTGCGCTCGGCGGTGACCGAGCGGTGGTACAGCGTCGAGACCGCAGAGGCCCGCGTGGTCGGACCGGACCTGGCAGCCCGCAACCTGCTGGTCGACATGGGCCTGCGGGCCATGCCCGACATCCAGGGCGCGAGCACCCTCGTCGAGGGGGCGTGGCCGAGCGAGACCTACGTTCCCGACCGGCCGATCGAGGTGGCGCTCGACGTCGACGTGGCCCGCAAGCTCAACCTGCGCGCCGGCAGCCAACTGCGCATCGGCAGAACCGATGACAAGGGCAGACTCATCAACGGTGACCCGCTGGTGGTTACCGGGCTGTTCCGCCCCGTCGACCGCGCGAACGGCATCTGGGACGGGCTCCCACAGCTACTGCGGATCATCGAACCGCAGGGTGATGGGCAGCCGTTCGTCATCGTCGGCGTCGTCGCGCAGTCGCCTTTCAACAAGCGGGCCGCGGAGGGCTGGGCGATCCAGTCCAACTGGCGGTACCGACTGGGCGTCGACCGGATCGACGCACGCGAGCTGGACAAGATGATCGACGGCCTGCAGGTGATGCAGCGCAACCAGCCGACGGGGCTCACCCTGACCCAGGGCGCCGACGTTCCGTTGCGCGCGTTCGCCGCCCAGATCGACGCCGTCCGCACGCTGCTCGCGGTGATCGCGGCCGGCGTCCTGGCCACCCTGGCGGGGCTCATCGTGCTCGCGGCCAGCCTCGCCACCAGACGACGTCGCTCGGAGTTCGCGTTGCTGCGCGCCCGTGGAGGTGGGGCCACCGCCGGCGCCCGGCGCAGCCTCGCCGAGTCGGTGCTGGTGGTGCCGGTCGCCGCCGTGCTGGGCTGGTGGCTGGGCACGCTGTTCCCCGGTGCCCCGGATCCGACCACGCCGTACGTCATCGGCGTGACCGTGCTGGTCACGCTGGCACTGCCGTTGGCGACGCTTGCCGTACCGGTTGGCGGAGCGGCTCGCCGGGACCTGATCCGGGTGCGCCCGTCGGCCCGTCGGCTCACCGTCGAGGTCTCCCTGTTGCTCCTGGCCGGGCTCGCGGCGGTGCTGCTGCGCCGGCGTGGTCTGACCCTCGGCGAGGTGGACCCGCTGCTCGTGTCGGTGCCGGTGCTCCTCGCGGTCGCGGCGGCGGTGCTGGCGCTGCGCGCGTACCCCTGGCCGTTGTTGCTGGTCAGCCGGCTTGCCGCGCGGACCCGGGGCAGCGTGGCCTTCCTCGGCACGGCCCGCGCCGGCCGCGCTGCGGTCGCCGCCCCGCTGGTCGTTGTGGTGCTGGCCATCGGCACCGCGGCGTTCTGCGCGGTAGTGGCCGCCGGCGTCGACGCGAGCAGGGAACGGGCCGCCGCGCAGATCGTGCCCGCCGACGCGGTGATCCGCGGGGAGCGCTTCGCACCCGACACCATCGACGAGCTGGGCCGCCTGCCGGGGGTCCGGGCCGTCACCCGGGTGCTGTACGAGGACGATGAGCGGTTCGCGTCCGACGAGGTCGGCACCGACGCCTTCATCGGGCAGACGGACGTGCTGCTCATCGACGGGTCGGGGTTGGACAAGGTGGCCCACGACTCACAGGTGGACCTGTCGATTCCGGCCGCGCTGCGCACCGCCGCGCCCGGCCCGGGTCCGCTGCCGGCGATCGTCTCACCGGCGGTCGCCGCCGACCTGGCCAAGGCCGGGCTGGACGACTCGGCCTTCATCTCGGTGCAGGGCCAGCGGTACGAGTTCCGGGTGGCCGGCACCGCTGACGGTTTCCCGATGCTGGCGGCGGACGCCAGCCGGTTCGTGGTCCTGCCCTGGCAGGCCCTGCCGACGCGTACCACCACACCCGTGCCGACCAGCCTGCTGATCGCCGGGGACTCGCTGGACGCCGAGGCGCTGCGCGTCGCCGGCGACCAGGGGCAGGAGCGCTACCAGCGGGACGGCACCGTCACCGGCCGGGAACGGATGATCGGGGTCACCGTCGACACCCGGGCGGACGTCCGCCGGGACCTTGGCGAGGGCGGGGCGAACGGTGTGCTGGCCTTCGGGTTCGTGGCCGGCGCCGGCGGCGGCACAGTGCTCGGGCTGCTGGCCATCGCGTTCACCGTGTTGGCCGGCGCGCGCGCCCGGGGCCAGGTGCTGTCCCGACTGCGCACCCTCGGCCTTTCCCGCCGGCAGTGGCGAGGGCTGCTGCTTGTCGAGTTGACCCCGCTGGTGGCGGTGTCGGTGCTGACCGGCGCGCTGGTCGGTGCGGTACTGCCCCTACTGCTCAACCCGGTGCTCGGCCTGTCCGCGTTCACCAGTGGTGTGCCCGTCCGGGTGGCGTTCGAGCCCAGCCTGGTCGCCGCGGTGCTCGCGCTCGGGGCGGTCGCCCTCGGCTTCGCGGTCGCCGTCGAGGCCCTGAACAATCGCCGGTTGCGCCTCGGAGAGGTGCTTCGGCTCGGAGAGGAGAGCTGAGATGACTGCTACCGCCCAGACTCCACTGGTGCCTGACCTGGCCGCCCTGCAACAGCGGGCAGCGCTTCGCGCTGCCGAGCGGGCCGGCGGGCAGGACCGCCTACGCGGGCACATCGTCTGCGACGGCCTGGTGCGCATCTTCAAGACCGAGGGGGTGGAGGTGGTCGCCCTGCAGGGGCTCGACCTGGTCATCGACCGGGGCGAGCTGGTGGCGATCGTCGGTGCCTCCGGCTCGGGCAAGTCGACACTGCTCAACATCCTCTCCGGCCTGGACACTCCGACCGCCGGTATCGCCAGGGTGGCCGACTACGACCTGCTCTCGCTCTCCACCAAACGGCGGCTGAGCTACCGCCGGCAGTTGGTCGGGTTCGTCTGGCAGCAGACCGGACGCAACCTGCTGCCGTACCTCAACGCGCTGGAGAACGTCGAGCTGCCGATGCAGTTGGCCGGCAAGCGCAGCGGCAAGGCCCGCCGGGAGCGGGCCCGGGAACTGCTCGACCTGGTTGGTGTGGGCTACTGCGCGGACCGGCGCCCCGGGCAGCTCAGCGGTGGTGAACAGCAGCGGGTCGCGGTGGCGGTGGCGGTGGCCAACGACCCGGAGGTGCTCTTCGCCGACGAGCCGACCGGTGAGCTGGACGAGGCGACCGGCGCGGAGGTCTTCGCGGCGTTGCGCACCATCAACGCGGAACTGGGCGTGACCATCGTGGTCGTCACCCACGACCACGCCGTGGCCACGCAGGTCCGCCGGACCGTCGCGATCCGCGACGGCCGGACCGCATCCGAGGTACGCCGGACCGCGCGGATCGACGCGGACGGCAACACGGAGCTGGTCAGCGAGGAGTACGCGGTGCTGGACCGCAACGGTCGGATGCAACTGCCGGCGGCGTTCGTCGACGCGCTCTCGCTGAAGGAGCGGGTCCGGCTCGACCTGGAGCCGGACCATGTGCAGGTACGGCCCGGCGACCGGGCCTCGAACGAGCGGGGGGCGCGGGCATGAGCCGGCAGAACATGATGGTGACCGGCGCGGCCGGGTTCGCCGGTACGCCAGCGACGCACTCCGACGAGGTGGTCCGGGTCAGTGGGGTCAGCCGGACCTTCGGCCGCGGTGAGCACGCCGTGCACGCCGTGCGGGACGTGTCGTTCACGGCCAACCGGGGCGAGTTGGTCGCCATCCGAGGTCGGTCCGGGGCCGGCAAGACCACGCTGCTGAACCTGATCGGCGGGTTGGACCGGCCGGACAGCGGCCAGGTGGTGGTTGCCGGGCACGAGGTGACCTCGGCCGGGGAGGCGGAGCTGCTGCGGCTGCGCCGGGGCACCGTCGGGTTCGTGTTCCAGACCTTCGGACTGGTGCCGATCCTCTCGGCCGCCGAGAACGTGGGCGTGCCGTTGCGGCTGGCGCAGGTGCCGGCCGCGGAGCGGGAGGAGCGCGTCGCGGTACTGCTGGAACTGGTCGGCCTGGGCGGGCACGCCGCGCAGCGCCCGTACGAGCTCTCCGGCGGGCAGCAGCAGCGGGTCGCTGTGGCCCGTGCGTTGGCCAACGAGCCGGACCTGCTCATCGCCGACGAGCCCACCGGTCAGCTCGACTCGGAGACCGGCCGATCCATCATGGACCTGCTGCGCGCTGTGGTGCACGCCCGCGGCATGACGGCGCTGGTGGCCACGCACGACCCGGCCCTGATCGACCTCGCCGACCGGGTGCTCGTCCTGCGCGACGGCCGTGTGGTCGACGGCTGACGCTGCCGGGTAGTGGCCGGACGTTGGCCCACGCCGTCGCTGTGCGGTGCTTTGCCGCTCGCTGTGGAGCTGATGTCGTAAACGAATCGCCGACTGTGACTCGTCTACGACATCAGCTCCACAGCGTTTGTACTGACAGCGGGAGTTCCGCTACCGCGTCTGGCCATGGCCGGGCCGGCCGTCGTGGGGTCGGTCGGTGCGTTTCCGGCCGTCGGGGAGGGACCCGGCGAGCGGGATCAGCAGGTGGCAGCGAACGTAACCCGGTCGGGGCTACTCCCACTGCCCAGCGTCGGTGAACGTGACGCCGGTTCAGAGCGCGAGCTTCATGCCCTCGTGGCTGGCGACGAAGCCGAGGCCCAGGTAGAAGCGGGCCGCGTCCGCGCGGGTCTTGTCTGTGGTGAGCTGCACCAGCGCGCAGCCACGCTCGCGAGCCTGGTCGATGGCCCAGATCATCAGCTGTCGGCCCAGCCCCTGACCCCGCCGATCGGAGCGCACCCGGACCGACTCGATCAGCGACCGCTCGGCGCCGTGCCGACCGAGGCCGGGGATGTAGGTGATCTGGAGGCAGCCGACGAGGTCGCCGCCCTGCTCGGCGACGATCAGTGCGTTGCGCGGGTCGGCGGTGATGTCCGCGAACGCTCGCTCGTACGCCTCGTCGACCTCGGTGAAGTCGCGGGCCTTGCCCAGGACGTCGTCGGCGAGCAGGGCGATGACGGCGGGCAGGTCGGCCCGGACCGCCACTCGGAAGATCACGTCACTCATCCGGTGAGAATCTCATAGTGACAGGGCTGCGAATGGGTCTGTAGAGGCCGCTCAATTTCTGTCGATTCGCCATCCTTCGATCCACCGCATCGCACTTATTTCACCGTTGTGGGGTGGCTTGCGACGTAACCCGACGGCCATACGGTGAAGCCCATTAATGGAATGTATTGATCGTTGTGGCCCATGGCGTCGTGGCCGAACCCTCTGTAGCGTGTGCCGCACATTCGTTGATCACTTTGCCTCACGGGGGTTTGGCAGTGCCGTCAACTAGTTCTGCCTGGCGTATGTCCACTGTGGCTTGTGCGCTGCTGGCGTCGACGCTTCAAGTGGTCTGGCCGCCCGATCGCGCCGCCGCGGAGCAGGTGGATTCCTGCGCGGTCAGGGTGTTGCCGACGGCCGAGTCGGAGCGCGCCGCTCAGGCCTTGGCGACGTCGTGTGACGCGTCCGTCGAGGTGCTCGCGGCGGCAACGGAGACGACCAAGGTCTTCGCCCAGCCGTCCGGTGACTTCACCTTCGAGTCGTGGGCCGAGCCGCGTTGGACCAAGCGGAACGGGTCCTGGCGGCAGATCGACACGATGCTGGCGGTGGGAGCCGACGGCCTCGTGCGCCCGGTCGCGTCGACGGCCGACGTGGTGTTCTCAACCGGCGGGGCGGGCGCGTTCGCCACCATGACCGGCGCCGGCGCCACCTTCTCGCTCGGCTGGCCGAGTCCACTTCCGTCGGGTGTCATCGACCGGGACACGATCACCTACCCCAATGTCCTGCCCGACGTCGATCTGGTCGTCCGCGCCGAGAAGTCGGGATTCTCCCACCTGCTCGTGGTCAAGACCGCAGCCGCAGCCAAGAACCCGGCGGTTCGTGAGACGCGGTACATCGTGGGCGGCTCCGCTGATGTGGCAAGCGGGAGCGGGGGACTCGTCATCTCCGGGCCCGACGGCGTGCTGGCCGCCGCGCCGCCGGCGCTGGCCTGGGATTCGGCTCTGTCGCCCGTGGCGTCGGGGGCTCGACGTTCGGGGCTCGGTTCGTCGAGCGGTGCGCATTCGCCGAACGCCCGCTCCAGCGTCCGCGGCCCGGCCGAGACCGCTGCTGTCACTCCGGTCTCGGTACGAGTCAAAGACACGACGATGACGGTGGCCGCAGCTCCAGAAATGCTGGCCAGTGACCACTTCCCGATCTTCATCGACCCTACCTACGACAAGAAGCCGTCTCGCTGGGCACCGGTGAACGACTCTAACTCCGGCACGGCTTGGACCTCCGGATCGGCCTGGCCCCGGGAGGTCGCTCGGGTCGGGTCCAACTGGGACAGTCACTCCGACATCTGGCGGTCGCACTTCCAGTTCGACACCACGGCTCTCGCCGGCAAGCGACTCACCGGGACGCCGAGCGTCGACGCGTACGCCGTGCACTCGGGCGACTGCGCCGGCGAGTCGGTCGGCATCTGGCAGACGGGAAACCTGTCCAGCTACACCAACAGTTGGAACGGGATGGCGAGCCGTTGGATGCACGGCGGCGCCCTGCAGACAAAGTTGATCAAAGCCAACTGCGGCCAGTCGGCCAACTGGGTGGCGTTCAACGCGGCGGCGATCAAGGCGAAGATCCAGGACAACGCCGACGACGGACTAGCGGCGATGACGTTCGGTTTGCGGATGGGCACCGAGAGCGGCGGTCGCTGGGCGAAGTTCGACCCGAGCAACGTGAAGATGGCCGTGACCTATCAGCACAAGCCGACATCTCCGGTTGCGATCCGGACCGCGCCGGGTGGCAACTGCAGCACGACCTCGCCGGGTCCGTGGGTCAACGTCGCCACCCCGACGCTGTACGGCAAGGCCAGCGACGCTGACGGCACGGTGAAGGTCGTGTTCGACCTGAACGGCCCGACGAGCCCGGCGGAGTACACCTCCGCGTGGACCAACTCGGGCGTGGAGCGCGGTTGGACGGCTCCCACGCTCGCCGAGGGCAACTACAACTGGCGGATGCGCGGCACGGACGGCACAGACGCCACCGGTTGGACCGGCGCCTGCTATTTCCGGGTGGACCGGACCGGGCCCACCACCCCGGTGGTCACCCGCACCTCGGGAACCCCGGTCGTCGGGCAACCGGTGACGCTCAGCTTCACCTCGTCCGACGCGCGGTCCGGGATGAAGCAGTTCGCCTACGGCATTGGTGTCGACGCAAAGCAGACGTTCAAGGCGTCGACGGGCACGACGTCCATCACGTTCACCCCGGAGGCCGGCCGCACCGTCGTGTACGTGTGGGCGCAGGACAACGCTGGAAACTACTCCGCACGGGCTGCTTTCAACTTCTTCACCGGCCGGATCACCGAGGCGCAGTCCCAGGGCGCTTGGCGGCTCGACGGGGATGGGCTCGACGACTCCGGCCAGGGTCGTGACCTGGTGCTCGGCAGCGGGGTCGGCTACGGGCCAGATCGGAAGGCAAACTCGACCGCCGCGTTGACGTTCAACGGCACGGGCTGTGCGGAGACGTCGCCAACGGTCCGCACCGACGCCGAATTCACGATTGCAGGTTGGGCGAAGCTCACCGACAAGTCCGACAACCGTGCTCTCGTCACACAGGTTGGATCGGTCCGACCGTCGGTCTACCTCCAGTATCACCGGGACAACGACCGGTGGGAGTTGATGTTGACCAGTGCCGACGTCCAGGAGCCGTCCTACGCCTGGATTCTGGCCTCTGCCCCTGCCCCACTCGGTCAGTGGCAGCATGTCGCGGCGACCGTGGATCCGGTCGCCAGGGTGATGCGGCTCTACCTCAACGGCCAACTGTCCGCCGAGAGTGCTATTCCCTTCACACCATGGAACGCTCAAGGCCGGCTCCTGATTGGCTGCGCAGGTGGTGCCGCATCTTCCTGGTTCCCTATGCACGGTTCTATAGACCACGTTGGCGTATGGCAGGGCCTCCTCTCGGAGGGGCAGATCGCGAGGGTTGCTACCGAGCTGCCCGCAGGTCTGGTGGGCGACTGGAAGATGCGCGGCAATGGCGTCGAGGCCATCGGCCGCTCGTCGGACATCGCTGTGCCCGAGGACGCCCGCTGGGCCGATGACCAGTACGGGCGCGTCGACTCGGCGATGCAGTTCGATGGCAATCAGTGCGTCACCGCGGCAGGTCCGGTTGTCCGCACCGATGAATCCTTCAGCGTTGCCGCTTGGGTGAACGTGACGGCCCTCGGCACTGCGAACCAGACGTTCCTCGGGCAGAACGGCAACCGTGTGAGCGGTTGGTACCTGGGCGTACGCCAGTCGGCCGGTGTCCCTTACTGGGCGCTCATGATGAAGTCCGCCGACGACGAGAATTCGAACTCCCAGTGGACCGGTAGCGGCACGGCGATAACCAACGACGTGGGCCGGTGGACACACGTGACAGCTGTGTACGACGCTGCGGCGAGCCGGATGAGTCTCTACGTCAACGGGAAGCCGGTCTCGTCTATCACGAGGACGGCAACTCCCTGGCAGGCCAACGGGCCGATGACCGTAGGGTGCGCCCGCTATGCGGGTGTGCTCGGTGACCACCTCACGGGCTCTGTTTCCGGAATTCGTGTCTGGCGGGGCGCCCTCGCCGCCAGCGAGGTAGCGGCGGTACACGGCGGTAACCCGGCGGTGAAGCTGGAGGGGATGTGGCCCCTGGACGGTCCGGCCAGCGACACGCCCACCTACCTGACCGACTGGTCCGGCAACGGCCGGGACCTGAGCATCACCGGCCCGTACGCGTGGACCCGCGATCGCGGTTTTGGTCGGGACGGAGCGCTCGGGCTCGAACTGGCCGAAGGCTCCTGCGCGGAAACGTCCGGACCGACGGTTCGCACGGACGCCTCGTTCACTGTTTCGGCATGGGTTGTGCTGGACCAGACGACCGGCCATCACTCGGTCGTCACGCAGATCGCCACCGCCGCTCCCGGCTTCTTCTTCGGATACAACCCGGGGCCCGACCGCTGGCACTTCGGGATGCCCTCCGCGTCCGGTGGGACTCCTACCTGGCACATCGCCGAATCGCAGCAGGCCCCTGAGCTCGGTAAGTGGACCCACCTGGCCGGGGTCTACGACCTGGCGAAGGGCAAGGTCCGTCTGTACGTCGACGGCGTGCTGCAGGACGAACAGGATGGCCCCTCCTCGCCCTGGATGGCGAGTGGTCCCACCCTCGTCGGATGTAACGGAAATGTGAGTGGGACGCGGATGTCTCGGCTGGGCGGCGTCGTCGACGATGTTCGGCTCTGGACCTCCACAGTCGATCCGGACCGGATCGCTGATCTCGCTGCTGGCTGACCATCTCGGGTGAGGGTGCGGCTGGACGCCGCAGGCTTCGCCGCACCTGCCAACCTCCCTTTCCTCCTCTCACCCGTCAGGAAGAGGCCATGTCGCGTACCCCCGCTCTCCTTTCCCGCCCCCGACGGTTAATCGCCCTGAGCAGCATCGCGGTGCTGGTGGCGTCGACTCTCACAGTGCCCCAAGCCGCTCAGGCATCCCAGGTGCCTTCCGGCGACCGCGCCGTCAAGGCGACCAAGGCGGAATCCGTCCGCCGGGTGCCGGTCGACCGGACCCCGCTTCCGGACGACGGCGGCAGGTGGGCGGGGCCGAAGCACGCGACC
Source organism: Micromonospora sp. NPDC048842 (assembly GCF_040649935.1). NCBI lineage: Bacteria > Bacillati > Actinomycetota > Actinomycetes > Micromonosporales > Micromonosporaceae > Micromonospora > Micromonospora sp. NPDC048842. The sequence goes on along the minus strand of NZ_JBEZGK010000006.1, from coordinate 88,824 downwards.
TGGCCGAAGGCGGGAGGGGCCACGCTGGCGGTCGCCGAGACGCGGCGGGAGCGGCAGCTCGATGGCGATCGGCAGTCGGCGTCGGCGGTGCGAGGGCTCGCCGGTGGCCTGCCGGTGACGGCCTCGGCCGTCACCGGCAAGCGTGTCCCCACCCAGGCGCGCGTGGAACTCCTGAACGAGCAGCACTCCCGCCGACTCGGGGTCAGCGGCCCGGTGGTAGTGGTGAACGGCGACGCCGGGACGGTCGACGCGGCCTTCGACTACGCCGAGATCCGGCAGCTCTACGGCGCGGGTTGGGGTGAGCGGCTGACCCTCAAACGGCTGCCGGCCTGCGCGGCGACGACCCCCCAGCGGTCGGAGTGCCAGGAGACCGATCGGGTCGACGCGACCAACGACCCGGCCACCAGCACGTTGTCGACCACTGTCGACCTCTCCGGTGCGGCGCCGATGGTCTTCGCCATCACCGCCGAGGAGTCCTCCGAGGAGGGCGACTACAAGGCTACCGACCTGAAGGCGTCGGGATCCTGGACTGCGGGAGACAGCTCCGGAGCGTTCTCCTACTCGAACCCGCTGCGCCTGCCGCCGGCGGAGGGTCCGCTGCCGGAGATGTCGTTGGACTACTCGTCACAGGTGGTCGACGGGCGGATGGCCGGCGCCAACAATCAGGCGTCGTGGGTCGGCGACGGGTGGGACTACGCGCCGGGCTTCATCGAGCGTACCTACGCCACCTGCACGGACGACCGCGACGCCGTCGCCGGCAAGGATCCGAACAACAAGGACAAGAAGACCAACGACCAGTGCTGGAAGGGTGACTCGCCGAACGTCACGGTCTCGCTCAACGGCGCCAACACGTCCCTGATCAAGGATGACGCCACGGGCGTCTGGCGGGCCCAGAGCGACAGCAACTGGCGGATCCAGTTGGACGGCAGTCCGGCGACGTCGGGTAACGCCACGACCGAGCGGTGGACGGTCACCACGCCCGACGGCACCCGCTACTTCTTCGCGGGCGAGGCCGCCGCGACCGATTCGCGGTGGACGATCCCCGTCTTCGGCAACCACTCCAACGAGGAGTGCCACGCCACCGCCTTCAAGGACTCGTCCTGCAAGCAGGCGTGGCGCTGGATGCTCGACAAGACCGTGGACGTGCACGGCAACACGGTCCGCTACTACTACCAGGGCGAGACCGGTCACTACGGCGCGGCTGACGACAAGGACAACCGGCAGTCGTTCACCCGGGGCGGATACCTGACGCGGATCGACTACGGGCTGCACGCCAACCATTCGAGCGTCGCGGCCACCGGGCGGGTGGTGTTCAGCGTCGCCGACCGGTGCCTGGTGACCGAGTGCCACAAGGATGGCAAGCCGGTCAAGGCGAACTGGCCGGACGTGCCGTGGGACAAGGAATGCGACGCGGCGCCCTGCACCGACAAGCTGGCACCGGTCTTCTTCAGCACCAAGCGACTCACGAAGATCACCACCCAGGTACGTGACGGCAGTGCCTTCACCGACGTCGAGTCGTGGAGCCTGGGCCATGAGTTCAAGGCGCCGAAGGTGGCCGGTTCGGCGTCGTTGTGGCTCAAGGAGATCGTGCACGCCGGGCACGTTGGTGGCACGGTCACCGACCCGCCGGTGCGGTTCACCGGTGTGGAGATGGTCAACCGCGCCAATGTTCTGGCTGGGGCGCCCCTGTTCTCTCGGTGGCGGATCCAGAACATCCGCACCGAGTCGGGTGCCGACATTCACGTCACCTACTCCGACGCTGACTGCGACCTGAACGACCTGCCGGGCTCACCGGAGACCAACTCACGGCTCTGTTACCCCGTGTACTGGACCCCGGATGGCTACACGGATCCGAAGCGCGACTGGTTCCACAAGTACGTCGTCACCGAGATCTCCGAGATCGACCGCACCGCCGATCAGCCGGCGATCACGACGCGGTACGAGTACAGCACCGCTGGGGGTGGCACGACCGTCCTCTGGGGCTACGACGACGGCGAGTTCACCAAGAAGAAGCACCGCACGTACGGGCAGTGGCGCGGCTACTCCCAGGTCGTCACCAAGGTCGGCGAGCCGGGTCGGGGCGTACCGCTGACCACCCAGAAGCGGTTCTACCGGGGCCTGCACGACCAGCCGCTGCCAGGCGGTGGCCGGCGCAACGTACAGGTTTCCGACTCCGAGACCAACGCGTTCTCGGACCACGCGGCGCTGGCCGGTTCTCCACTCGAGGAGGCGACCCTCGACGGGTCGACCGTCGTCGAGGCGTCCACCACGCAGTACTGGACCCGCCAGACGGCCGCGCGCAGTCACTCCGGTGGTACCGACCGGGCGTACCTCACCGGCCCGTCGGTGGAGAAGACCCGCAAGTTGCTCGCGCCGAACAAGTGGGCGCGGACGGAGACCCGCACCACCTATGACACGAAGGACGGGCAACCGGAGGAGGTGTCCGATCTGGGGGACATTGACCGTACCGGTGACGAGACCTGCAGCACGACCACGTACGCCAAGAACGGCACCGCGTGGATCCGGGCGGCAGTGTCCCGGGTGGAGACGGTCACCAAGGAGTGCGGCGGGACGGTGACCCGCCCGGCGGACGTCATCTCCGACGTGAAGACCTACCACGACGGCTCGGACACTCACGGCTCCGCCCCCAGCAAGGGCCTGGTGACCCGCGAGGACACCCTCGACACCTGGAACGGCGGACCCGTCTACGTCACCACCTCCCGGAGCAGCTACGACGCGCTCGGGCGGATCGGAAGTGCGACGGACGCCCGGGGTGGGGTCACCACCACCACGTACACACCCGCGGGCCCGGGGCCGGTCACCCAGACGGTCACCCTCAACCCGCTCCAACACAAGACGACCACCACCCAACAGCCGGCCTGGGCCGAGCCGACGTCGGTGGTGGACGCCAACGACAAGCGCACCGACCTGGCACACGACCCGTTGGGGCGGCTCACCAAGGTGTGGCTGCCGGGCCGGGCCAAGGCGACCAAGACACCGAACCTGGAGTTCGGCTACCGGGTACGTGCCGACGGGCCGCTCGCCGTCACCACCAAGCGACTCGGACCCAACGAGACCTACATATCCGAGATCGGGCTCTTCGACTCGCTGTACCGGCCGGTCCAGACGCAGGAGGCATCCCTCGCTGGGCAGCGCCTGGTCGAGTCGACCGGTTACAACGACCGGGGCCTGGAGGCGCATCGTGCAGGTCCGGCGTACGTCACCGGCGCACCGGCTGACGAGCTGCTGCAACTGAACCCGGGCGAGGACCGTGTCCGCACGGTCCTGAGTCATGACGCCGTCGGACGGGTCGTCAACGAGGGGACCTGGTCGGGCCACAGCCAGTTGTGGGCGACGGTCACCAGCTACGGCGGCAACCCGGACGGCTGGCAGGTGGCTGTCACCCCGCCGCGGGGCGGCACGGCGACCGCGACCATCAGCGACGTCCACGACCGGACCACGGAGCTCCGGCAGTTCCACGGGCTCACCCCGAGCGGCGGGTACGACGCCACGAAGTACACGTACACCCCGCGCGGCGACCTGGCGACAGTGACCGGCCCGACCGGCAAGGTCTGGCAGTACGGGTACGACCTGCGCGGCCGGGAGGTGCGCACGCTCGACCCGGACAAGGGCGAGACGACCCTCACCTACGACAACAACGACGACGTCACGTCCTCGAAGAACGACCTCGACGACGTGGTCTCCACCGAGTACGACGTCCTCGGACGGCAGAAGAAGCGCCTGGTGAACGGCCAGCTCGCCGCCGAGTGGGCGTACGACACTGTGGCGAAGGGGCACCTGTCCAAGCAGGTGTCGACAGTCGACGGACAGCAGTTCGTCCGGGAGATCGTCGAGTACAGCGACGCCTACCAGGTCGCCGACGAGGAGGCGCGCATCCCGGCGATGCCGGGTCTGGGGACGGCGGCCGGGACGTACGTCTCGACGTACACCTACAAGGCAGACGGATCGCCCGACCGGATGAGCGTTCCCAAGGTCGGTGCCCTGGAGCGGGAGGTCATCGCCCGCACATACGACGACCTGGGCAACGTCACCCGGCTCGTGGGCACGTCGTACCCGTCGGGAACCAACACCGTCTACGTCGACGCCGCAACCCACTCGCCCTATGGCGAGGTGCTGAAGCGCGTCCTCGGGGTCGACAACAAGCCGCAGGCGTACCAGACCTACGTCTACGACGACCCGACCCGTCGGCTCAAGGAGTTCTACTTCGACCGGGACGCGTCGGTCAACAACGTCGCCGCCCTCTCCTACGACTACGACGCCGAGGGCAACGTCCTGTCGATGGCGAACACGCCGCTCGACAACGACGACAAACCTCGACCTGGCGACAGTGACGTCCAGTGCTTCCAGTACGACCAGTTGAGGCGGCTCACCCAGGCGTGGACGCAGGCGGCCACCGCCTGTGCCGCGGATCCGAGCGCGGGCGGCATCGGCGGTAAGTCGCCGTACTGGAAGGCGTACGCCTACCACGCGGACGGTTCCCGCAAGTCGGTCACCGACCGTCGTACCGGTGTCGCCTCCGACTACGGGTACGCCGCGGCCGACGCCGCCCAGCCACACGCGGTTCGGACCGTGACCACCGGCAGCCGGGTGGACCACTACGACTGGGATGCCACGGGCAACCTCACCTACCGCAAGGTCGACGGGGTCACCGAGAACCTGGAGTGGAACCCCCAGGGCAAACTCCAGAAGATCACCGGACCGGGCGGTACGACCCGGATGGTCTACGACGCCGATGGCAACCGGATCGCCCGGATCGACCCGAACGGTCAGGCCACCGTCTTCGTCGCCGGGCAGGAACTGGTCGTCCAAGGTCAGGACACCACGGCGACCCGGTACTACGAGCACGCCGGCGACACGGTCGCCTCTCGGGCCGCGTCCACCGCGACCGGCCCCAAGGACCTGACCTGGCTCGCCGCCGACCAGCACGACTCGGCACACTGGTCGGTCAACTCGGTCACCCGGGTGGACACGGTCCGATACTCCGACCCGTTCGGGAACGCCCGATCGGGTGGCACCGGCGGCACCTGGCCCTCCGGCCAGCGGGGCTTCGTCGGCGGCATCAGCGATCCGACCGGCCTGTCGCTGTTGGGTGCCCGCTTCTACGACGCGGCGCTCGGAGCGTTCATCTCCGTCGACCCGGAGACTGACGAGTACGACCCGCAGCGGATGCACCCGTTCGCGTACGCGAACAACAACCCGGTCACCTTCGCCGACCCGGACGGCCTCTTCTTCGGAAAGATCAAGAGCGCCGCCAGCCGGGCCGGCAACGCGGTCGCCGGCGCTGCCAAGTCGGCGGTCAAGACCGTGGTCAACAACGCGGGCACGATCTCCGCGGTCGCGGGCGGGATAGCCATGGTGGCGGCGGTACTGCCACCACCGGCCCAGGTGGTGGCGGCCGCTGCCGCCGCCGTGTCGGCGGTGGCAGGCGCGATCGACACCGCGAAGACCTGCGCGGGTGGCGACACTGCGGGCTGCGCCATGGGTATCGCGTCGATGGTCCCGGGAGTCCGGCAGGCGAAGACAGCTGCTCGTGGCGCCGGCGCGGTCAAGAAGGCTGTGAAGGGGAAAGCGCCCCGCGGCTGCAACAGCTTCCTTCCCGGCACCCAGGTCCTGATGGCGGACGGCAGCTACAAGGCCATCGAGGAGATTCGCCTCGACGACGTCGTGTGGGCGGCGGACCCGGAGACCGGTAAGGGCGGCGCCCGGCCGGTCACCGCGCTGATCACCGGCGGCGGGCAGAAAACGCTGGTCGACATCAGCATCGACTCCGACAGTGACGGCATGGCCGACGGCACGGTGACCGCCACCGACGGTCACCCGTTCTGGGTCAGCAATCAGCAGGAATGGCTGCGCGCCGAGCACCTGAGGCAGGGTGACCTGCTACTGAGCCCGGACGGTGCTCGGGTCAGCGTCATCGCGGTCGTCGCCTATGGCGCGGTCGCGACGGTGCACAACCTCACTGTCGACGACATCCACACCTATCACGTCCTGGTCGGCGACACCGACGTCCTCGTTCACAATCAGGGCGGTCCGGATGAGATCTGTGAGCTGGACGCGAGGGATATCCATTTCACCCAGGACTCGGCCTCAAACCAGTTCAGTGATCGCCCGGGAACACTGCTCGAGCTGGCCGAGGATCTCAAGCGCGGCAAAAACCTCAACATCCCGGCCATTCGCGTCTTCGAGGAGAATGGCAAGATGTACACGCTCGACAACCGGCGCCTGCTGGCGTATCAGATCGCCAACAAACCGATCAGGACTAAAAGGGCGACCGGGCGTGAGGTCTTCAAAGATCGATTCGACCCGAAGAAGAAGTGGAAAAAGAACACAGAGATCGATGGTGGTAACCGGATCACGCTCAAATCTTCGACCAAAAATCCGAAGTGGCAGCGGACATGGCACAAAAGATTGGGATGGGATGCATGACGTAGACCGCTTTTTCTTGGACGCATCGGGCGAGAACGTAGGCCTTGATGAGACTGTGCGCTCGCACGACGATCTGATTGAGTTCGTGGTGGCATTACGGAGTGATCTGGTGGAACAGCGGGAGAAGTGGGAGAACCGAAATGTAGGGGACTATCTCGGATCTATCGCCAGAGCTATCCGAGACATGCTCGACGATGAATATGATGATCTTGATCGTTTTCCTGTCACTGCTGGCTGGCTGTGGGTCGGACGGAACTACGAGTAGAGTCAACGGAGGTGATCAGGGCCTTGGGCGCTGATTCACGAAATTCGGAAATCGACCACTTCCTCGGGTCGACCGGGCAGGCTGCTGGCGAGTTCGATCGGCTGAGCGAGACGGTGACGTCCGAGGCTGATTTCCTCGCATTCTTGGAGGCGCTCCTGCGGGATGATCACTTCACGGACTGGGAGGGGCCGATCGAGGGGTACCTTGACCGGCTCATCTCCTGGTTGCGGTCAACGGAGGGGCGACGACGCATGGCGGCGTATCCGAACGAATTTTCGGCAATGGCCGCGGCGTTCTATGTCGGCATCGCAAAAGTGGATGATGAACGTGGTCTTGTCACGTAGACATTGAGATCTCATGTCGTGGGTGTGATAAGGCGTTCAACCGCGTGAGGTCCACTGTGGAAGAAGCCAGGTGTCGGTAGTTTGCGGCAGATGGGCCGGCGCAACTTGCTGGCGACGGGCAGCATGGGGCGGCATGGAGCTCCTGCTGCTGCCGTTCCGGTGGATATACCGGGCTTTGGTGTGGTTCGCCAACTCGCCCCGCACGCTGATCACCTCGTACCTGCTGATGATCGTGGTGGCCGGTTTCATCTACGGGGAGGTCGAGCAGCGCAGCCCGGCCGATGCCGTCTGGTGGGCGGTGGTGACCGCCTCCACCGTCGGGTACGGCGACATCTCGCCGACCACCTGGGCCGGCCGGACGTTGGCGGCGCTGCTCATCTCGACAATGGTCCTGCTGGTCATCCCGCTGATCACCGCGCACTTCGCGAGCCGGCTGATCGTCGACGACAACGCCTTCGAGCATGAGGAGCAGGAGCAGCTCAAGGCCGACGTGCGCCGGATGCGGGCGCTGCTGGAGGAGTTGGCCGCCCGGCAGGGGATCGCTCTGCCCCCACTGCCGCCGACCCAGCCGGTCAGCGGGCCGGGCAGCGCTGCCCCTCCGGTGGCACGGTCAGGTCGATCAGGTACGCGTCGACGGCGTTGGTGATGCAGGAGGTCTGTGGGTAGGCGGTGTGTCCCTCGCCCTCCCAGGTGAGCACCCGACCGACGCCCAGCATCGAGGCGAGCCGTGGGGTCTGCTCGTACGGTGTCGCCGGGTCGCCGGTGGTGCCGACCACCACGATCGGCGGCGCGCCGTTCGCCTTGCCGGTCGGGTACGGGTCCCGCCCGCCCGGCCACTCGACGCAGCTCAGCATGCCCACCGCCAACGCCGGCCCGAACAGCGGGTATTTCCCGCGCCACTCGGACTGCAACTGCCGGATCTGCTGCCGGCTCGGCTTCTCCGTCTCGTCGGCGCAGTTGATGGCCAGGTTGGCGTCGAACAGGTTCGAGTAGTGCCCGTTGTCCTCCCGGCCGGCGTACGCGTCGGCGAGTCGGAACACGTCCTTCGGGTCGCCCTCGGCCAGCTTGTCGATCGCCTGGGCCAGCTCCTGCCAGCCGGATTCGGTGTAGAGCGAGGAGATGACGGCGTAGAACACCCAGCCGGCGGTGGCCTCCCGCCCGTCGTCGCCGCGTACCGGGGAGACCTTGGCCTTGTCGATGGCCGAGGTGACGGCGGCGCGGGCGTCCGGGGCGATCGGGCAGCGGCCGGCGTTCGCCGCGCACCAGCGGGTGAAGTTGGTGAAGGCCCGTTCGAAGCCGCGGGCCTGGCTTTCCGAGCCCTCGACCAGCCGCTGCTGCGGGTCGACGGCGCCGTCGAGCACCAGCGCCCGCACCCGCTGCGGGTAGAGCTGGGCGTACGTGGCACCGAGCAGGGTGCCGTACGAGTAGCCGAGGTAGGTCAGCTTGTCGTCGCCCACTGCGGCGCGTACCGCGTCCATGTCGCGGGCGGCCTGCTCGGTGCCGTACAGCGGCAACTGGTCGCCGTAGCGGTCGCCGCAGCCGCGCCCGATCCGCTGGCTCAGGCCGACGAAGCCGTCGAATGCCGACTGGCTCGCCGGGTCCGGGTCGAAACCGAAGCTGGCGTCCAGGTCGGCGTCGGAGATGCACTTGACCGGGCTGGACCGGGAGACCCCACGCGGGTCGAAGCCGACGATGTCGAAGCGCTCGGTGATCGAGGCGGGCAGCCCGCCGAACTGGGGGCCGAAGGAGAGGTAGACGGCGGTGTCGACACCGGACCCACCCGGACCACCCGGGTTGATCACCAACGAGCCCACCCGGTCGCGCTGCTTGGTGGACCGGGCGCGCAGCAGGGCGATCTCGAAGGTCTGCCCGGCGCCCGGGCCGGCGCTCGCCCCGCCGCCGGTGCCCCAGTCACGGGGCACCGCGATCCGGGTGCACTCGTAGCGCATGTTCGGTGCGCCCCGCCCGACCAACTCGTCGGGCACCTCCGGGCAGGGCTTCCAGTTCGGTGCGCTGCCGGTCGGGGCTGCCGCGCCCTCCACCTCGGTGCGCGGCGCGAACGCCGGCAGCGTGCAGCCGGCGGTCAGCAGCGCGGCGACGACGAAGGCGGCCAGAGTGCGACGGACCCGGCGGCTGGACGCCATCCGAGGCTGGTCGGCGGTGCGGGTCACGTGGTCCTCCGGAATCGGGTCGACGGCCAGGCTACGCCGAGCCGGTGGCGGCTCGGTCCACGGTGGCCGTCGGATCGCCGCGCAGCACCTGGTCCACGTCGAAGCGGATCGGCCGCTCAAGCTGGTCGTAGCGGCAGGATCGGGGGTCGCGGTCCGGCCGCCACCGAACGAACTGCGCGGTGTGCCGGAACCGTTCGCCCTCCATGGCGTCGTAGCCCACCTCGACCACCAACTCGGGGCGCACCGGCTCCCACTCCAGGTTCTTGGTGCCGGTCCACCGGCTGACCCCACCCGGGATGCGCTGGCCGCGCTCGTGGTCGCCGTGCACCCACGGGTGCTCGCCGCCAATGTCCCGATAGGGCGCCAGCTCGTCGAGCAGCTCGGCGCGGCGGGCCATGCTGAACGACGCGCTCACGCCCACGTGGTGCAGGACCGCGGCGTCGTCGTACAGGCCGAGCAGCAGTGAGCCCACCACCGGGCCGGACTTGTGCCAGCGGAAGCCGGCCACCACCGCGTCCGCGGTGCGGGCATGCTTGACCTTGAACATCAGTCGCTTGCCCGGCTCGTACGGCAGGTCGGCCGGCTTGACGATCAAACCGTCCAGGCCGGCGCCCTCGAAGACGTCGAACCAGCGGCGCGCGGTGTCCGGGTCGGTGGTGACCTGGGTGACGTGCACCGGCGGGCGCACCCCGGCCAGCGCCTCGACCAGCCGCTCCCGGCGGCGCGGGTAGGGCTGGTCGAGCAGTGCCTCGTCACCGATCGCCAGCAGGTCGAACGCGACGAAGTCGGCCGGGGTGGTCTCGGCCAGCATCTTCACCCGGGACGCGGCCGGGTGGACGCGCTGGGCCAGCAGCTCGAAATCCAGCCGGGGCTGGCCGCTCGGCCCGTCGCGCCGAATCACGATCAACTCCCCGTCGACAGCGCAGCGCTCCGGCAACTGCCGGCGGGCCTGCTCGACCACCTCGGGGAAGTAGCGGGTCATCGACTTGCCGCCCCGGCTGGACAACTCGACCTCGTCGCCGTCGCGGAACACGATGCACCGGAACCCGTCCCACTTGGGCTCGTAGGTCACCCCGGGCGTGGTGGGCAGCTTGGGAACGCTCTTGGCCAGCATCGGCTCGACCGGCGGGTTGATCGGCAGGTCCACGCCGACCAGTCAATCAGACGGTGCCGACAGTCGTGAGGCAGATCACCGTGGATGGCGGGGCGGCGTGTCCCCCTACGCGTCGCTCGTCCCCACCGGGCGAATCGAATAACCCCAGGTCAGAGCTACTTTCGCGAGGTGTCCGAGTGGGTCTGTGACTGCTGCGGGCGGTGGCGGGTGAGCGTCGAGCTGATCCGGGGCCGCTACCGGTTCCGGCTGACCCGCCGCTACCCGGAGCGGTTCGGCGGCGGCCGGAACGTGCTCGGCGAGGTCGGCTCGGTGCCCGAGCTGGAGGAGCTGTTGCGTCGGCGTACCCCGCTCACCCTGGCCGACCTGCGCGAGGCCGCCTGATCCGCGCGGCCGCGGGGTGCGGCCGGGAACTGCCCGGCGCCGGGCCCGAGTACCTCCACTGAGGAGGGACGGACGGCGTTGAACGTCGCTGTCACAATGCTCCCGGCGGCCTCGTCTGCACCCGTGGCGGTGCCGAGCGGCGCCGCCGGGGAGGGGAACACCATGCGGTTCGAGGCCGATACCGAGATCGCCGCGGATGCCGAGCAGGTCTGGGCGGTGCTTGTCGACGTACCCCGCTGGCCCGAGTGGACGGACTCGGTGACCCGGGCCGAGCGGGGGGAGCCGGGGCCGCTGGACGTCGGCGCGACAGCACGACTGACCCAGCCGAAGCTGCGGCCGGCCCTCTGGCGGGTCACCGAGCTGACCGAGGGGCGGGAGTTCGTCTGGGCCTCCGAGGCGCCGGGCGTGCGGACCACGGGGGAGCACCGGCTGCTGCCGCTGCCCGACGGGCGTACCCGCGTCGAGTTGGTCATCAACCAGTCCGGCCCGCTGGCCGGCCTGATCGGCTGGCTCTACGGCGGGCTGTTCCGCCGCTACGTGCGGATGGAGGCCGACGGGCTCAGGCGTCGCTGCGAGCGGAGCTGACGGCCGGCTTCTCCAGCACGGCCAACGAGATGCCGTTCGGGTCCGGGCGGTGCGCCACGATCCGGTAGCCGTGCCGCTGGTATAACCGCAGGTTGCGTGCGCTGTCCGCGCCGGTGAACAGGGTGAAGCGGGCCGCCCGGCCGGCGCAGGCCCGCTCGACGGCGGTGAGCAGTTGCGCCCCGACACCCCGCCCCTGCTGGTCCGGGGCGACCGAGAGGCGGCCGACGTGCGCGGTGTCCCCGTCCAGGTGGGCCCGCACCGAGCCGACCAGCCGGTGCCCCAACCGGGCGACGAGCACGATGCTCGGGCCGGTCAGCACCGTCACTACCTCGTCCAACGTCTCGGTCAGCGGAGGCAGGAACGGATCGGCGTAGTGCTGCGCCTCGCTCAGGTACGCGGCGCGCTGCACGGTGAGGATCTCGCCGGCGTCCACGACACCGGCCGGAACGATGCTCGCCTCGGCGTTCATCGGGGCAGCACACCACAGCCGCCGGTGCCATCGACGGGCGGCCCGACCGCGCCGGCCGTACCCTGACCCGTGTCCGGTCGAGGTCGAGGTCGAGGGGGCAACGGTGGCCGAGCTGACGTACCCGGAGGTGGGGTCGACCCGGCACGGGCCGCTGCCCGGCGGGTACCACCACCTGCGCCACCGGTATCCGTTGCCCGGCGGCTGCTTCGAGACCGCCGCCGACGCGGTGCTGAGCTGGCGGCTGCACCGCGCCGCCGGCGTCCGGATCCGCACCGATTCGCCGCGGGCCATCACCGGTGCGCTGGTGACCTCCGGCCTAGGCGTCGGCCCGGCCCGCGTCTGGGGGCCGTGCCAGGTGGTCTGGAGCGCGGACTCGCCCACGCTCGCCGGTTTCGGCTACGGCACCCTGCACGGCCATCCGGAGCGGGGCGAGGAGGCGTTCGAGGTCGTCCGCGACGACGCCGGCGCGGTCTGGTTCGAGGTCCGCGCGTTCAGCCTTCCGGACCGCTGGTTCACCCGCGCCGGAGGCCCTGCGGTTCGGGCGGTGCAGCACACGTACGCCTGGTGGCTCGGCCGTACCCTGCGCCGGCTCTGCGTGGGTCGCTGAACACCCTGGCGCCGGAGCGACTCAGAATCGGGCGAACGAGCGGATCGGGGCGCGCGGGCCGTACTTCGGTGCCCGGATGCCGGCCGCCTCCAGCAGCAGACACACCCGGCCCCGGTGACCCCGGAACGGCTCCAGCAGGGCCATCATCCGGGCGTCGTCGCCCCTCGGTTCGCTGGCGAGCGCCCAGGCCACGGTGTTCGGGATGTGGTAGTCGCCGACGCTGACAGCGTCCGGGTCGCCGTACGCGATCCGCACCACCTCCGCGGCCGTCCACGGGCCGATGCCGGGGATCGCGGTCAGCCGGCGGGTGGCGTCGGCGGAGTCGGTGCTGCGCTCCAGCCGGTCGGCGAGCGCCGCGGCGCGACGGAGCGTGTCAGCTCTGCGCTGCTCCACCCCGAACGGGTGGAACACCCAGTACGGGGCCGCGGCCACTGTGGCTGACTCGGGCGGCAGGAGCAGCGGCTGCAACGGGCCGGGAGCCGGCTCCCGGAAGTGCCGCACCATCGCCGAGTACGCCCGGTAGGCCTCCTTGCCGGTGACCTTCTGCTCGAAGACCGCGCGCAGAAGTCGGGGGAAGACCTCCCCGGTGGCGGGCATCCGGAGGCCCCGGTGCTCCCGGGCCAGCCGTGCGACCAGCGGGTGCGCCGCTGCCAGTTCGGTGAAGCCGGTCAGGTCGTCACGCAGCCCGGCGATCGCGTCGGCGCGGGCGAGGACGTGCTCCGCGCCGGGCCCGTACCCCTCGGCGAGCAACTCGCCGCCGGCCGGTCGCAGCGCGAGCGTGGCCGGACCATCCGGGGTGCGGGTGGCCCACCAGAAGGTGCCGGCAGCCACCCGGGCGCACGGGTCGTACGGGCTGAAGGTGAGCGCGCGGACCGAGGCGGTCAGCCGATAGCCGACCGGTGGGCGCAGCACCCTGGTCGCGGCGGGTTCGGTAGCGGTCACCCCGCCACTCTGCCAGGTCAGGGTGGGTGCTGGCGACCGCCGTACCGGTCTGGCCGGAGAACCCACCCCGGACACGGCGGTGGCCGGTCGCGCCCTCCCCGGCGACGACCGACCACCGTGCCCTCGTTGGCGACCAGGCTCAGTACGAGTAGCCCGAGCCGCCGGCGTCGTTCGAGCCGCTGTCCGCCGGCGGTGCGACAGCCTTGGGCGTGCCCTTGGGCAGGCAGCTCAGGTTCTTCTTGCCGTCCGGCTGGACCACGAACCAGGTGCCACCGACAGCCTGGCCCTTCCACTGGCCGGGCTTCTTGTCACCGATGTAGCGGTAGACCGGCCAGCCGGCGATGGTGAGCTGACGGGTGCCGTCCTGCCGGGTCACGCTGCCGACCTTGTCGTCGGAGACGCCGGTGAGCTCCGGGTTGCCGTCGGTCAGTGCCGGGGGCCACACCTCGGCGCACTTGTCGACGCAGTTCGACGACGGCGGGTCGGCGGTGTCCTTGTCGAAGCGGTACAGGATCCAGCCGTCCTGGTCGGTGACCACCTTGCCCATCCGGGCGACACTCTTACCGACCAACTTCTCCGTCAGGTCGACGTCCGCGGGCGGGGCGTCGGCGGCGGGCGCCTCCGGGGAAGCCGAGGCCTCAGGTTCAACCGTCGCGGTGGGCTCGGCCGCGGCGACGGCGACCGGCTCGGCCGCGCTCGAGTTCGCCCCGTCGTAACCCGCGGGAGCGCAGGCCGTTAGTGCGACCATCGCGCTCGCGACGATGACGGTCCGCTTCATCTGTGCCACGTGCCCTCCTCATTCTTGACAGTTCACCCATAGGTACGGCGGGAGGGCTGTCAAGGTTGAAGTAGTAACAGTGGTCAATTTCACGTAAACCGATTGAACCGTTTCGGGCCACCATGCGTACGCCCCCGCGAGGGGACCCTCCGCCTCAACGACGGATCGGCGCCGGCCATTGTGACAATGACCGGCGCCGATGCGGTAAGCGCGCTTACATGGGTACGGTGACCAGCGGACTCGCCACGCCGTTGGCATCCACCGACTGCACCTGGAGCTGCTTGATGTCCTTCGGCAGAGCCGACGTAGAGGCGCTCAGTTCGAGACCCTGCGGCCGGGTGTTGGTGCCATAGCCGCCCTCCGGCACCGACCAGGTCGAGATGACCTCGGTGGTGGCGTTCTTGCGCACCACCACCAGTCGGCAGATACGTGGGCCGGGCAGCTTCCGCAGGCTGAAATTGATCCGGGTGCCGTAGTCCTTGGTCACCAGGAACATGGTGGTCTGCACACCGGTGGTCGGGTCGGTCGCCTCGACCTGGTCGCCCTCCACCTCGGTGCCGCCCACACCCGGGCCGCTCGGCGCGGCCGTCGGCACGCTCGTCGGCGGGGCGGGCGCGCTCGGCGTCGACTCGGCGAGCACCCCCGGCGGTTGGTCGTTGCCGGTCACGCTGACGAAGCCGTACCCGGTCAGACCGCCGAAGACCACCACAGCGGCGGCCGTCGCGAGCATGTGACGAAACCGGGTACGCCGCCGGTCGGCCCGGACCGCGCCGAGCGTCCGGTCCAGCAGGGCCGGGTCGGTCGCCGTCTGCTCCAGCGCCATCATCGTCTCGCCGTCGATGTCGGACAGCAGCCCGACCACCGGCACCATCGTCTCCAACTCGGCCGCGCACGCCCAGCAGGTGGCGAGATGCTCCTCGAACCGCTCAGTGTCCTGCTCGTCGAGCACACCGAGCGCGTACGCCGCGACGTCCATGTGGTCCGGCCGGCTCATTCTGTCACCCCCCGCTCCTGCAGAGCCGTGCGCAGCGCGCGCAGCGCGTAGTAGACCCTCGACTTGGCGGTGCCGAGCGGCAGGCCCAACTCCTCGGCGGCCTCCGGCACCGTCCGCCCCCGGAAGT
Organism: Micromonospora sp. NPDC048842; assembly: GCF_040649935.1. NCBI lineage: Bacteria > Bacillati > Actinomycetota > Actinomycetes > Micromonosporales > Micromonosporaceae > Micromonospora > Micromonospora sp. NPDC048842. Next base: position 73,600 of record NZ_JBEZGK010000006.1, on the reverse strand, counting down.
ACGTCGAGATCAGGATCTCCCGGTGCGACTGACTGAGCGTACGCAGCGCGTCCGCCACCGTCATGGTCCGCAGCACCCGGTCGGTGCTGTCCGCCTCGGCGAACGCGGTGAGGTCCCGGTCGTACGTCTCCGGCGGCCGGGCCTCCTGGCTGCGGTGCTCGTCGATGGCGATGCGGCGGGCCACGGTGACCAACCACGGCCGCAGCGAACCCTGCCCCTGGGTGCCCAGGCGGTGCGCGTTGCGCCAGGCCCGCAGCAGCGTCTCCTGGACGATGTCCTCCGCGCGCTGCCGGTCCCCACCGGTGAGGCGCATGACGAACATCAGCAACGGGCCGGCGTGCTCGGCATAGAGCTGACGGATCAACTGGTCGGAGTGGCTGGCCTCGGTTGTCGTCGCCTGATGGCGCCCGGGCGCCGGTCGCGGCGTCACCGGACCATTCTGGCGAGGCGTCGCCCGCGAGTCGACCCCCCGGGCAGACGAGGTTGACCGTGACGAGGGTCGCGCCGACAACCAGTCAGCGCGTACCGCGTCGCCATGCCAACCGGCCGCCACCGCGTGCATGCAGACCTCCGGGATGTCCGTGACCAACGCCGGCCCACGAGGTGGGCCGCCCGGTGGTACGCAGCGCCGGCCCCAGCGGATCAACAAACGACCAAAAAACTTCCCCGCCGCTGCCGAGTGGACGGTCAGCGGCGCACCGAGAACAGCCCCGGCGGTGGCGGATCGGAGCCGGTCGCGTCGGCGTCCCGCACCACCTGCGCGCCACCGACGAAGCGGTCCAGGTCGTCGCCGGCCACCACCCGGCCGGGGAACCAGTCGCCGGCAGCGCGTCTGGTCAGCGCCGGCACCGGCGGTGTGGACCGCCCGGCGACCAGCACCAGATTGCCGTACCGGCGCCCACGCAGCACCGCCGCGTCCCCGACCAGACATGCCTGCGGCAGCACCGAACGGACGGTGGCGACCTGCCCACGGGCGTGCCGCAGCGGCGGGCCGTCGGCCAGGTTCGCCAGGTACCAACCAGCGGGGCGGAGCACCCTTGCCACCTCGGCCGCGTACTCCACCGACGTGAGGTGGGCCGGCGTACGCGCACCGGCGAACACGTCGGCCACCACCACGTCGTAGCTGGCCTCCCGGGTGGACGCCAGCACCGCCCGGGCGTCCTCCACCCGGACCCGCAACCGGGCGTCGGACGGCCACGGCAACGCCCGACGGACCAGCTCCACCAGCGCACCGTCCACCTCGGACACCCGCTGGGTAGATCCGGGTCGGGTGGCGGAGACGTACCGGGGCAGGGTCAGCGCGCCGCCACCCAGATGCAGCACGCGTAGCGGCGCACCGGCCGGCGCGATCAGATCCACGGCGGCGGCCAACCGTCGCACGTACTCGAACTCGAGGTGGGTGGGGTCGGTCAGGTCGACGTGCGACTGCGGCGCGCCGTCCAGCAGCAGCGTCCACGAGCCGGCCCGGTCCGGATCAGGCACCAGCTCCGCCAGCCCGGTGTCCACCTGCTCGACCACCCGGTCACCAGCCCGTTTACGCCCCACCGGAACCAGTATCCGCGCTCATCGGGCGGCGCGGGCCGCGGCGGTCAACGCACGGTGCAGCAGCCGGGAATCGCCGAGCAGGGCCCGCAGCCGGCGCTCCAGGCCGGCGATCGGGATCAGGTTCTGCGGGGCCCGCGGATCCTTGTACGGGGTGGAAGCGAAACGCGGCAGGGTAACCAGCGACAGGTCGGCCAGCTCGATCGCCGCCTCGACGGGCAGGTCGGCAGAGCACTCCACCCGAACGACGCCCGCCCACGGCGCGCCGATCGCCACCGGCAGCCGCAAATACCACGACCAACCACCCCAGGCGGTGCCGAGCCGGAACACCGGGGAGCGCTCACCCGACGCCATACCCGTCACCACAGCGGTCAGCCGGGCATCCAGGTACTGACTGTGCTGCGTCTTGATGTAGCCCAGGGTGCGCGGCAACTGCCGACGACTGCGCAGCGGGCCGTCCACCACCAACAGGTCACCGTCGACCCGGGCGGCGTCGGACACCGCCACCTCCAACGCGGTCAGCGGGCCCTGAACGGCGGCCGGCAGTTTCGCCAGCTCACCGGTGCCACCCACCCGGTGCACCGGGTAACGGATCGCACCCGCCACCACATCCTGCGCCGACGGGCTCGCCGTGAACAGGCCCCGAGCAACCCGTGTGCCCGCCAACTGCGCCGCACCCCGCCCCAGGTCACACCGGACCACGCCGGCCGCGTACGAGGCGGCCAACCCGGGGAACGACAGGCCGTCGGTCTCCGCCGTCCAGATGCTCGCGTCGATGCGGCGAACCCCGTCGACCAGCAACACCACGTCGGGCGCCCGCACCCCCGGGCGTACCCCGATGGCCCGCCAGTCCACGGCGGGCAACTCCACATCCGCGTCGACCTGGGCGCTGCTCGGCGCGGCCGGCCCGGCGGCGGACGCCTCGAACGACGCCCCGTACGCCGGATCCCACGAATCCACGAAGAACGCGGCGTCACTCACCGGCCGGACCGTCCCATCCGCGCTGCACTCCTCGCGCTCACCGGCCCGTCCGCTCCACGCGCGCGGACCGAGCATCCTTGCGCACCTCGAAGCGGACCGGGATCCGCTCGGCCAACGCCGGCACGTGGGTGACCACGCCGACCATCCGATCGCCCCGGGCCGCCAGGTTTTCCAGTGTCGCGGCCACCGTGTCCAGGGTGGCGGCGTCGAGCGTGCCGAAACCCTCGTCCAGGACGATCGACTCCAGGCTCGCCGCCGTGGTGGACATCCCCGCCAACTGCTCGGAGAGCGCCAACGCCAGTGCCAGCGACGCCTGGAACGTCTCACCCCCGGAGAGGGTGCGCACGCCGCGACGCAGCCCCGCGTCGTGGTGGTCGACCACCACGAACTCGCCCTTGTCGTGCACCAGCTCGTACTGCCCGGAAGACAACTCGCGCAGGATCCCCGACGCGCCGTCGACCAGCAGGTCCAGCGCCTCGGCCAGCAACCACCGCTCGAAGTTGTTGGCCCGCAGGTGCCCGGCGAGCGCGCGCGCCACCTGCGCCTCCCGCTCGTGCCCCGCCCGCTGCTCGCGCAACGTCCCGGCCTGCTCGCGACGCTCGTGCAGCCGCCGCCGGTCGGCGTCGGCCCGCTCCACCGCCACCGTCGCCGCGTGCACCGGGTCGTCCCCGACCGGCACCTCGGCGGCGGCGAAGATGCCCGCGATGGCCAGCTGAACCCCGTCGGCCACCGACTCGGCCTCCGCCACGGCGGCGGCCCGACCGGCCCGCTCGGCGCGGCGGCGCTCCGCCTCGGTGGTAGCCCACTCGGTCAGCGCCCCCCACGCGGCAGCCACGTCGTCCCGGTCGGTCGCCGGTGGGCCGAACCGGGCCAACCCGTCACGGGCGGCGTCAAAGGCCCGCCACGCCGACCGCAGCCGCTCCTCGGCGGCGTCCACAGCGGCCCGGGCCTGTCGAGCGGTCTCGCGGCCGGCCCGGACCGCTGTCGCCGCCTCCTCCAGCGCGCCCCGCAACCGGGCGTGCTCGGCCAACTCCCGGCTCAACACGGCCGGCTCGGCCGCACCCGAGAGCTGCCCGTCCAACTCGGCCAGCCGGGCCTCCAAATGCTCCTGCCGGGCTCGCGCCTGCACCAGCAGCCGCTCCAGCTCCCGCGCCGCCGTGTCCCGCTGCTGCACCGTCGCCTGCGCGGCCTTTGTCGCGGCCCGCGCGGCCTTGCCCGCCGCCGTCGCGGCGGCCACCGCCGAATCGGCGGGCACCGCCGGCACCTCGGCCACCGGCTGCTCGCACACCGGGCACGCCGCACCGACATGCAGGTGCACCCGCAGACTCACCGCCAGGTCGGTGGCCTTCGCCTCCTCGTGCGCCCGGAAGGCCGCCTCCAGCTCGGTGTCGGCCCGCTCGGCGACCACCCGTGCGGCGGCCAACGCCGCCACCGCGGCGGCATGCTCGTCATTCGCCGCGCGCACCGTCGCCCGGACCGTGTCGGCCTCGCCGGACAACCGATCCCGATCGTCGTACGCCCGCAGTTGCAGCCGCAGCGCGCTCTCGTCACCGGCGGCGGCCAGCTCACCGCGCAGCTTGTCCTCCCGCTCCTCGGCCAGCGACACCCCGGCCGCAGCCGCCTCGGCGTCGGCCCGCGCCGCCGCGACCGCGCGAGCGACAGCGGTCACCCCAGCCGGCGCGCGTACCCCGGTCAGCACTGTCAGCTCGTCGTCCAGCGCGGTCAGCGCCGCCGCGGCCCCCCGTGCGGTGACCCGGGCCGCAGCCAGCTCCGGCACCGCCTCGGCCACTGCGGCCGCCAGCTCGGCCATCCGCTCCACCCGGGCGTCGGCCTCGGCCAACGCCTCGTCGTCCACGCCGGTCAACCCGGCGAGCACCTGATCGACCGCCTCCAGCCGGGCCTCCGCCTGCGCGGCGCGCGCCGTCGCCTTCTTCTGCACGTCCTCGTAGACGCCGAGGCCGAGCAGGTTGACCAGGATCTGTTGCCGCGTCGCCGGCTTGGCGTGCAGGAAGTCGGCGAACTGCCCCTGTGGCAGCACCACACAGCTGGTGAACTGCTCGTACGGCAGCCCGACCGCCTCCAGCACCGCCTGCTCCATCTCGGCGGGGGTGCCGGCCACCACCTCGCCGAGATCGTCCGGGCTCAACCCGGTGTCCAGTTTGGTCACGTCGAAGCCGGCCGGCATCAGCTGCAACCCGGCGTTCGCGGTCTTCACGTTGCCCCGGCCGTCCCGGCGGACCACCCGGGTCGCCACGTACCGGGCGCCGCCGGACTCGAAGACCAACCGCACCCGCGCCTCGGTCGCCGACGGCGCGAGCGCGTTCGCCAACCCTCGGGCGCCACCCCAGCGGGGCACCATGCCGTAGAGGGCGAAGCAGATCGCGTCCAGCACTGTCGACTTGCCCGAACCGGTCGGGCCGATCAGCGCGAAGAAGTCGGCGTCGGTGAAGTCGACTGTGGTCTCGTCCCGGAAGACCGTGAACCCGGCCATGTCCAACCGCATCGGACGCATCAGTGCTCGACCTCCTCGAAAAGCTCGTCGAAGAGCTCCCGGACACCCTCGTCGGCGTGGCCCCGGCTGTCCAGGTAGTCGGCGAACAACTCCCGGGGTGAACGCCCCGACCGCTGGGCGATGCGCGCGCCGCTGCCCGGCGCTGCCAACAGCTCCGGGTCGATCCGGATCTCCAGGGCCCGGGGGAGCAGCTCCTGGATCTCCTCGCGCAGGCCGGCGCGGGGTTGCTCCCGCACATACACCCGCAGCCACGCGTCCGGTGCCTCGATCTCGGCGAGCTGGGCCAGGGTGCCCCGCACCGTGCGCAGCGCACTCGCCGCCGTCACCGGCACCTCCCGCACCCGGGCGGCGGTGCTGGCCGTCACCTCGACCATCGTCACCGAGGGGATGTTCTCCTGCTCACCGAAGTCCACAGCGAGCGGGCTGCCGCTGTACCGCACCGGGCAGGGGCCGGCGACCCGCTGCGCCCGGTGCAGGTGACCCAGCGCCACGTAGTGCGCGGTGGCCGGGAAGACGGTGGCGGGAACGGCGTAGCCCAACACGGTGTGCGCGTCGCGCTCGCCACCGCCGGTGGCCGCGCCGGTCACCGTCAGATGCGCGGTGACCAGGTGCACCCGGTCCGGTTCGGTGAAACCCTCGGTCAGTCGCCCCAGCACCCGGCCCAGGTGGTCGGCGTACGTCTGGTTGGTCTCCGCGGCGGTCAGCTCGTACATCTCCAACGCGCGCACCGCGTACCGCTGGGACAGGAACGGCAACGCGGCCAGCCGCCATCGCTCGCCACCGGCGGTGGTGCCGTCGATGACGTGCTCGTCCGGATTTTCCCGCACTCCGCCGCGCAGCGTGATGCCGGCGGCATCGGCCCATGGGCGCAGCGCGTCCAGCGCCGGGCCGTTGTCGTGGTTGCCGCCGATCGCCACCACGTCCGCGCCGGTCCGCCGCAACGCCGTCAACGCCCTGGTGACCAGACGGGTCGCCTCCGAGCTGGGCGCGGCGGTGTCGTAGAGGTCACCGGCGACGATCACCAGATCCGGCTGTTCGGCACGGGCGATCTCGATCACCCCGGCCAGCACGGCCTTGTGCTCGTCGGCCCGGGACTGCCCCTTGAGCACCTTTCCCACGTGCCAGTCGGAAGTGTGCAGGATCTTCATGGCTGTGCTGGCCTTCCGTTCGCGACTGCGGGGCTCGCAAGCTCACTCCTCGCGCTCACCTGTGCCGGCCCTACCTAGAACGGGATGTCGTCGTCGGTGCCGCCGCCGGAGCCCACCACGGCGAACGGGTCGGCGGACTGGGTGATCGAGCGCAGCGTCTCCGATGGTGCCCGGCCCGCCTCGGAGACCCGGGTGGCCCAGGCCGGGAATGGGAATTCCAGGCAGAGCGGCACCGGGATGTCCGGCTGGTTGACGAACATGGTGCCCGGCTTGGCCAGCAACGCCCGCTGGCGCTGCGCGGGCGGCAGGAAGCCGTACTCCGGGCGGGACGCCTCGGCCGGGTCGAGCCGGCCGACCACCCGGATCGCCGAGTTGGTGACGATCCGCCGCTCCACCTCGCTCGCCGTCTGCTGCGCGCCGATCAGGATCACCCCGAGCGAGCGGCCCCGCTCGGCGATGTCGAGCAGGACCTCCTTGATCGGCGAGGAGCCCTCCCGGGGGGCGTACTTGTTGAGCTCGTCGAGGACGACGAAGAGCAGCGGCTTGGCGGTGCCGGACTTCTCCTTGCGCTCGAACTCGCTCTTGAGCGTCACACCGACCACGAACCGCTGCGCGCGGTCCGGAAGGTTGTGCAGGTCGACAACGGTGACCTGGGCCGACTCGCTCGTGTTGATCGAGTGGGGGCGGCGGGTGGCAAGGTCGCCGCGGATCAGCCGGGCCAGGTCCTTCTTGCTGCCGATCAACCGCCGGGCGAACGCGTTGACGGTGCCCAGCCCCACCGCGCTGCCCGCCCAGTCGGAGCGGGTCTCGTCGTCGTTGAGCTGATCGACGATGTGGTCGACCAGATCGCCGTAGGAGCCGAGCCGAACCCCGTCGATGCTCACCCCACCGTCGGCCGGCTGGGCGTAGCGGGCCAGGTGCGCGGCCACCGAGTGGACCACCATCGTGTACTGCTGGCGCTCGTCGTCGGCGTCGGCGAAGACGTACGGCAGCAGGCGGTCGGTGCAGAACTCGCTCAGCGTCCAGTAGAACGAATCCACCCCGGTGAGCCGGCTGCTCACATCCGGCGTGCCGGCCGAGTCGCCGACCCGGGGTGGGGCGTACACCCGCACGTCGGGGAAGGCGCCGGCGCTCAAACCGAGCTTCGCGTACGCCGCCCGGGTGGGCTCGTCGAGGCGGGTGTTGGGGTGGTCCAGGAAGAGCAGATCCTCACCCTTGACGTTGAAGATCAGCGCCTTGGCGTTGACCGCGTCGCCGCCCAGCACGCCGGAGCGGAACACCGAGTAGAGCAGGAAGGTGGCGAAGCTGGTCTTGGTGGCCACCCCGGAGATGCCGGAGATGGAGACGTGCGCACCCCGACTGCCGTCGAGAAAGTCGGCGTTGAGGTAGACGGGGACCCCGTCGCGACCCATCCCCATCGGGATGCGCCGCTCCATCCGGTCGAAGTGCAGCGCGCGGGCCCGGGCGTCCCCCTCGGCCCGGTGCACCACCGCGCCCGGGGTCGGCGGCACGTACAGCTCGGGATCGACCCGGGTGGTGGTGACCTCGGCCGCCTCCTGCACCTGCGCGGGCAGCGTGCCGTCGGCGATGGCGAACACGTCGGACTCGAACTGGGCGCCCTCGTGCCGAGCGCGGACCTGGGTGACCACCCCGGCGATCGTCACCGGCTCCCGGTCCGGCAGCTCCCGTCGCGTGACCACCACGTCGTCGAGCTGGAGGTAACTGCCGGGCGCCACGGCCGTCCAGAACTGCAACGGGGTGGCGTCGGCGGTGCCCAGCACCCGCCCGACCACCGCGCCCGGGCTGTCGAGCTCGGCGTCGGTCATCGGGCGGCTCGGGTCGGTCGGGCATCACGGTCGGCGCGCATGCCCTGCATCCTGCCCGAGGAGTACGACAGGTCGCCATGCGACGCGGCGGACGACACCATGCGCCGTCACACTCATGACGCTGAGTGCTCGGCCGAGCGCACGAGGTGGGCGGGAGTCGTGTAGGCGTGCACCGCGCGAGGACCGGACTCAACCCCCTGGGCGCCGATCGCGTTACCTAGGCATGGAGCACGGATGAATGACGACTTCGGCGCGGTGAAGAGCCAGGCCTCCCGTGGTCTGCACCGCCTGCGGGCCCGACTGGAGGCATCCGGTGTTACCCCACTCGACCTCGACCTCGCGGAGGAGAACCATGCGTGACAACGAGGTGGCCGCCCTGCTCGACCACGCCGTCGCGACAGTGGAGCTGCCACCCGGTCTCGCCCGACGGGTCGTCACGAGAAGCCGGGCGCGTCGCCGTCGGCGTCTGCTGCTGTCCGCCGGCACGGCGGCTGTGGTGGTGGCCGCCGGGGCGCTTGTGCTCCCGCAGTTGGGGCCGGCCGGTGGCGAGGACAAGGGCACCGGGCCGATCGCCGCTGTCGAGGTTCCGGCCGGGATCGTCGGACCCGACGGTCGACCGGTGACGCAGGCGCAGGTCGTGGCGGTCGGCAGGGTCGGTACGGAGACGCTCGTGCTGGTCCGGCGCGAACCACGCGCCGAGGAGCGGGCCGCCGGGGGACAGGCGGTCGAGGTTCTGACCGCCCCGGACGTGGGCGAACCGCGCCGGTTGCTCGACCATCTCTCGTACGACCTGGCCTGCGTCGACGGTGACGCGGTCTGCGCGGCTGTCCGATCAGCCGGCAGTGGGCTGGGCGTTGCCGTGGCCCGTCGCTCCGGCGGTCGGCTCTACGTCCTGGTCCAGGCGCCTCGGGGGCGTACCGTCGAGGTCGTCGCCAACGGCGTGCCGCATCCGCTCGGCGCGGCGCCGCGGGGCGCGGTGGTCGAGGTGGTCGCCGCCGAGCCGTACGAAGAGGTGCAGGTCTGGGCGAGCACCGAGGACGGCCGGCGATACCAGATCCCATGGGCTCCCGGAGCGGTGCTCATCGACTGATATTTATGGACGGGCGTGGCGGAGCAGGAGGACACCGTCCTCGGCGGCGAGCACGTGGCGTAGTGGCAGGTGCCGGGGCGGCGCGGCGTCGCCAGCGGTGATCCGACCCGGTCCGGGCCCGGCCAGCAGCGGCGAGACGGTGAGGCACAGCTCGTCCACCAGGTCGGCGGCGGTGAGCGCGCCGAACAGGTGCGGGCCACCCTCGCAGAGCAGTTGGGTGAGCCCGCGGCGGTGCAGCTCGGCCAGACCGGCGGCCAGGTCGACCCGCTCGGCGCCGCAGCGCAGCACGTCGGCGACGTCGGTCAGCCCGGGCGGCGGATTGGCGTCGGCATGGGTGAGCACCACAGGGCGGGTCGGCGCGTCGGCGAAGGCGGCCTGCGCCGGATCCAGGTCGAGCGAACCGGAGACGACCACAAGCGTCGGGTACTCGGCCAGCCCGTTGTCGCGACGCCAGTCACGGCGGCGCTCGTTGAGCCGGACCGCCCGGTACTCCTCGTGGCGGAGTGTGCCGGCGGCCACCACCAGGGCGTCGCAGGTCATCCGCAGCAGGCCGAACACCCGCTTGTCGGGCTCGCCGGAGAGGCCGGCGGAGTAGCCGTCCACGGTGACCGCGCCGTCCAGGCTGGCCACGAAGTTCACCCGTAGTCGGGGCTCGTCGGCGCGGCCGTAGTGGGCGGTCAGCGCAGCGTCGTCGAGCGGCTGCGTCGACGGCTCCGGCCAGAGCCGTCGGATCGGAATTCCGACGGTCATTCGCCGGCCGGACCGGTGACCGGAGGGGTGGGTTCGGCGGTACGGTGCTGACAGTCGCACCAGTTCCGGCCCGGGCAGTCGTCGTGTCGCCGGGCCCGGCACGCTCGGCAGATCATGCTCGCAGCCTAAGCCGCGGGAGGACAGGACAGCATGTCGCGTCAGATCTTCCAGCTGAAGATGTCCCTCGCCGGGAGCCGCCCGCCGGTGTGGCGCCGGGTGCTCGTGCCGGCCGGCTACACGCTGGACCGGCTACACCGGGTGGTGCAGCACACGATGGGTTGGCGGGACTGCCACCTGCACTCGTTCGAGATCGACGCGATGCAGTACGGCGAGCCGGATCCGGACGGGGAGTTGGCGTTGCACGACGAGCTGGACGTGCGGCTCGACGCGGTGCTCGGTAAGGGCAGCCGGTTCTCCTACACGTACGACTTCGGCGACTGGTGGGAGCACGACCTGGTCGTGGAGGACGCGTTGACCGCCGACCCCGACGAGCGGTACCCGGTCTGCCTGGCCGGCGAGCGGGCCTGCCCGCCGGAGGGTGTCGGCGGGCCGTTGGGCTACCAGTCGCTCCTGGAAGCCCTGGACGACCAGGACGCCACGGCCGACCCCGTCAGTTCCCGCCACGCGATGCTGCGCGACTGGGTGGGTCCGACCTTCGACCCGTCCCGGTTCGACCCCACCCGCGCAACCACCCTCCTCCGCCACTTCTGCTGACCGCCCCCGCCCGGCCCCTCCGGGGCCCGGTGTTGTTGATCAAGAAGTTTGCGTCAGCAACGCCACCTTTCCTGACCGAAACCTCTTGATCACCGAGGTGGGGCGGGGGGTGTGGTTGGGGTGGGTGCGGTGGGAGTGGTGAGCGGTAACGATCTGGGAACGCTCCCAACGTCCTATTGACACTCCCGTTACCCGCCGGCAATCTCATGGGAGCGCTCCCGGAGGTGGTGTGTGTCACTCACGGACCCCGGCCCGGCGCGATGAGCAACCCCCACCACACACATCAGCCTCACCACCGGAAAGAGGGGTCAGCGAATGAGTGTCACCACGCGGCGTACCCGCCTGGCGGCCGCTGCCCTGGCCGCGATCACCGCGGTCAGCGGTCTCGCAGCCTGCGGCAACGACGACGACAAGCCGGCGGCCGGCGAGAAGCCCGCCAAGCTGGTCGTCGACACCTTCGGCGAGATGGGCTACGACGAGCTCGTCAAGCAGTACGAGAAGGACACCGGCATCAAGGTCGAGCTGCGCAAGACCGCACAGCTCGGTGAGTACCGGCCGAAGCTGGTCCGCTACCTGGCCACCGGCAAGGGCGCGGCGGACGTCACCGCACTGGAAGAGGGCATCCTCAACGAGTTCAAGCCCAACGCGCGTAACTGGGCCGACCTCACCCCGCTGGTCGCCGACCACTCCAAGGAATACCTGCCCTGGAAGTGGGAGCTGGGCAAGGCACCGGACGGTCGGCTGATCGGCCTGCCGACCGACGTCGGCAGCCTCGCCGTCTGCTACCGCAAGGACCTGTTCCAGGCGGCCGGCCTGCCCACCGAGCGCGACCAGGTGTCGGCGCTCTGGCCGGACTGGAAGGGCTTCCACGACGCCGGTCTGAAGTACAAGCAGGGCACCGGCGGCAAGGCGTTCATCGACTCGATCACCGCCGTCTCCAACGGTGTGCTCTTCCAGGGCAACGGTGACCTGTTCTATGACAAGGAAGACAACATCATCGCGGACACCAGCCCCGCGGTGAAGAACGCCTGGGACACCGCCACCTCGATGGCGGACATCTCCGCCAAGGCGTCCACCTGGTCGCCGGAGTGGTCTGGTGGCTTCAAGCAGGGCACCTTCGCGGCCACCTTCTGCCCGTCCTGGATGCTCGGCATCGTGTCGGACAACTCCGGTCCGGCCAACAAGGGCAAGTGGGATGTCGCGTCCGTGCCGGGCGGCGGCGGTAACTGGGGCGGCTCGTGGCTCGCGGTTCCGGCGCAGAGCAAGTACCCGAAGGAGGCGGCGAAGCTCGCCGAGTACCTGACCAACGCGAAGAGCCAGGTCGAGGCATTCAAGCTCAAGGGCCCGCTGCCGACGAACCTGGAGGCGCTGAAGAACGACGCGTTCATCAGCTACACCAACGAGTACTTCAGCAACGCGCCGACCGGCAAGATCTTCGGGGAGAGCGTCGCCAAGATCCAGCCGACCCACCTGGGTCCGAAGCACCAGGCGGTCAAGGAGAACGCACTCGAGCCGGCCCTGCGGGCGTTCGAGAACGGGCAGGCCGACAAGGCGAAGGCCTGGGAGCAGTTCACGAAGGACGCCAAGACTCAGGGTGCCTTCTGAGTGATTCCCTGCCGGTGGCGTTCGGGGTTTCCCGGACGCCACCGGCCGGTCCCCTCCGCGTAGCGCCCTGCGCGAGGGCCCCCGGGCCTCGCCGGAAAAGGAAATTCGCATGAGCCTGTCGGCCACGACGGCACGGCCGTCGCCAGCAGCACCGCCTTCTCCCGACGTCGATCGCCGACGTCGACGGGGAAGGTTACTCAACCGCCTCGATGTCAAGTACTCGCCGTACCTCTACATCGCCCCGTTCTTCCTGATCTTCGGCATATTCGGGCTGTACCCGATGCTGCGTACCGCCTGGATGTCGCTGCACGACTGGGACATGATCGGCGAGCACACGTTCATCGGTTTCGACAACTACACCCGGCTGTTCTCCGACGAGTACTTCTGGAACGCGCTGGTCAACACGTTCGGCATCTTCGCCCTGTCGACCATCCCGCAGTTGTTGCTCGCACTCTTCCTGGCGAACCTGCTCAACCGGACCCTCCTGCGCGCCAAGACCTTCTTCCGGATGGCCATCTTCATGCCGAACGTGGTGTCGGTGGCCGCGGTCGCGATCGTCTTCGGGATGTTGTTCCAGCGGGAGTTCGGCCTGTTCAACTGGCTGCTCAGCTTCGTCGGTGTCGACCCGGTCGACTGGGACGGGCACCGGTGGAGTTCCTGGACGGCCATCTCCTCCATGGTCAACTGGCGGTGGACCGGGTACAACACCCTGATCCTGCTCGCCGGCATGCAGGCGATCCCGAAGGACCTCTACGAGGCCGCGGAGATCGACGGCGCCAGTCCGTGGCGACAGTTCTGGCAGATCACCCTGCCCATGCTCAAGCCGACCTTCATTTTCGTGGTGATCCTGTCCACGATCGGCGGCATGCAGCTCTTCACCGAGCCCCTGCTCTTCGGCAACGGCAACATCATCGGCGGCAACCAGCGGGAGTTCCAGACGCTGGCCATGTACATGTACGAGATGGGAATCGTGAACCTGAACACCGCCGGCTATGGAGCCGCGGTCGCCTGGGCGATCTTCATGATCATCATCGTGGTGTCGCTGTTCAACTTCCTACTCGTCCGCCGCTCGGCGAAGTGAGGAGAGATCGATGATCTCGGCTTCCCAGCGCCTGTGGCGCACCAGCCCACTGACCTACCTGGCGCTCGTCCTGGCGGCGCTGCTGTCGATCTACCCGTTCTACTACATGCTGGTGATCGGCAGTCGCAGCCTGGACAACATCAACGACGTGCCGCCGCCGCTCACACCCGGTGGCGCGTTCGGTGACAACTTCGGGCGGGTGCTCGACAACGACGCCGCCAACTTCCTCACCGGCATGATGAACTCGATCATCGTCTCCTCGGTGGTCACCCTGTCGGTGGTGCTCACCGGTTCACTGGCCGGGTTCGCCTTCGCCAAGCTGAAGTTCCGCGGCAGTAACGCCCTCCTGCTGGCGATCATCGTCACCATGATGATCCCGACCCAGATGGGGCTCATCCCGCTCTGGGGCATGATGCAGGACCTGGGGTGGTACGACACCCTCTACGCCGTCACCGTGCCGTTCCTGGTCACCGCCTTCGGCGTGTTCATGATGCGGCAGTACGCCAGCCAGGCGATCTCCGACGAGCTGATCGAGGCCGGCCGCGTCGACGGTGCGAGCACGTTCCGGATCTACTGGAGCATCGTGCTGCCCGCGCTGCGTCCCGCCGCCGGTGTCCTCGGTCTGCTGACCTTCATGGAGACCTGGAACTCGTTCCTCTGGCCGTACGCCATCCTCACTCCGGAGAACCCGACCCTCCAGGTCTCGCTCTCCTTCCTCTCGTACGCCTACTACACCGACTACTCCCAGGTGTTCGCCGCCACGGCGATCGGCACCATCCCCCTGGTAATCGTCTTTCTCGTGTTCGGCCGCCAGATCATCGGCGGGATCATGGAAGGTGCCGTCAAGTCGTGAGCAACCCCGCCAGCCCACCCGCCGTCGACGTCCTCGACGAGCGCCCCGGGCTGACCTTTCCACCCGGATTCCTCTGGGGGGCCGCGACGGCGGCGTACCAGATCGAGGGAGCGGCGGCTGTGGACGGCCGTGCCCCGTCGATCTGGGACACCTTCAGCCACACCGAGGGTCGGGTCGTCGCCGGGCACACCGGGGACGTCGCGTGCGACCACTACCACCGTCTCGGCGACGACGTCGCGCTGATGGCCGAGCTGGGCCTGAAGTCGTACCGTTTCTCGGTCTCCTGGTCCCGCGTGCAGCCTGCCGGCACCGGCGCGGCCAACCCGGGTGGCCTGGACTTCTACCGGCGGCTGGTGGACGAGCTGCTGGCCAATGGCATCGAGCCGTGGCTCACCCTCTACCACTGGGACCTGCCGCAGCCGCTGGAAGACGCCGGCGGCTGGCCGGCGCGGGACACCGCGGCCCGTTTCGCCGACTACACGACGCTGGTGGCCGACGCGCTCGGTGACCGGGTGCGCTACTGGACCACGCTGAACGAGCCGTGGTGCTCAGCGTTCCTCGGCTACGGCTCCGGTGTGCACGCCCCCGGCCGCACCAACGGAGCGGACGCGGTGCGTGCCGGACACCACCTGATGCTCGGCCACGGCCTGGCCGTGCAGGCACTGCGGGCCGCCCGGCCGGCGGCCGAGGTGGGCGTGACGGTCAACCTCTACCCGGTCGACCCGGCCAGTGACAGTCCCGCCGACTCCGACGCCGCCAGGCGGATCGACGGCTTGGCCAACCGGTTCTTCCTGGATCCGCTGCTGCGCGGGTCGTACCCGGAGGACCTGGTGGCCGACCTCAGCACGGTGACCGACTTCGAGCACGTGCGCGATGGCGACCTGGCGACCATCTCCACGCCGCTGGATCTGGTCGGGGTCAACTACTACAGCCGGCACGTGGTCGCCGCGCCGGTCGAGGGCGTGGAGGCCGACCCGGCCCCCTCGTGCTGGCCGGGCAGCGAGGATGTCCGGTTCGTCACCCGTGGCGTTCCGGTCACCGACATGGGCTGGGAGATCGACGCCCCGGGCCTGACCGAGACGCTGCGCCGGGTGAGCGGCTACACCGACCTGCCCCTGTACGTCACCGAAAACGGCTCCGCGTTCGTCGACTCGGTGGTCGACGGGCAGGTCGACGACGTCGACCGGCTGGGCTACTTCGACGCCCACCTGCGCGCCGCCCACGAGGCGATCGACGCCGGCGTGCCTCTGCGGGGATACTTTGCCTGGTCGCTGATGGATAATTTCGAATGGGCCTGGGGTTACACCAAGCGGTTCGGCATGATCCACGTCGACTACGACAGCCAGGTCCGCACCCCCAAGTCCAGCGCCAAGTGGTACGCCTCGGTGATCCGGCGCAACGGTCTGGCCGCACAATAGGCTCGGGCCAGCCATCAGGACGGCCCCGGCGTCCGCCTCTCGCAGGTGGCGCCGGGTCCGCCCGCCGTCGGAGGAGCAGACGATGACAACGCAGCGCACCCGGTCGCTCGGGCGCCCGACCCTCGACGCGGTCGCGGCGCGTGCCGGCGTCGGTCGGGGCACGGTCTCCCGCGTGGTCAACGGCTCGCCCCAGGTCAGCCCGGAGGCCCGGGCCGCTGTCCAACAGGCCATCGCGGAGCTGGGGTACGTGCCGAACCGGGCCGCCCGAGCGCTCGTCACCCAGCGGACCGACTCCGTCGCGCTGGTGGTGTCCGAATCCGGCGAGCGGGTCTTCACCGAGCCGTTCTTCGCCGCGATCGTGCGGGGGATCAGCTCCGGGCTGTTGGAGACGCCGATGCAGCTCTGGCTGGCCATGGCCCAGTCGCCGGTGGAACGGGAGCGGGTCGAGCACCACCTCACCAACCAGCACGTCGACGGCGTACTCCTGCTGTCGTTGCACGACTCCGACCCGTTGCCGACGCTGCTGGAGGAGCGCGGCCTGCCGGCAGTGCTCGGCGGTCGGCCCGCCCGGATGCTGCAACCGGGCGCCCAACCGGCCTGGTTTGTCGACGTGGACAACGTTGGCGGGGCCCGGCAGGCGGTGGAGTACCTGGCGCGGCAGGGGCGGCGACGCATCGCCACCATCGCCGGTACGCAGGACATGGGCGTCGGCCTGGCCCGGTTGACCGGCTACACCGAGGCGGTCAAGGCCACCGGGGCCGGCGTCAACCCCGACCTGATCGCGTACGGCGACTTCAGCGAGGGCAGCGGGGCGGCCGCCATGCGTCGCCTGCTGGACACCTGCCCGGACCTGGACGCGGTCTTCGTCGCCTCCGACCTCATGGCGTTCGGTGCGCTGCGTACCCTGCGCGAGGCCGGCCGGCGCGTGCCGCAGGACGTCGCGGTGATCGGCTTCGACGACGCGACGATCGCCCTGCGGGCGGAGCCGCCGTTGACCACTGTCTTCCAGCCGGTGGAGGAGATGGGCCGGCAGATGGCCCGCCTGCTGGTGGCCCGGATCCGTGGCGAGGAGCTACCCGCCTCCCACATCCTCCTGGACACCCAACTGGTCCACCGAGCCTCCGCCTAACCCCAGTACCCCCCGCCCCCGCCCCCGGGCACCCCCGGACCTTCCCCCGGTTGGGGTGAGGGGGTAAGGGGGTGGGGGTGCCCGGGGGCGGGTTAGGGGGCCCAGCGGCGGAGTTCGCGTTTGGCCAGGGAGTTGCGGTGCACCTCGTCGGGACCGTCGGCGAGGCGCAGGGTGCGGGTCTGCGCCCAGAGGGCGGCCAGTGGCGTGTCCTGGCTGACACCGGCGCCGCCGTAGCCCTGGATGGCCTTGTCGATCACCCACTCCGCCATCGCCGGCGTGCCGATCTTGATGGCCTGGATCTCGGTGTGCGCGCCCTTGTTGCCGACGGTGTCCATCAGCCAGGCCGTCTTGAGTACCAGCAGCCGGGCCTGCTCGATGCGGACCCGGGACTCGGCGATCCACTCCCGGACGACGCCCTGCTCGGCCAGCGGTCGGCCGAACGCGATCCGTTCGTTGGCGCGGCGGCAGAGCAGCTCCAATGCCCGCTCAGCCATTCCGATCAATCGCATGCAGTGGTGGATCCGGCCCGGCCCCAGCCGAGCCTGGGCGATGGCGAAGCCGGTGCCCTCGGCGCCGATCAGGTTCTCCGCGGGCACCCGGACGTCGGTGAAGTCGATCTCGGCGTGCCCGCCGTGTGAACCGTCGGTGTAACCGAAGACGGTCATGCCCCGGCGTACTGTCACCCCTGGGGTGTCCCGGGGGACCAGCACCATGCTCTGCTGGCGGTGCCGGTCGGCGGTGGGGTCGGTCTTGCCCATCACGATGAAGATCTCGCAGCGCGGGTCCATGGCCCCGGACGACCACCACTTGCGTCCGTTGATCACGTACTCGTCGCCGTCGCGGGTGATCCGGGTGGCGATGTTTGTGGCGTCGGAGGACGCGACGTCGGGCTCGGTCATGCAGAACGCCGAGCGGATCTCACCCTCCAGCAGCGGCATCAGCCAGCGCTGCTGCTGCGCCTCCGAACCGAACTCGGCCAGCAGTTCCATGTTGCCGGTGTCCGGTGCCGCGCAGTTGACAGCCTCCGGCGCGAGGTGCGGGCTGCGCCCGGTCAGCTCGGCCAGGGGGGCGTACTGGAGGTTGGTGAGGCCGGCGCCGTAGCGCGGGTCGGGCAGGAAGAGGTTCCACAGGCCGCGTTTGCGGGCCTCCGCCTTCAGCTCGCCCAACACCGGGGTACGCGACCACGGGTCCCCGGCGGCCACCTGCTCGGCGTGCACGGCCTCGGCCGGGTAGACGTGCTCGGTCAGGAACCGGGTCAGCTCGGCGCGCAGTTCCTCGGTCCGGCTGTCGTATGAGAAGTCCATCACCGCTCCCTGGCGGCGGTCAGCCCGTGCGCGACCAGCGGTGCCACCATCTCGCCGATCCGGTCGAAGCCCTCGCCGAGCGTCTGCCCGAGCGTGTGGCGGTAGTGGATGCCCTCGCAGATGACAGCGAGCTTGAAACAGCCCAGCGCCACGTGCCAGTGCAGCGGCCCGACGTCGACATCGCTGCGGCCGGCGTACCTGTCGATCAGCTCGCTGCCGGTGGGGAAGCCGGCGCGCGGGCCGAGCCCGTCGGCGACGGGGTTGCCCGCGGCGGTGTCGCTGCCGCCGAGCACGTCCCAGTACGTCAGTAGCAGCCCCAGGTCGGCGAGGGGGTCGCCGAGGGTGGCCATCTCCCAGTCGAGCACCGCGTGCACGGCGACCGGGTCCGCCGAGGCGAGGAGGTTGTCCAGCCGGTAGTCGCCGTGCACGATCCGGCCGGCGTTCGCGCCCTCCGGGGCGGTCGCCGCGAGCAGGTCACGCAGCTCGTCGATGCCGGGCAGTGGGCGGCTGCGGGAACGGTCGAGCTGCCCGGCCCAGCGGCGGACCTGCCGGGCGAGGTAGCCCTCGGGGCGGCCGAAGTCAGCCAACCCGACGCTGGACGGGTCGACGCCGTGCAGCGCGGCGAGCGTGTCCATCATCGCCATGGCGAGGGCGCGGCGGCGCTCGTCGCCCAGCGGGTCGGTCTGCGCACGGGTGCGGAACACCTCGCCGGGCATCCGCTCCATGAGGTAGAACGGCGCGCCGATCACCTCGGGGTCGGTGCAGAGCAGCAGCGCGCCCGGGACCGGCACATCGGTCGGCGCCAGTGCCGAGATGACCCGGAACTCGCGCGCCATGTCGTGCGCGGTCGCCAGCACGTGGCCCAGCGGGGGACGCCGCAGCACCACCTCGCGGTCGCCGAGGCGCAGCAGGTAGGTGAGGTTGGACTTGCCGCCCGCGATCAGCGTGGCACGCAGCGGCCCGACGGCCAGCTCGGGTCGGTGCGTTGCCAGATGATCGGCGAGACGGTCCAGGGCCAGCCCCGCCGGGGAGACGGAATCGGCCCCCGGCCGTGACGCGTCGACGGCCGGATCGCTCATCCGACTAGTTGATGGCAGCCCGCTCACGTTGTCAAGGTCAGAATTTCCGCTCGGGACATGCCCCTGCAACAGGGACGAAATGGTCAACTACCAGGCTGGGGTCAGCCTGCCGGCCGCTCTTTCGCCGGCCCGCCGAGCGGAGGGACAGACATGTTGCTGCGAGTTCGGGTCACCCTGCCGGACCGTCCGGGCACCCTCGGTCAGGTCGCCCGTACGTTGGGCGTCTCCGGGGCGGACATCGTCCAGGTGGTGGTCCTCGAACGGCTCGGCGGGCGCGCGGTGGACGACTTCACTGTCGTCTGGCCGGGCGCGGCGCGGGTGGAGCGGCTGCTGGCTGGCCTCGCCGCGATACCGGGGGTGCGGGTGGACGGTGTGTGGCGGGCGATCGGCGCGCCCACCACCACCGGCCAGGACGCGGAGCTGTTGGCCCAGGTCGCGGCCAACCCGGCGGACGGGTTGGCCACCCTGGTCGACGCGGTGCCGGGGCTGCTGGCCGCCGACTGGGCAGTGGCCGCGGTGGTGCCGGTCGACTGGGCCTCGCGAAGCGGGGGCGGCGGGGCGACTGTGGGGCACGCGAGCTGGCGTGCCCCCGTACCCCCGCGGTTGCCGGAGGTGACCCCGCTGCGTGGACGGTCGATGACCACGCCCGACGGCACCCACCACGCGATCGCGCCGTTCGGCCGGGCGGGCCTGGTGCTGGTGGTGGCCCGTGAGCGCAGCGAGACCCTCTCGGCCGCGGCGTTCCACAGCACCGAGGTGGATCGGCTCACCCAGCTCGTCCGCGCCTGCGCGGTGATCCTCGGTGACCGACTCGATCTCGTCGGCGCGCCGCCGGTGGTCGCCGGTCCCTGAGCGGCCCGAGGAGTTCCCGGGCCGACACCGCCGGGCAACCGGGCGGCAACAGGCGGGGGTGAGGCTCTTACCGGGGAAGGGAGCCAACCATGACGTTGTGGCGGATCCGAGCGACTGTGGACGACCGACCGGGTTACCTGTCGGTGCTCACGGCGAGCCTCGCGCTGCGTGGGGTCAACATCCTCACCGTGCAGGTGCAGCCCACCGAGCAGGGCGCGGTGGACGACTTCCTGGTCGACGCGCCGGACGCGCTCGACGAGGCCGAGCTGATCGCCGCCGTCGAGCGTGGTCGGGGCCGAGACTGCTGGGTGGCGCGCAGCGAGGCGCGTGGTCTGGCCGACCAGCCCACCCGGGTGCTCGGGCTGGCCAACCGGCTGGTGCGTGACCCGGACGCGACGGGCGAGGCGTTACGGACCCTGCTCGCCGCCGACGTCGTCAGCTGGCGACCGGCGCCGGTCGGCGGCGAACGGGGGATCACCGGCGCCAGCATGCTGTTGGCGGACCCGGCGGGCGGTTCGTTCGCGCTGCGTCGGGCCGCGCCCGACTTCACCCCGGCGGAGTACGCGCGGGCGCAGGCCCTTGTCGAGCTGGCCGCCACAGTGGCGCGCCGAGCCGCCGAACAGGTCACACTGGTGCTTCCCGACGGCGCTGAGGTGGCCGTCCGACCGGCCGGCGTCCACGATCTGTCCGGCGTGGTGGAGCTGCACGAGGGGTGCTCACCGCGCAGCCGGCAGCGGCGTTACCTGGGCGGGGCGGCGCTGCCGCAGTCGGCCCGCGTGCGTCGACTGCTGGAGCCGAGCCGAGGGCTGACGCTGATCGCCAGCACCACCGGCTCCGACGGCACTGCCGAGTCGGTGGTCGCCATGGCGAACCTGCTCGGCGAGGGCGACGAGGCCGAGGCGGCGCTTCTGGTGCGGGACGACTGGCAGCGGCGTGGGCTCGGCTCGGCGTTGCTACGCCGGGTGGTTCAGCACGCAGACCGGTCCGGGTACGCGGCACTGGTGCTGCACGTGCAGGCCACAAACGACCCGATGCTGCGGACGCTGCACCGGCTGGGGCGGCCCGCAGCTGTGGAGCGCGACGGCGCGCTGCTCACCCTCACCGTCCCGCTCGCTGTCGCCGCCAGAGCGGACCGAGAGGACGTGTTCTCCACGCCTGGCGTCTAGGGCCCGAGGTGGGCCCCTTGTGCGCGGCGAGCGTCCACAAGGGGGCCACTCCCGATGCGGTTGTCAGGTGGTGGGGTAGCTGTTGTAGTCGGGGAAATTGCCGTAGAGCCTGCCGTCTCCGCCGACTGTGACGGCCTGCACCAGCAGGTCGCCGCCGACGAACGCGCCCTTCCAGGAGGCCCCCCGGCCGCCGAACGGTTCGTCCCGGTCACCGCGTGAGCGCGGTTTGTTGACGCCCACCTTGAACGCCTGAAGGTCCACTGCGAGCTTGCCGGCCTCGTCGGTGTCGTCGCAGGCCAGTGAGGCCACCAGTGCGCCGTTGGAGGCGTTCATGGCGGCCAGCAGCTCGTCGGTGGTGTCTACCACGACGATCGTGTCGACCGGCCCGAACGGCTCGGCGTGCATCAGTCGGGACCGTCCGGGCGGGGCGAGCAGCACCGACGGTGCGACGTACGCCGAGGTGTCCTGCCCGGTAAGGAACGGAGCGCCGGTGAGCTTGCCCCGGTGCAGCGGGATCGCGCCGCCGCGGACCGCCTCGTCGACAGTGCGGCGTAGCTCGTCGGCCTTGGCGGCGCTGATCAGCGGCCCGAAGTCCAGCTCCGGCAGCGGGTCGCCAACGGCCCAGTCGTCGTCGACGGCGAGCGGGTGACCGAAGCGGACCGAGCGGACGACCGGCAGGTACATGTCGAGGAACTCGTCGACCAGGTCGCGCTGCACCACGAACCGGGGGTACGCGGTGCAGCGCTGCTTGCCGTACTCGAAGCCCTTCCTGAGGTGCGTGGCGAGCAGGTCCCACTGGGAGAAGTTCCAGATGCCCCAGGCGTTGAGCCCCTCCTGCTCGATGAAGTGCCGCTTGTCGCTGTCGAGCAGCGCGGCGGCCACCTTGCCGCCGTTGGACCGGCCGCCGACGAACGCCACAGCACCGATCTCGGGTGCCCGGACCAGCACCTCGGACAGTTCCCCACCACTGCCGGAGACGAGCGTGACGGGCAGCCCGGCCCGGCGCATCAGCGCGTGCGCGACGGTCAGGCACACAGCGCCGCCCTGGGACGGGGTCTTGGCGATGACCGCGTTGCCGGCCAGGAGCTGCACCAGTTCGGCGTGCACCAGCACGCTCATCGGGTAGTTCCACGATGCGATGTTGCTGACCGGGCCGGGCAGCGGCTCGCGGCCGTCGGCGAGCATCCGGTCGATCTCGCGCGCGTACCAGCGGACGCCGTCGAGCGCCCGGTCCACGTCGGCGCAGGCCAGCCGCCACGGCTTGCCGATCTCCCACACCAGCAGCAGGGCGAGCAGGTCGCGGTGGGCGGTGAGCGAGTCCACTGCCTCGGCGACCCGGGCTTTGCGGTCGGCCAGCGGGGTCTGGGCCCAGGCCCGGTGCGCGTCGGCGGCGTGGGCGACAGCGGCGCGCGCGGTGGTCGCGTCGACCCGGGGCAGGTTGATGAGGACTGTGTTGTCCACCGGGGTGCGGACCGGGGCGGGCTGGCCGACCGCCCGCCATTCGCCCTCGACAAGGTTGTGCGGTGTGGTGACGCCGTCGACCTCGGCGCCGAACGCCTCCGGGGTGGCGGCCACCGCGCGGGCCAGGATGTCGGCCCAGGCGGTGTCGTCGGCGAGTCGTAGTGCCATCGCTTCTCCTCAGGGTTGACCAGGGAGCGGCGGCGTCGACGGCACCGCTGGTGAGCGGTACTGTCTCGCGCTTCGTAGTGGGTCAGCAACAGTACGTTCGTCTGGCTGGCCGCCGGAGCGCTCGAACGGCGCGAGGATCTTTCCGGAGGCTTCCGTCGTGACGTGCGCAGACGTTGAAAACAAATCGACCTGCGTCGATGGTGTGAGATGCTCCGCAATGTTACTCGCTAGTACGGGAGCGGCGCCGCGCGCGTCCACCCCGATCGGCAGGCTTCCCAACCGCCGACCCGCCCATTACATTGTCGGTTATCCATGGGAGCGCTTCCATGACCCGTTGTTCACACCGCCACCCCGCTGTCGCCGGTGGCCGTGCCGCCCGTACGCCGTCCCGCGTCGGTGCGACCGCCGGCGGCGCCTCCGACAGGAGTCCGCCATGCGCCACCTGACCCGGCCGTTCAGCGGCCAGCCCGGCCGGTCGCCGGCCGCCGACCAGCCCTGGCCGCGGCGGCTGCTGGCCCTCGGCGTCGCGCTGCTCACCGGCGCGTCCCTCGCGGTGACCGCGCCACCGTCCGGGCCCGCCTCCGCCGCGCCGGCGGCGACCTACAACTACGCCGAGGCGTTGCAGAAGTCGCTGCTCTTCTACGAGGCGCAGCAGTCCGGTCCGCTGCCCGACTGGAACCGGGTCTCCTGGCGCGGCGACAGCGCGCTCACCGACGGCGACAGCGCGGGCGTGGACCTCACCGGCGGCTGGTACGACGCCGGCGACCACGTCAAGTTCGGTTTCCCGATGGCGTTCAGCGCCACGATGCTCGCCTGGGGCGCTGTCGAGTACCGCAGCGGTTACACCTCGTCCGGGCAACTGCCGCACCTGCTCAACAACCTGCGCTTCGTCAACGACTACTTCATCAAGGCGCACCCGTCGGCAAACGTCCTCTACGGACAGGTCGGCAAGGGCGACGACGACCACAAGTGGTGGGGTCCGGCCGAGGTGATGCCGATGGCACGGCCCGCGTACAAGATCGATGCGAGCTGTGGCGGCGCGGACCTGGCGGGGGAGACGGCGGCCGCGATGGCCGCCTCCTCGATGGTGTTCCGGCCCACCGACGCCGCCTACGCGGACAAGCTGCTGGGGCACGCCCGG
Source organism: Micromonospora sp. NPDC048842 (assembly GCF_040649935.1). Classification (NCBI taxonomy): domain Bacteria; kingdom Bacillati; phylum Actinomycetota; class Actinomycetes; order Micromonosporales; family Micromonosporaceae; genus Micromonospora; species Micromonospora sp. NPDC048842. Next base: position 49,780 of record NZ_JBEZGK010000006.1, on the reverse strand, counting down.
CAGCTCTACACCTTCGCCGACACGGTGCGGAAGGCCTACCACGAGTGCATCACCGACGCCACGAGCTTCTACCGCTCGTGGAGCGGCTGGCAGGACGAGCTGGTCTGGGCCGCGATCTGGCTGCACCGGGCCACCGGCGAGGCCAGCTACCTGGCCAAGGCCGAGAGTGAGTACGACAAGCTCGGTACGGAGAACCAGTCCACCACCCGCTCCTACAAGTGGACCATCGCCTGGGACAACAAGCAGTTCGGCGCGTACGTGCTGCTGGCCAACCTGACCGGCAAGCAGAAGTACGTCGACGACGCCAACCGGTGGCTGGACTACTGGACCGTCGGGGTGAACGGGCAGCGCGTTCCGTATTCGCCGGGCGGGATGGCGGTGCTCGACTCCTGGGGCGCGCTGCGCTACGCCGCGAACACCTCCTTCGCCGCGCTGGTCTACAGCGACAAGACCACCGACACCACCCGCAAGGCGCGCTACCACGACTTCGCCGTCCGGCAGATCAACTACGCGCTCGGCGACAACCCCCGCAACTCCAGCTACGTCATCGGTTTCGGCGCCAACGCACCGAAGAACCCGCACCACCGCACCGCGCACGGCTCCTGGTGGGACAGCCAGACCGTGCCTGTGGAGACCCGGCACACCCTCTACGGCGCGCTGGTCGGCGGCCCGTCCTCGGCCAACGACGCGTACAGCGACAGCCGCTCGGACTACGTCATGAACGAGGTGGCCACCGACTACAACGCCGGCTTCACGTCCGCGCTGGTTCGGTTGACCTCCGAGTACGGCGGCACGCCGCTGGCGAACTTCCCGGTCGCCGAGACGCCGGACATCGACGAGCTGACAGTGGAGACCACAGTGACGCAGGCCGAACCTCGGGCCACCGGGCTCAAGGTGATGGTCTACAACAAGTCCGCGTTCCCGGCCCGCGCGCTGACCGACGGCCGGTTCCGGTACTACTTCCGGCCCGACGGCACCGGCCCGGTGCAGGTTACCGCCGGCTACACCCAGGGCTGCCCGTCCCCGACCACCGCCAAGCAGTTCAGCGGCGACATCTGGTACGTCGAGGTGGACTGCGCCGGGCACACCATCGCCCCGGCGGGTCAGTCGCAGCACCGGATGGAGGTCCAGTTCAAGATCGGCGTGCCGGAGGGCGGCACCTGGGACCCGACGAACGACCCGTCGTACCAGGCCACCGCCGGGCCCAACCGGAAGGTGCCGCTCTACTCCGGCGCCACCCGCGTCTGGGGCGAGGAGCCGGGCCCTGTCGTACCGGACACCACGAAGCCGACCGTCCCCGGTACCCCGGTGGCGTCGAACCTCGGCCCCCGCAGCGTCACCCTGACCTGGGCGCCGTCCACTGACAGCGGCGGCAGTGGCCTCGCCGGGTACGACGTCCGCGAGGTCCAGGTCAACAGTGACACGGTCTTGGTCCGGCCGGTCACCGGCACGACGTTGACCATCACAACGCTGCTGCCAGCGACGTCTTACGAGTTCACCGTCGTGGCCCGCGACGGCGCGGGCAACACGTCGGCCGCCTCACCGAAGCTCACGGTGACCACGCCACCGGCCGGCACCGCCGACACCGCAGCGCCGAGCACCCCCGGCACGCCGGTCGCTTCGGCCGTCACCGCCACCGGGCTGACCCTGGCCTGGACCCCGTCGACCGACAACGTGGGCGTCACCGGTTACCGGGTCTACCGCGAGGCGGGCGCCGCCGACGTGGTGGTCGGCTCGCCGACCGGCACCACCCAGGCGGTGTCCGGGTTGACCGCCTCGACGGCGTACCAGTTCTACGTGGTGGCAGTGGACGCGGCGGGCAACACCTCCGCGGCGTCCACGCCGGTCGCGGTGACCACCGCGGCCCCGCCGGTCGGCGGCACCTGCACGGTGGGGTACGCCACCACCGACTGGGGCAGCGGCTTCACCGCCAACGTGTCGATCACCAACACCGGCACCACAGCGATCAACGGCTGGACCCTTCGGTTCAGCTTCCCCGGTGGGCAGAACATCAGCCAGGGCTGGTCGGCGACGATCAGCCAGAGCGGCGCGGCGGTCACCGCCACGCACCTGTCCTACAACGGCACGATCGCCCCGGGCGCGTCGGTGAGCTTCGGCTTCAACGGCACGTACAGCGGCGCCAACCCGAAACCGACAGCCTTCACCGTCAACAACACCCAGTGCACCATCGCCTGACCGGTACCGCGACGAGATCGTGGGCAGTTACCGCTCCGCCGCGCGGACGGTAACTGTCCACGATCTGCGGCAATGCCGCCTACGGCAGGTGTGACGACACGAGTTGACGCAACCGGTCGTGCAGCCGAGGGGCGAGGCTGCGGGCGTACGTGGCGGTCAGGTGATGCGCGTCCCGGTAGACGAGCAACCCGTCGATCACCGCGGGGCACGGTTCGGTGGGGCAGATGGCGTCGTTGAGGTCGGCGAGGCGCACGCCGGGCACCGCGGCCGCGGCGCGCTCCTGCGGTATGCCCCAGGTGAGCGCGCGCTCCCGGGGCTGCGCGCAGGCGGTGAGCCGTTCGCGATGGGCCGAGACGCACTCGGCGATGTCCACGGTGAACGACGGGGTGTCCCGGATGACCACCAGCGGCAGCCCGGCCCTGGTCATCTCCGACCAGGTCTCCGACAGCGCGGCCGTCTGCGCGTCCGTCGTCGCCGGGCCCGGTGGTGGCGGGCTGCCGTCCACCAGCGGAATCTGGGTCACGCTGGAGACGATGAGCAGCCGGGGTCGCCGCTCGCCGGTGAGCGCGGTTCGCAGATTGCGGTTCCACTCCGTGCAGCTGGGGTCCGGCCGCCCGGCGATGCTGATCGGCGCGGTCAGGAAGGAACAGGTCGTCTTGATGTAGGTGACCAGTCGCCAGCCGCGCTCGGCCGCGATGGCCTGTAGGGCCGGCACCCAGTGCGCCGCGTGGGAGTCGCCGGCCAGTGCCACCTCGACCGCCGAGTCACTGTCGCCGTAGGTGCAGCTGCGCAGGCTTGCCTCCTGCGCCTGCGTGACGCAGTCGTCCCGGTAGACGTCGGGCAGGTCGTCGCGGGCCTCGAGCGGGTCGGGGACGATGCGGGCGAACCGGTCCACCGGTGCCGCTGCCCGCCCGCCCCCGGGTGACGCGCTTTGCGAGGCGGCCCCGGCGAGCGGTGCCTGGGCCGAGACCGGTGGACGGACCGCCAGTTGGAGACCGATTCCGCTGAGGACGGTGACGCTGGTGGCGGCCAGTCCCATACGCAGCACGCGGGCCTTGGAGAACTGTGCGTACCGGAACGGATTCTCCACCAGGTGGTAGGTCAGCACCGCCGGGACGGCCGAACAAAGGATCATCGCGAGGCCGGCAGTGGTTCCCAGCGGCCCCCACCGGGCTTCCGCCACCACCAGCAGCGGCCAGTGCCACAGGTACCACGAGTACGACACGGCACCGACCGCGCGCGTCGGCCGCCTGTTGAGCAGGAGGGCCGGCCCGTATCGTCCGGCGCCGGGCCCGGCCGCGATGATCGCGACCGCGCCGAGGGTGGGCAGCAACGCCAGATAGCCCGGATAGGCCGCCGTCTCCGGTCGGATCAGCGTCGCGGCGAGGGCGACAGTGGCCATACCCGCCCAGCCGAGCGCTATCGCGGCGGGGCGCGGCAGCCGGGACAGGTGTCCACCCAGGATCGCCAGACCACCGCCCAACGCCAGTTCCCACATCCGGGTGGTGGTGACGAGGTACGCCCGCGCGGGTTCGGTCTGGCTCAGATGGATCGACCAGGCCAGCGACGGGATGCCGACCAGGGCGAAGGCGGCGAGCAGCCACTGGGACATCCGGTCGCCGAGGAACGGCCTGCGGTGTCGGCCCGGCCGACCGGCCGAGATCGGACGCCGCGCGTCGGTGTGCCGGGACGTGCGGCGCGAAACCTGGAGGGCGACGACGAGCAGGAGCAGCGGCCACACCAGGTAGAACTGCTCATCCACGGCGAGCGACCAGAAGTGCTGGAGGATGCTGGGGGCCTCCTCGGAGCGCAGATAGTCGGTCGACTGCTCCACGAGACGCCAGTTCATCGCGTAGACGGCGCTGGCCAGGGCGTCCCGGGCGGTCTCGGGCCAGCGGATCGGGGGCAGGAAGAGGTAGGTGAGCAGGAGGCTCGCCACGAGGACGACGCTGGCGGCCGGCAGCAACCGCTTGGCGCGTCTGGCGTAGAAGTCGACGATGCGGATTCCGCCGGTTCGGCGGATCTCGTCGACGAGGAGTCCGGTGATCAGGAACCCGGAGATCACGAAGAACACATCAACGGCGACGAACGCGGCGGGGAGCGCGGAGATGCCCGCATGCCCGACCAGCACCAGCACCAGCGCGAGCCCTCGCAGCCCCTCGATGTCGCCACGGAACCGGCCCGCGAGGATCGGGGCGGCGCTCGTGTCTGGTCCCCTCGTCTCCACTCTCACCCCAGGCACGATAAGCCCGATACAGTCTTTATGCGATAAATGCGGCAAATGGAGCGATATCGGGCTGCACCGCAGCGCTCGGGCCGCGCCGACGAACTCGAATGGATAGGTCGGCGGGATTCCGGGCAAGACACGATCGTGCGGGAGCTGCTGACCGTCGGGCACGGCGCTGCCGATCGGGGCCGGCTGGGAGAGTTGCTGACCGGGGCCGGGATCGCCCAGGTGGTGGACGTGCGGCGATACCCGGCCAGCCGCACCAACCCGGACGTCCGCCGCGAGGAACTCGAACGATGGCTGCCCGAGAGGGGCGTCGACTACCGCTGGGAGCCGCGGCTCGGCGGACGACGGCACGTCCCCGCCGGGGAGCCGGAGCCGGACACCTGGTGGACGGTCGCGGCGTTCCGGGCGTACGCCGCCCACACGCGGACGGCCGAGTTCGACGACGCGCTCGCCGAGGTGCTCGCCGCTGCGGATCGTCGGACCACCGCGGTCATGTGCAGCGAGAGCGTGTGGTGGCGCTGCCACCGGCGGTTGATCGCCGACGTCGCGACGCTGGGCAGCGGAGCCCCAGTGGCGCACCTGATGCCCGACGGCCGCCTCAGCCCGCACCGGCCGGCCGAGGGCGCCCGCCGACTGCCCGACGGCCACCTGCTGTGGGACGCCTGAGTCACTCCACCAGATCGTCGGCGAGCAGGTCCATCAGCAGGCCGTCGTGCCAGCGGCCGTCCGCGCCACGCTCGTAGCGGCGCAGCACCCCGACCGGGCGGAAACCAACCTTCGCGTACGCCCGGATGGCGGCGCTGTTCGCCGCTGCCGGGTCGATGGTGAAGCGGTGGTGGCCGTACTCGTCGATCAGGTGTCGGGCCAGGGTGCGGATGGCGTCACCACCGAGACCGGCGCCGCGCTCCGCCGGGTCGAGGAAGACGTCAAGGCTGGCGTGCCGGTAGTCCGGGTCCGCCTCGGCGTACCACTGGATCGCGCCGATCACCCGACCCTCGTGCTCGATCGCGTACACGTGCAGGTCGTCGTCGGCGAGGTCGGCGCGCACGGAGTCGGCCAGGTCGTCGCCGCCCCGCCACCACCGGCGTACCTCCGGGTCGGCCCGGATCGCGGCGAGGGCCGGCACGTCAGCGACCGTCGCCGGTCGTAGTGTCACCGCCCGCCCTCGCAGCACCGGCTCAGCCCCGGATCTCGCCGTGCTCGACGCAGACCGCCGACCAGCCCACCGGCAGCACCTGCACCTTCATCCGGCGACGGCAGCGGGGGCAGAACCGGGGCGGCTCCAACTGGCGGGCCGACGCGCAGTCCGGGTGGGCGGCCGTAGCCGACTCACCGCACCGGTCGCACCACAGCTCAGTCGTCGTCATTGTCGTCACAGCGTGGCGGAGAGCGCCTTGACCGGCATCTTCAGCTCGTCCAGCAGCTCCAGGTCGGCCGTCGCCGGTCGACCCAGCGTGGTCAGGTAGTTGCCGACGATCACCGCGTTGATGCCGCCGAGCAGACCATCACGGGTGCCGAGGTCGCCGAGGGTGATCTCGCGACCACCGGCGTACCGCAGGATGGTGCGCGGCATGGCCAGCCGGAACGCGGCGATGGCCCGTAGCGCGTCCTTGCCCTCCACCACCGGACGGTCACCCAGCGGGGTGCCGGGACGCGGGTTGAGGAAGTTGAGCGGCACCTCGTGCGGGTTCAGCTCGGCGAGCTGCGCGGCGAACTCGGCCCGCTGCTCGACGGTCTCACCGAGGCCGAGGATGCCGCCGCAGCACACCTCCATGCCGGAGTCGCGCACCATCCGCAGCGTCTCCCAGCGCTCCTCCCACGAGTGCGTGGTGACCACGTTGGGGAAGTACGACTTGCAGGTTTCCAGATTGTGGTTGTAGCGGTGCACACCCATGTCGACAAGGTCGTCGACCTGCTCCTTGCTGAGCATGCCCAGCGACGCGGCGACCTGGATGTCGACAGCCGCCTTGATGGCGGCGACGCCCTCGCGCATCTGCTTCATCAGTCGGGCGTCCGGACCGCGGACCGCGGCGACGATGCAGAACTCGGTCGCCCCGGTCGCTGCGGTCTGCTTCGCCGCCTCGACCAGCGACGGGATGTCCAGCCAGACCGAGCGCACCGGCGAGGTGAACAGGCCCGACTGCGAGCAGAAGTGGCAGTCTTCCGGACAGCCGCCGGTCTTGAGCGAGACGATTCCCTCGACCTCGACCTCCGGGCCGCACCAGCGCATCCGCACGTCGTGAGCGAGCTGGAGGGCGGCGGGCAGGTGCTCGTCGGGCAGGTTCAGCACGGCGAGGATGCCGGCCTGATCGAGGCCGACACCGTCACCCAGGACCTGGGTCCGGGCCTGGTCGAGGATCTCTGGCATGGCTCGTACCCTACTAGGCCTGTGCGAGAGCCCCCGATCAGCCGGAATGTCCTGGCAGTTGGTGGACAGCTCGCACCGAGTGGAATGGTCGGGCTGGTGGCGGCGGGTGGTAATTTCGCCCGGCGGGTGTCGGGCTGACCGGCACGCACAGCGGGGGAGGGTGGCGGTGGCGGACTGGCTGGCGGCGCTCGACCGCCGTGCGGAGCTGCGGGCGAAGGCCGGGCTCACCAGGCGACTGCATCCGCGTCCGGCCGACGATCAGATGACCGATCTGGCCGGCAACGACTACCTCGGTCTGGCCACCCACCCGGACGTCATCGCCGCGGCCACGGCGGCCCTGTCGGCGTACGGCCTGGGGGCTACCGGCTCGCGACTGGTCCGGGGCTCCACCGACGCGCACCGGGCGCTGGAGGAGGGCCTGGCCCGCTGGCTGGGCACCGACGGCGCCCTGGTCTTCTCCTCCGGCTACCTGGCCAACCTCGGCGCGCTGCGGGCGCTCGTCCAACCTCGCACGCTGCTCGTCTCCGACGCGCACAACCACGCGTCGCTGATCGACGGCTGCCGCATCTCCGGTGCGGAGACGGTGGTCACGCCGCACGCCGACGTCGACGCGGTGGCCGCCGCGCTCGCGGCCGCTCCCGGCCGCCCGGCGGTGGTGGTGACGGAGTCGGTCTTCTCGGTCGACGGTGATCTCGCCCCGCTGGCTCGGCTGCACGCGGTGGCCCGCCGGCACGGCGCCCTGCTGCTGGTCGACGACGCGCACGCGCTGGGCCTGACCGGCCCGGCCGGCGCGGGCGCGGTGGCGGCCACCGGGCTGGCCGGCGAGCCGGACGTGGTGGTCACCGCCACCCTGTCCAAGGCGCTCGGTGGCGCGGGTGGCGTTGTCGCCGGCCCGGCCGAGTTCGTCAGGCATCTGGTCGAGACCGGGCGCACGTTCATCTTCGACACGGCACTTCCGCCGGCGGTCGCCGCCGGTGTGCACGCCGCGCTGCGGCTCGCCCAGGCCGGCGACGACCTGCGCGCCGAACTCGCCGACCGGGTGGGGCTGGCTGTCGGTCGACTGCGGGCGGCCGGGCTGACCGTCTCCGCCCCGGACGCGGCGGTGATCTCGGTGACCGCCCCGGGGCCGGAGGCCGCGACCGCGTGGGCCGCGGAATGCCGTGACCGGGGCGTCGCGGTGGGTTGTTTCCGGCCACCATCCACCCCGGACAGCCGCTCCCGCCTGCGCCTCACTGTCAACGCGGGGGTGCCCCGGGCAGCGTTCGAGCGGGCGCTGGACGTCATAGTGGACTCTGCCCCATGACCGGGTGGGCGGGGTCGGTGCTGGTCACCGGGACGGACACCGAGGTCGGCAAGACGGTGGTGACCGCGGCGATCGCGGCCGCCGCGCAGGCGGCCGGGCTGCGAGTGGCGGTGGTCAAACCGGGTCAGACCGGTACGGCCGGCGGTGAGCCCGGCGACGTGGACGCTGTCAACCGGCTGGCCGCGCCGCTGACCGGCCGGACCCTGGCCAGCTACCCGGATCCACTCGCCCCGTTGGCCGCCGCGCGGGTCGCCGACCTGCCGCCGCTGGAGTTGTACGCCGCGGTGGACGCCGTCCGCGCGGAGGCCGACAAGCACGACCTCGTGCTGATCGAGGGCGCGGGCGGGTTGCTGGTGCCGATGGGGCTGCGGCCGTCGGGGGAGCCGTGGACGATGGCCGACCTGGCGGTGTCGCTCGGCGCGCCAGCGGTGGTCGTCGCCCGCGCCGGGTTGGGCACGCTCAACCACACCGCGTTGACCCTGGAGGCGCTGGACCGTAGGGCGGTGCCGGCCGGTGTGGTGATCGGCGCCTGGCCGACCCGGCCGGAGCTGGTGCACTGGACGAACCTCACCGACCTGGTGCCGAACCTGCTCGGCGCGTTGCCCGACGGCGCCGGCGCGATGGACCCGGGTGTGTTCCGGCGGTCCGCGCCGGGTTGGCTCACACCGGCCCTGCACGGGGTGCTGGACGACTGGCGGGTCTGGGCCGAGGAGAGCGGCTGAACACCTGACTTTCGTCGGTGTCCGCGCAGGTCGGGCGTGGGTAGCCTGACCGCCGTGCGGATCCTCGACTCCCCGCCGCCGGCTTGGCTGCACCGGCGGCGTCGCCTGCTGCTGGACGTGCTGCTCTGGGCGGTGGTGGCCGCCCCGGCCGGCTACGCCGAGGCCAGCCCGCCCTATACGCGGTACACGTTGCCGCTGTTGGTCGGCAAGCTGCTGCTGCTCGGTGTGGCGGTGGCGGCGAGTCGACGTCAGCCGTTGGTCGCCCTGGTGCTGGCGGTGCTCGGGTCGCTGATCGATGGCAACTTCGTGTTCGCCATCCCGGTCTTCAGCTATCTCGCCGGGCGGCGCAGCGCCACAGTGGGTCCGGCGATCATGGTATTCGTGCTGATCACAGCCGGTGGCACGGCGCTCAACCTGGGGTTGCTCGGCGCCGGCGCGGCAACCTGGTTCCTGCTCGCCTCGGTGCTGCTCTTCGCCGCCGTGTTCCCCTGGTTGGTCGGCCGGTACCGGCGCCAGCAGCAGGAGTTGACCGACGCCGGTCGCCGGCACGTCGACGCGCTGACCCGCGAGCAGCGGGGTGCCGCCGAGCGAATCCGACTGCGGGAGCGGGCCCGGATCGCCGGGGAGATGCACGATTCGCTCGGTCACGACCTCAGCCTGATCGCGTTGCGCGCCGCCGCCCTGGAGGTCGCCGCCGACCTGGACGACAGTCACCGGGCCGCGGCGGGGGAGTTGCGGGCCAGTGTCTCCGCCGCCACCGAGCGACTGCACGAGATCATCGGGGTGCTCCGCGAGGAGGCTGGCGCGTCGCTGCGTCCGAGCGGGGAGACAGTGGCGGACCTCGTCGACGGGGCCCGGGAGGCCGGCATGGCGGTACGCCTGGACGCCGCCCCGGCGGTCTCGGACCTACCGGCGATGACCGGTCACGCGGCGCACCGGATCGTCCGGGAGGCGCTGACCAACGCGGCACGGTACGCGCCGGGCGCCCCGGTCGACGTGCGCCTCACCCGCGACGGTGACCGGGTCGAGGTGACAGTCGTCAACGACGCTCCGCCGGCCGGGCCGCTGCCCGCCCCGCCGTCGCAGGGCAGCGGGCTGCTGGCCCTCGCCGAGCGGGTCCGCCTCGCCGGCGGGACGCTCGACGCCGGCCACCGGGCCGACGGCGGGTTCGCGGTACGGGCGGTGTTGCCGGCCACCGCACCGCCGCCCGAGGCGATCGGGTCGGCGGCCGAGGTCGGGCTGACGTCATGGTCCGACGAGCGGCCCGGCGCTGTGGAGCGGCCGGTGGATGCCGAGCGGCGGCTGCACGACGCCCGCCGGCGGGTTCGGCGCAGCCTGCTGGTGGCGCTCGTGGCACCTGTCGGCTTCGCCCTGGTGCTCTCGTTCATCTACTACCCGGTGGCGACCGCCGGGACGGTGCTGAACCGTGCCACCTTCGACCAGATGCGCGTCGGTACCGCGCGGTCGGAGCTGGTCGGGCTGCCCCGGCGGCAGTTGGAACGCCCAACACCTGTCGACCGGGCCGGATGCGAGTACTACACCGACGGCAACTTTCCCCTCGCCGCGCCGACCTGGCGGCTCTGTTTCACCGATGGCCGGCTGGTCAGCAAGGAGTGGATCGTCTAGTGGACACCGACACGACGGGGACACCGCCGATCCGGGTGGTGCTGGCCGACGACGAGGCGATGATCCGGGCCGGTGTCCGGGCCATCCTCGCCAGCGATCCCGGCATCGAGGTGGTCGCCGAGGCCGGCGACGGGCACGCGGCGGTGGAGTTGGTCCGTGCCCACCGACCCCGGGTCGCACTGCTGGACATCCGGATGCCGCGGCTGGACGGGTTGGCCGCCGCCGCCGAGATCCGCCGGGTCGTGCCGGACACCGCGACGATCATGCTGACCACGTTCGGCGAGGACGACCACGTGGCCCGGGCGCTCGGGCACGGTGCCAGCGGGTTCCTGCTCAAGGCCGGCGACCCGCGTGAGCTGATCGCCGGTGTGCACGCCGTCGCCGACGGCGGGGCGTACCTCTCGCCGAGGGTGGCCCGCCGGGTGATCGAGCTGGGGGCCGACCGGTTGGCCCGCCGACCCGCCGCCCGGGATCGCGCGGCAGGGCTGACCGAGCGGGAACGGGAGGTGCTGGCCCTGGTGGGTGCGGGCCTTTCCAACGCCGAGATCGCCCGCCGGCTGCACCTCGTGGAGGGCACAGTGAAGAGCTACCTGACCAGCATCTTCACCCGGCTGGACGTACGCAACCGGGTGCAGGCGGCGATCCTGGCGTACGAGGCGGGGTTGGTCGACGGCTGAGCGGGGGCCGCGACGGGCCCCCGCTCAGCGCGCGCGCTACGCGTCGCGGCGGCGCAGGGCGGCCCGGCCCAGCAACAGCGCGGCGCCCGCCCATCCGGCGAGCAGGAGCAGCCCGACCACTGGCGGGTACGCCTCGGTGTCGCCGGCCAGGAAGTGCCCGCCGGCCACGCCGGGGAACACGTCGGCGATCCGGTTCAGCACGTCGATGTCCGGCTCCTGGAGGGACAGCGGCACGATCATCAGGGTGGCGAGGAGCACGGTGAGGGTGAGCACCGCACTGCGTAGCGCGGCGCCGAGGCCCAGGGCGAGCACGCCGATCAGCGCCAGGTAGGTCGCCACCGCCACGATGTCGCCGATCGTGCCGGCGGCCGGGGCGCTGCCCCACTCGCCGAGCACCGGTCGGGCGACCAGGGCGCCGACGCCGCCGAGCACCAGCCCGAGGCCGAAGGTGACAGCACCGGCGACCGCGGCCTTGGCCAGCAGTACGCGACCACGGGACGGGGTGCACTGCAACGTCGTCCGGATGGTGCCACTGGTGAACTCGGCGGTGATCGCGAGCAGGCCCAGCGCCAGCACCACGTACTGGGTCATTTCGACCGAGTCGATCAGCACGCTGCCGACGGTGACGATCCCCAGGTCGTCGGTCGGGTCGTCGTTGGTGTTGTCGTTGGCGACGTAGATGGCCAGTTGGCCGGCGCTCGCGAACATCACCAGCAGCCCGGCCAGTGCCGTCCACCAGGTGCTCCGCACCGAGGAGAGCTTGGTCCACTCGGCGGCCACCGCCCCCCGGAAGGTGGCCGACGCACCGGCGGCCGGCGTGCTGGCGGGGCGGGTGCCCGTGTCGGTCCGCGTGCTCATCGTTGCCCACCCTCGGTCGGGCCACCGGCGTACTCGACGCTGTCGGCGGTCAGCTCCATGAACGCCTGCTCCAGCGACGCGGCGTGCGCGCTCAGCTCGTGCAGGCGTACTCCCAGTTCGTGCGCCAGGTCGCCGACCTGGTTGGCGGTGGCGCCGGTGACGGTCAGCTCGTTCCGGTCGGCAGCCTCGACGCTCGCCCCGGTGGCGGTGAGGCGCGCGGCGAGCGCGGTCAGCCCGTCCGGGTGCGGGCTGCGGACCCGGACCGCGACAGTGCTGCGGGCGATCACCTCGCCGATCGGCTCGTCGGCGAGCAGTTGCCCCCGGCCGATCACCACGAGTTGGTCGGCGGTGAGCTGCATCTCGCTCATCAGATGGCTGGAGACGAAGATCGTCCGCCCCTCGTCGGCCAGCGAGCGCATCAGCTGCCGCACCCAGCGCACCCCGTCCGGGTCGAGTCCGTTCACCGGTTCGTCGAACATCAGCACCGGCGGATCGCCGAGCAGCGCGCCGGCGATGCCGAGCCGTTGGCCCATGCCGAGCGAGAGCGTTCGCCCCGGCTTGGCCGCGGCCCGTCCGTCCAGCCCGACGGTGTCCAACACCTCGTCGACTCGACGGCTGGGGATGCCGTTGCTGTGCGCCATGGCCCGCAGGTGCGCCCGGCCGGAGCGGGCCGGGTGGATGGCCCGGGCGTCGAGCAGCGCGCCCACCTCGTGCAGCGGTCGGCGTAACTCCCGGTACGCGCGCCCGCCCACCAGGGCCTGCCCGGCGGTGGGACGGTCCAGCCCGAGGATCATCCGCATGGTTGTGGACTTGCCGGCGCCGTTCGGGCCGAGAAAGCCGGTGACCCGGCCGGGCGCGATGTCGACTGTCAACGCGTCGACAGCGACTGTCGACCCGAACCGTTTCGTCAACCCACGTAATGTGATCATGCGCTGACGCTAGGCGAGCGGCCTGTCGTCCCACTGCGCCCGAACGGCACCACCCACCCCTGACTTTCGTCAGGTCGGCGACGGGCCGATCACCGTACGTACTGCTCCAGCAGCGCCGGGGTGAGCCCGGCCCGGTGGATCGCCTTCAACGCCGCGAGCAGGTCGTCCATCAGCGCCGGTCGGAAGTGCATCAGCAGCACGTCGCCGGGCTGGACCACCTTCTCCGGGGTCTGGTAGCGCACCTTCCCCTCGTGGACGGTCTCGGTCCAGTGGAAGACCGCCTTCGCGCCGCAGTCGTGCGCGGCCTTCAGCGTGGTGCTGTCATGCTCGCCGAACGGCGGCCGGAACAGGGTGGGCCGCTTGCCGAACAGCCCCTCCAGCTTGTCGGCGGCGCCGCAGATCTCCTGCTTCTGATAGTCGTACGACCGGCCGGCCAGCGAGTTGTGCGAGATGGTGTGGTTCTCCACAACTCCGCCCACCGCCTCGATCTGCCGGAAGTAGTCGGTGTGCTCCGCCGCCGCTGGCGAGTTGAGGAAGATCGTCACCGGGATACGCGCCTCCCAGATGAAGTCGATCACTCCCGGCGGGCGGGCCAGCCCACCGTCGTCGATGGTGATGAAGGCGACCTTCTGGTCGGTCGGCAGGCGATGCCAGAACGCCGCCGAACCGGTGGTGGGCAGCTCCACCGGTTGCGGCTTCGGTGCCTCGGGAAACGTCGGCACCTGGGACACGTACCAGGCCAGGCTCTTGAACGCGGGTTTCGCGGTCGGGGACGGCGAGGCCGAGGGGGTCGGCGTCGAAGCGGGCGGCGTCGGCTGGGCCACGGTGACCTGCCGAGCGTGCGCCGGGTGACTGGGACCGACTGTGCAGGCAGTCAACGCCAGCAGGGCCAGAAGCGTTACGACGGCAGGGATCCGACGGGTGGGGATGGCTGACACGCCCGGAAACATACCGAGCGGATGTCAGGATCCGGTCAGCCCGGTGACCCCGGGGGCGCGGCGGACCACGAAAGCGTCCGGCATCCGGAAGGTGAGATTGTCCGGGCACCAGGGCGGACGGAGCACTGTCACCCCGTCCAGCAGCGGCGCGGCCTCGGCCACCACGACGGCCGCCTCCATCCGGGCCAGCACGTCCCCGACGCAGCGGTGCGCGCCCGCCCCGAACGCCAGGTGTCGGCGTGATCCACGCTGACCCGGACGGAACTCGTCGGGGGACTCCACCACCGCCGGGTCCCGCCCGGCGCGGCCCAGCCACAGCACGAGGCTGCTGCCCGCCGGCACCTCCGTCCCGCCCAGCGTGCTCTCCGTCGTCGCCACCCGCCGCCAGGTGACGATCGGTGGTTCCAGCCGCAACCCCTCCTCCACCACGTCGGCCACCGCGACCTCGCCGCTGCGCAGGCCGGCCCGGACCGATGGCTCGTCGGCCAGCCGGTGCAGTAGCAGGGTGAGGAACTGCGAGGTGGTCTCCTGCCCGGCGACCAACAGGAAGAAGAGCGCGCCGACCACCACGTCCGGCGGGTGCCCGGCCGCGCGCAGCTCGGCGGCCAGACCGCCACCGACGGCCGCGAAGTCCCGCAGTACCCGGTGGAACCGGCCCACCTCGGCGGCGAGCGCCACCTGCCGGTCGGCGTCCAGTGGCGCCCAGAACAACTCCAGCGCGGCGCGCGCGAACTCCTTGACCGCGCCGACCGGAGCGTCCGGCAACTCGACAAGTCGGGCCAGCACCAGCAGCGGCAGGTCGGCGGCGAGGTCCGCGTACAGGTCGACCGGTTCACCGGCGTCGAGCGCGACGCCGATCCGGGTCACCCGGTCCCGGACCAGTGCGGTGAGCCACTGCCGCTGGGCGGCCACCCGGGCCGGGTGCAACGCCTCCGCGACGATCGCCCGGATCTGCGGGTGGCTGACGCCCGAGTTGTTCGCCAGGGTCGGCGGCAGCCGGAACCGGTGCCCGGCGAGCACCCGCAGGGCGGTCACCGGCATCGGTGTCACAGCGTCCAGCGCGTTGTCCGGCCGGTAGGTGACCGGGTCGGCGAGGACCTGGCGGACCAGCGCGTGCCGGGTCACGACCAGGTGGGTGCCGCCGACGTGGTCCGGCACCCGGGCCACGTCCGGCCATGCGGGGTCGGCCACCTGCGCCCAGCTGCGGAACAGCACCCGGACACGCTAGCCGGAGGCCCCCGGCAGCCCGGCTCGCAGCCGCCAGACGGTGGTGCGCTTCACCCGCACGCTCTCCAGCGCCTCCGGCACCGGCACGTCGTACCCGGCCACCTCGTCGAAACGGTCCCGGGGCAGGAACGCCCGGCCGGGGTCACCGACCAGCGCCGGCGCGCCGGCCCGAGCGGCGCGCAACAGGAACCGCAGGACCCGGCGGGCCATCGCGTCGCTGTAGAAGACGTCTCCGGCGAGCACCACCTCGGCGTCCCCGGCGTCGCCGTCGAGGATGTCGCCGAACTCGGCGTCGACGCGTACCCCGTTGGCCTCGGCGTTGAGGGCGACCGCCGCCACCGCCAGCTCGTCCACCTCGACGGCCCGCACGGACGCCGCACCGGCGCGGGCGGCGGCGATGGCCACCAGGCCGGAGCCGGAGGCGAGGTCGAGCACCCGCCGGCCGGCGACCAGCTCCGGGTGGTCGGTGACGTGACGGGCGAGGGCCTGCCCGCCGGCCCAGGCGAACGCCCAGAACGGCGGCGGCCGGTCGGTGGAGAACTCGCCCTCGGTCAGCTCCCACAGGCCGATCGGCTCGTCCGCCTGGTGCAGCAGCACCTCGGGAACGAAGGGGACCGGGGCCAGCCGGGCGTGCAGCCGGACGAACGTGCTGGAGAGCTCGGACACGGCGTGATTCTCCCAAGTGCCCGCCTCACGGCGTGTCGCGGGGGAGTGGTGACCGGTTCACCACGGTCGGTGAAAACCCACCCCGTCCTTGCCGTCCGGTGCGAACACACCCGTCTGGTCGACGCGGTCCCCCGCTTCTAGCGTTGCGGGGTGGAGGCGACCGAACGGAGGACGGCGGTGGTGACGGTGTGGCGGTATGCGCTGAGGGCAGGGGTGGTGCTGGCCTGTCTGAGCGGGGTGGAGCTGGCGGTGGCCGCCCCGGCACAGGCGGCCTTCACCACCGAGATGAGCGGCCTGCCGGGTCGGTTCACCGCCGGTGAGCAGGTGCGGACGATCTCCGCTGTGGTCTCCCAGACGGATCGGCGCGCCAGGTGCGCGAAGGTGCGCTGGTCGATGGTGCTCAGCGTGCAGGGGGGCCTCCGGCTCGACCAGGTGAAGATGGACCGGGTGGAGGAGACCGGCGACTTTCCGCTGGAGATCCGTACCGAGGGGGACGTGGCCCGGCTGACCGACAGGCAGCTCGACCCGGGCACGCTCTGCCCGGGCCGCACTGTCACGGCCCGCTACCGGGTGGCCTTCGACGAGGACGTCACCCAGGGGCGGGTCACCCTCGCCGCCGAGGCGTACGACGCCAACCTGCGCCTGCTGGCCCGGCAGACCGCCACCCGCTCGGTGGTGGGGGTGGGCGGCGCCCCGACCAGCAAGCCGAAGCCGACACCGACTCCGCCGGAGCCCACCGAATCCGCGAGCGCTCCGGCCGAGGGCGAGAGTACGGCGACTGAGGAGACTGTCGCGGAGCAGCCGGCCGACGCCGCGCCACCGGCTGCCGACCGCCCGGTCTCGCAGTCAGGCGCGTTCGGCGTGGTGCAGGTCGCCTTCCTGCTCGGCGGGCTGCTGCTCTTCCTTGGGGTGGGGCTGCTGCTGCGGCTGCGGCACCTGACCCGGGCCGTGGCCGGGGACGCCGACGGAGCCGACGACCCCCCGGTGGACCGGCGCTGGGAGCGCCCGGCCGCCGCCGACCCCTGGCGCCGAGCGCACCGCTGATCGAGAGCAGTGGGGCCGGCGGACACCCGCCGGCCCCACTGTGTCACTTCGAGAACGCCTGGAACTCGGCGATCCTTACCTGGCTCCGGGCCGGGCTGGCGGTCGCGCAGTCCGTCGTCGTGGCCGGGTCGTCGTCCTGCTCTCCCGCGTAGTGCGGGCCGCCGCTGCACTGGCTCGCCAGCACCTCGAGGCGCAGGTGGGTGGCGCGGGTGGTGGGTACCGCGAACGTCCGTAGGTTGATGTCGCGGCTGTACGCCCGGTACGCCCCGCCGGGGAACGCGTCCCCCGCGCTGGTGTAGATACGCTGCCAACGCGTCGGGTCCGCGCAGTCGGTGGTCGTCGCGTTGCAGGCGGACACCGCGAACGAGCGCAGGGCACTGAGCGCGTTCTGGGCGCCGGTGTCGGCGTCGCCGGTGATCGCCGGGCGCAGCATCGCGCTGACGTTCACCCGCTTGACCGTCTGTGGGGCGTCGCCCGGCAGCGCCACTGTGAGCTGCCGGCCGGCGACCCCGTCCAGGGACGCCCAGTTCGTCGCCTCGGTGTCGTCGACGACCCGGTCCAGGTTGACCCCGTCGCCGGTGACTGTGGCACCGGACGCGGCGGAGGCGAGGTTGCGGCTCAACCGCAGGTCGACGTACCCGTCCTGACCGGGCTTGGCCACCACGCTGAGCCGCTGGTGCCCGAACCCGGGGGCCACGGCGAGCAGGTCGTACGTGCCGGCCACCATCTCCACGGTGTCCGGGATCGGCGTCGCCGGGTCGGTGTCGGCCACCGGCACGGCCCGCGCCTCGTACGCCCCCACGTACACCCGGATCGGCGCTTCGGCGCTGTCCCCGCGCGGACGCAGGGTGAGCGTCGCGTTGCCACCGCGCGGCGAGGCGAAACTCGGTGTCGGGTCGGTGTCGCCGGCGCCGTTGGTGGCCGCGTCCCGGCCCATCCCGGAGCGCGCGAACTCGGCCCAGATCAGGTCCTGGTTCGCGCCGCCGAAGCGGAGCAGGTCGGCGGTGAGCATGTTGTCGCGCATGTCGAGCATGCTGACCTGGCTGGCGGCCTGGAGCAGGAACGAGTCGAAGACCAACTGGGACCAGCGCCGGTTACCCGGGCATTGATCTGCCGCGACAGTGCCCAGCGCGCAGTCGAGCTGCCGTTGCGGGGTGCCGAGGCCGTACCGCTTCACCAGGGCGGAGCGGACCCGGAAGTTGGTGGCGCCCCAGATCTCCCCGTCGGCGTGCACTGCCGGGCCGGCGGTGTTGTAGCCGATGTCGGAGTAGTTGAGCGGGCTGCGGCTCAGGTCGTAGTTGCGGATGCCGCTGACCAGGTTGCCGGTGACGTAGCCGCCGGTGATGAAGGGCGTCTCGCCGGGTGCGCGCAGCCCGTGCTGGAAGAGGTACTCGGCGGCGAGCAGGTCGCCCCAGGACTCACCCATCGCGCCACCCTGGTGGCCGCTGATCCCGCTGTCCGGGCCGGCGATCATCCGGTTGGTGATCGCGTGGGTGTACTCGTGACCGATCACCGTCATGTCGTAGTCGCCGTCCACGCACGGCGGGTACGGCCCGCCGGCCTGCGGCTGCCAGAGGTACATGTTGGTGGTCGGCGGCAGCCCGTCGCGCGGCGTGCCCTGGTTGGCGTTGTTCCGGTTGCCGGTCAACGCGCCCTGCTGGGCGCGGCCCTGCTCGGCGTCACCGCCCAGGCCCGACGGGGTGAGGTTGACCGCCTGGAGGTTCCACGCCGACTCGGTGAAGCCCAGCTGGTACGACCAGTCGTGCATCCGGTTGTGCATGGCGAAGAGGTTGGCGATCGACGCGTCCGCGTCGTTGCGCTGCGCGGAGGTGAACACCCCCGGGTTGCACCGGGCCTGGTGCCACTGGTCGGTGAACTGGTACTCGTAGCGCCGTTCCGGGCTGGTGGGCGCCGGCACGACCGGGGTGCTCGCAC
Organism: Micromonospora sp. NPDC048842; assembly: GCF_040649935.1. NCBI lineage: Bacteria > Bacillati > Actinomycetota > Actinomycetes > Micromonosporales > Micromonosporaceae > Micromonospora > Micromonospora sp. NPDC048842. The sequence goes on along the minus strand of NZ_JBEZGK010000006.1, from coordinate 31,058 downwards.
CCCAGGACAACACGGTGTTGGCCGAGTTGCCGCGCGAGGTGAAGGTCGGCGTGCCGGTGGCCGCGTCGACGTCCCACGGTTGGCCGGTGGCCGGATCGCGGAAGGCGGCCTGGCAGCCGGGGGTCGGGTCGCCGCACCAGCGCACCCGGGGGTCCTGCCCGGGGCCGAGGTCGCGGGGCGGGGTGGCCGGGAAGACCGCCCAGCTCGGGTTGTCGGAGTCGAAGTCGACGAGATCCTCGCGGACCAGCACCTGCCCGGTGCTGCCGTCCACGTAGCTGGTGAACGCGGCCGGGTGCTCGGTGTCCGCGCCGATCATGGTCACCTCGTAGGCGGCCCGTGGCCCGTCCAGCGGGGTGGGCACGGCCACCGACCGGATGGTGTGGCTGGCCACCGCGTCGGCGGTCAGCTTGGCGTCGGCGAGCGCGGCGGCGTACGCCTGCTCGGCGGTGCGGGTGGCCGCCGCCGGCGTGCCGGTGTTGCGGGCCAGCGAGGAGCTGACCGAGAGCACCGCGCCGTCGGCGACCGCGAGGGTGACGAGACCGTCCGGCCCGGCGGGCAGGTCGCCGAAGCGTTGCCGGAGGGTGACCACTGTGCCGCTGCCGATCGGCCGGACCAGCACCCGTTCCATGCTGGCCACCGTGGCGGCGTCCATGCCGAACAGGTGGTGGTTGGCGGCCAGGTAGGCGCGGGCGGCGGCCTCCGGGTCGGCGGGCAACCCGCTGGCCAGCGGGGTACGGCCGGGGCCGAGCGCCTGCGGGGTGCCGAGCCGGTTCCACCGGACGTCGGGGTCGACGGCGCGAGCCAGGCCGCGTTGGCGGGCGTCGGGTGCCGCCGTACCGGTGCGGTTGTCGGCGTCGGCGGGCGCGTGTCCCTCGGCGAACGGCCCGGACCGGCGTTCGGCGGACGCCGGGCTGCCGGTGGGGGCCGCGGTGCTCACGCCGGTGGGGAGCAGCGCGGCGACCGTCGCCGTCGTCGCCAGGATGGCGATGAGCCGGCGTCGACGCCGGCTCATCGGGGGTGACCACTCCGGTTGTGGCACGGGACCTCCTCGTGGGAGCGAGATGGTCGGCCAGTCGCCGACCACAGATGCGCGGTGACGCATGCGCATCTGTGGATATCAGTCTCCCGAGGTCACGGCAAGGTCCCGAGCCGCTGTCGCATCAACAGATCGAAATTCGCTCAGTCGCTCGGCGCCCAGTCGGGGTCGCGCCCGAACGCGGCCAGCAGGTGGTCCTGCTCGTCGGCGTCGTCGGGCACCCGTACGCCGGTGTGGACCAGGTTGTTGCGCCGGTAGGCGTCGATCTGACCGGCGAACCACTGGGCGGCGGCGTGCACCGCGTCCGGGTCGAGCCGTGGCTGTGCGCCGATCGCCACCGCCACGTCCCAGCCGTGCACGAGGTGCTCGGCGAGGAGTTGCTGGAGGTACTCGGTGGCCGGGGTGTCGCCGGCGGAGAGGTGCACTGTGCGATCGACGGCGCCGGGGTGGGTGGCGGCGATCTCGGCCTGCGCGGCGGCCTCCCGGGCCGTCGCGATCGGGTCGGCGCCGAGTTGGTCGCCGTCGAGCCGGTCGCCGACCTCGTCGATGGTCCGGCCGGCGAGCAGCGGAACGCTCCACCGGTCCTCGGTCACCACGTGGTTGACAAGCGTCCGGACGTCCCAGTCCGAGCAGGGTGTCGGGTCGGACCACTGGCCGGGCTCGATCTGATCCACCCGGTCGATGAATTCGGCCAGGCTCCGGCGGTACGCCTCCAGGAGGTCCATGCTGCCGATTGTTCCGGTCGATGGGGCGGACTGAGCCCGTTTTGCCGGGCCTGGTGTGGTGGATCGGTGCTGGTTGCCCAGCTCAGTCCAGGTCGGCCGGGTCCAGGCCGAGCTCTCGGGAGGTGACCAGCCGGACCCACTCGCCGAACTGGCGGCGGGAGATCACCCGGTCGTGCACGGCGAGTTGGACGGCGAGGCCGTCCATCACCGCGCTGATCCGCCAGGCGGCCCCGTCGGCGTCGGCGCACTGGAAGGTGCCGTCGGCCACCCCGGCGGTGATCACCGCGGCCAGGTCCTGCCGCCAGCGCAGGTCGAGCCGCCGGGAGACCTTCTCCAACTCGGGGGTACGCAGCGACTCGGACCAGCCGTCGATCCACATGGACCAGGAGGTCGCCCGCCCGGCCGGGGTGTAGAGCTTGAGGATCCGGCGGAGCTTGGTCAGCGGTGCGGCCGAGGAGCGGGTCACCGCGTCGAGTCGGGCCAGATCCTGCTCGACCGCGTACGCGAAGGCCTGCGCGAGCAGCCGCTCCTTGGTGGCGAAGTGGTAGAAAACCAACGCCTGACTCACGCCCGCGGCATTCGCCACGTCCGCTGTCCGGGTGTTGGCCAGACCGCGCTCCACGATCACGTCGCAGGCGGTGCGCAGCAGGGCATCCAGGCGGATCTCGGCCGCACGTCTCGTCACGACCGTTACCGTAGCCCATCCGACTGAACACGAACAGTTACCACCACGCGCCGATCCGCGCGGTGACAGTCGGAAGCCGGACACTTCTTTCGGGTGTCGTCGGTCGTTCCACGGAGAGTGTTCATCGAGGTCCGCTGCCCGGTGTCGGGTAACGGAGACGTCGATGGTCGGGCATGCGACGCGATGATGACGATCGTTGCCGAGGCGTGTCGGAGTGTGACAGTCCGTGCTGGATCCCGGTGCCGGGTCAGCCCCCTAGGAAGCCGGCCGAAAGTGACTCCGCTCCAGCCCCGGCCACCCCTGACGCGCCGAGGCGACCCCGAGTTGGCAGTCAAACACCCACTCGGCTAAAGTTCTCATCCGTCACCCGGGAACGTCCGGGGGCGTGCGGACGTAGCGCAGCTGGTAGCGCATCACCTTGCCAAGGTGAGGGTCGCGGGTTCGAATCCCGTCGTCCGCTCGGAGCTGCCGCCACGTATGACGGGGGCAACCTCGGTGGGGTGGCCGAGAGGCGAGGCAACGGCCTGCAAAGCCGTGTACGCGGGTTCAAATCCCGTCCCCACCTCGGCAACAAGCACGGGCGATTGGCGCAGTGGGAGCGCGCTTCCTTGACACGGAAGAGGTCACTGGTTCAAACCCAGTATCGCCCACCAGAGGAGAACGGCTCGTCACCGGAAGACCCGGTGACGAGCCGTTTCGCTTGTGGCGCCACGTCATCAGTCGACGCTGAGCCGGTAGCCGATGCCGCGCACGGTGTGCACGCGCAGAGCGTCGTCGACGGCGTGCAGTTTGCGACGTAACCGCTTTACTGCCGAGTGCAGGATCGACGTGTCGCCGAGGAACGCGCAGCCCCAGACCGATTCGAAGAGCCGCTGGTACGTCCAGACTCCGACCGGCGCGGTGGCGAGTTGGGTGAGCAGGTTGCGCTCGAGTCGGGTCAGGGCCAGCGGTTCTCCGCGCCACGTCACCCGATGGTCGAGCGGGTCGATGGTGAGGTCACCGAGGTTGATCTGGCCGGCCGCTGGAGCGGTTGGAGCGGGGGCCGGAGCGGGGGCGGACGACGTGGTGGGGGCGGGGAGCCGCGCCGGCCCGCTGATGACCGGTCCGCCGATCATCGCCTGCAACTCCGCGAGGTCGGTGCAGATCACCAGGGTGCCGAGTCCGTCCAGGCGCCGCACCATCCGCTCGCGCACCGACACGTCGGCGGTCACGCAGAACACGAGGGACACTTCGTCGATCACTGTCGTACCTCCCCAGGCGCCAGTAAAAGACAACGCTGTCTGAACCCCGTAGTCAATGGTTTCCGGCGGGCGGCCACCCCGTGATCCACTCGGGCTCGCCGGGTCGCTCGTTTGCTTTCAGAAGGTCAACAGGCGGAACTCGCCCACCGGTCGGAAGCCGAGGCCGTGGTAGACCGACTCGCCGACGGCCGACGAGGTGAGGGCGGCGACACGGGCACCCCGCTCGGCAGCCAGGTCGAGCGCCGCCCTGGTCATGGCCGCGCCGATGCCCCTGCGACGCTGCTCCGGCTGGGTGCCGACGAAGTAGAGGGTGGCCAGACCATGGCTGATCCAGGCGACGGCCGTCGCGACGATCCGACCGTCGTCGAGGCGACCGGCCAGCCGGAGCACAGTGCCGTCGCCGGCGAACGCCTTTTCCCGTTCGATCGTCGCCGCCACACCGTCCGCCGGGATTCCGGACACCCGGGCGTAGGCCGGGACGAACGCGGCGAGGTCGGTGGTCTCGGTGATCTGCACGCCGCCGGGGGTCGGCACCTCGGCCACCGCCCCGATCTCCACGGTCATGATCGGCATGCGGGCGACCTGCACCGCGCCGAGGGAGACCAGACCGTCCGCGGTGCCGGCGTCGCTGTCCGGGCCGACCCACCAGATCCGGGGTACGCCGTGCAGGCGCTTCCGAGCCTCGGCGAGCGCGTCCGGCGGTGTGCGCCCGACCACCCGCAGCACGCCGTTGAGGGGTGCGTGCGGGACGTCACTGCGGTAGGTCGGAAGGTCCGGACCCCCGGCGACACCGATGTTCCAACCGAGCAGGTACGCCCGGTGCGCGGCCAGCACCGTGTCGAGAGGCTCCATGATCTGGATCGTAACGTGGGGGGTCGGCATGCCTTCGGCCAGCGGAAACGGCTCGGATCGGTGGCTGTGACCGGCGGTACTTTGTCGATCGTTCCAGATAGCGGATAGCGTTCAGTCATGGCCCGCACCCGTGAGTTCGACCTCGACGCCGCGGTCGACGCTGCCATGGACGTGTTCCGGAGCAAGGGCTACGAGGGCACCTCCATGCGGGACCTCTCCGAGGCGACCGGCCTGGGCAGCGGCTCGATCTACGCGGCGTTCGGCAGCAAGGACGGCCTCTACCTGGCGGTGCTCGACCTGTACCGGCAGCGCTACGCCACACCGATGGTCGATCTGCTGCGCTCGGGCAACGACGCGCGGGCGGTCATCCGTGAGGTGTTCATCGGCACGGTGGACGACATCACCGGCGACGGCCGGCACCTTTCCTGCCTCATCGTCGGGGCGTCGATGGAACGGGCGCACCAGGACGTGCGGGTCGCCGAGCGGCTTCGCTCGACCACCCAGACCCTGGAGTTGGCGCTCTACGACCTGCTCGCCGAGGCGCAGCTGCGGGGTCGGATCACCACCGACCGCAGCGCCACCGACCTGGCCGGCTTCCTGGTGACCAGCCTCCAGGGCCTGCGGGTGATGGGTGCCATCAATCCGGACCGGGCGGCGCTGACGCGTTACGCCGAGGTCGCGCTCACCTGCCTTGACTGACCGCCGGACACGGTGGGGCGGCCGGTCACCCGAATGAGGAGTCGAGCATGAGAGCTGTCGGACTGCTGCGCTACGGCGGGCCCGAGGTGCTGCGGGTGGTGGACCTTCCGACGCCGCACGCCGGCCCCGGCGAGGTCCGCATCCGGGTACGGGCCGCGGCGGTCAACCCCGCGGACACCCTGATCCGGGCCGGTATGACGCCGGTGCGACTGCGCGGCAGTGACCCGCTGCTGCCCGGCCAGGACATCGCCGGCACCATCGACGAGGTGGGTTCCGGCACCAGTGGCGCACTCGCCCCGGGTGACCCGGTGATGGCCATGGTCAACCCGACCCGGGCGGCCGGCGGCGGGTACGCCGAATGGGTAGTGCTCCCGGAGGCATGGGTGGTGCCCGCTCCGGCGGGCGTGTCACTCGCCGAGGCGGCCACACTGCCGTTGAACGGGTTGACCGCCCTGCATGCCCTGGACCAGTTGCGGCTGCCGCCCGGCAGCACCCTCGCGGTGACCGGCGCGGCCGGTGCCGTCGGCGGGTACGCGGTACAGCTCGCCAAGGCCGACGGTCACCGGGTGTTGGCCGACGCGGCGCCGGGTGACGTCGACCTGGTCGCCGCGCTCGGTGCCGACGTGACGGTGACCCGAGGCCCAGGTGTCGCCGACCGTTTCCGGAAGCATGCACCGGGCGGGGTGGACGCCGCTGTCGACACCGCGCTGCTTGGTGGTGCGTTGCTGCCCGCGGTCCGCGAGGGTGGTGCCGTGGCGCTGCTGCGCGGCGGACCCGATCCGGTGCTGCGGGCACAGGCCGACCAGCGGAGGGTCGAGATGGTCTCCGCGTACGTGCACGAGTACGACGGGCGCCGCGACAAGCTCGACCTGCTTCGGCGACTCGCCGAGGAGGGTGCGCTGACGCTGCGGGTCGCCGGCCGGTTCCCGCCGCAGGAGGCGGCCCGCGCGCATCAGCTCCTGGAAGCCGGAGGGGTGCGCGGCCGGTTGGTCATCGAGTTCTGATTCCGCCGCCGGCAGCGGCGGACCACGATGGTCCACTCACCGGCGGCGGCGACGCCTACCCGTCGTCTGCTGCGGTGCGGGGTCACGGGTGCGAGAGGCCGGCCGCCTTCGCCGAGGCGGCCGGCCCGGGATCACCGTGATCTGGTGGCTCCGCCAACTGTGGAGCTGGCCGGGTCACAGCGGCGGGGCGATGTCCCGCCGCTCCTCTACCTGGCGGTACTCCACCGGCTGCTCGGTGGTGGTGACGACCTGGCGGCGGCGACCCCAGATCAGCGTGGTCATGATCAGGCCGAGCACGCCGGCGCCCATCAGGATCCAGCCGACCACGTCGAGGTTGATGCCGCCGACGCTCGCGTCCAGTGCGAAGGTGAGGATCGCGCCGAGCGCGATCAGGAAGATGCTGGTGCCGATACCCACGACAGCCTCCTTAAGGGGGTGTGGTGCGCTGTCGAGCCCTTCAGTACCCCGGGCGGGACCAGCGCAACCGCGACCGGCCAGGGTGCCGTTCCAAGCGATCTTGGCATCGGGTAGAGTTCACCTGTCGCCGGCGCTTGCCGGGGACGTGCGGACGTAGCGCAGCTGGTAGCGCATCACCTTGCCAAGGTGAGGGTCGCGGGTTCGAATCCCGTCGTCCGCTCGCGATGCGCCCCACGGGGCCGCCACGGGCGATTGGCGCAGTGGGAGCGCGCTTCCTTGACACGGAAGAGGTCACTGGTTCAAACCCAGTATCGCCCACCATCCATACGAGCGGATCAGATGACCCGTTACCGGATCTCCGGTAACGGGTCTCGTCGTTTCTGCTTCCCGCACGGCAGACCGTCGGTCACTCGCCGGCGCCGAGTACCTCGCTCAGCCGGTCGCGTCGCCGCAGCGCCGACTCGACAGGTACGACAGTGGCGGCCGTCGCCAGCAGCGCCACGCTCACCAGGCCCAGCAGCCACCACGGCAGGATCGCCGTCGGGTCGGCGGCCTGGCCGGTGAGCAGCCGCAGGTCGAGCGGGCCGAGCGTCAGGCGTGCGAGCAGGGCCCCTAGTAGCGGGCCGTACACCGCGGTGACCACTACCGGCGGCAGCAGTTCTCCGGCGGCGACCCAGCGGGCGTCGCGTGGCCGCAGGCCGAGGGTCCGCAGCCGGGTCAGGGTCTGCCACCGCTGCGACGCACCCGCGGCGGCGGCGAGCGCGAGGCCGAGCAACCCCAGCGCCAGCAGCACCGCGGCGGCCGTCCACGCCAGCCGTACCAGCCCTGCCGTCAGTGGAGCCACCCGCTGGGCCCGCAGGACGTCCGCACGCAGCACGACGTCGGAGGCGACTCCGGTGTTCGACACGGCCCGCGCCGCACCGGGGCCGGTGACCCAGACGGTATTCGGAACGGCGGGCAGCCCGGCGTCGGCGAGGGCCGCGGCGTCCACGATGACGACGTCGTTGGCGCCGCCGACGGAGGGAGCGGTACCGACCGCGGCGAGACGGATCGCCGGGGCGTCGTCCCGGGGTAGCTGCAACCGCGTGCCGGTGCGCAGTTCGCCGTCGCTCGATCGGACCAGCGCGGGGACGTCCCCGGCGCCGGGACCGGGTGCCGTGAGCCGGGCCAGCGCCGGCGCGTCGGGCAGCGGAGTGCTGGCCAGCAGGCGCTGGAACGCGGCGGTGTCCACGATGACCAGGCGTGGGGTGAGCAGTGTCGACTCGGTGAAGACGCGTGCCGAGTCGGTCACCTGCGCGACGACGACCTGCCCCACCCCGGGTGCGGCGGCGATGCGCTCGGCGAGTGCGGGCGTGGCGGCGGCGGCGTCGGCCCCGACGTCGAGGCGGGCGTCGGCGCCGACGGTGCTCCACGCGCCGTCGGTCAGGCCCCGGGTGACGGTGGCGCCGAGGATGAGCGCGAACGACGCGAGTGCCGTGGTGCTGACCAGAACCAGCAGCGGTAGCGCGCGCCCGGCCGTTGTGGCCGCCTGGGCGGCACTGAACACGGCCAGCGGGCGGCGCGAGCGCAGGGCCTGTCGGAGCGCCAACCGTGCCCCGATGGGCAGTAGCCGGAGCAGGACGAGCGCGCCGACGAGCGCGCCCAGAGCGAGGGCGCTGATCGGCAGGATGAGGTCACCGGTCAGCTCGCCGGTGTCGCCGCCGGAGGCGAGGGGCAGGAGGCCGCGCTGGTGCAGTGTGACGAAGGCGGCGACCGCGGCGATCAGGACGGCAGCCTCCAGTGCGGCGCGGCGCAACTGGGCGGTGGACCGGATCCAGCGCCGAGCGGCCGGGTTGGCGGGTTGGCGCCGGTCCCGGCTGGCGCGGGCGGCGGCGAGGGTGCCGAACGCCGGCCCGGCGACGGCACCGGCCAGAACCACGGGGACGGCCCAGGTCCAGGAGAGGCCCGGAGCGGCCGCGCGGGCGAGCGCGAGCCCGACGGCGGCGGCCGACACCGACACCACTGTGGACTCGATGATCAGTTCCGCACCGATGTCGGGTAGCGCCGCCCCACGCTGCCGGGCGGCGCTGAGCACCGGGTTGCGGCGGCGGACCAGCAGGTCGGCGGCGAGCAGCAGGACCAGCACCGTGGCGGTCAGTACCCCGGCGAGCAGGACGGCGGCCTGTGTGGAAGCGGCGCTGTTTCGGGCACGGGCGTCGCGCAGGACGGTGTCGAGCTGCGATTCCCACTTCAGGGACTGGTCGCGGTCGCTTGACGAGCCGGAGGTCGCCTTGAGCTTGACCACCTGGCTGGCGAGCGCCGCGGCGGCGTCCCAGGTGAGCGCGTCGGGAACGGGGGCGAAGTAGATGGTGCGCCGCAGCTGATCCTCGTCGATGGCGAGCCGGGCGTCCGGTAGCGACTCGCGCGACAGCAGGCCGGCGAACCGGGTGGTCCCCACGCCGTCGGCGCCGAGCACGGGGCGCAGTAGCGCCGGGGCGAGCCGCCAGGCCGGGTCGGCGCTGTCCGTGGGTCGGTAGATCCCGCTGATCCGGACGTCCTTGTCGCGACCCTTGCCGTCCTTGACCGGAATTCGATCACCCGGTCCGAGGTCGAGTGCGGCGGCGTCCGCCTCGGAGAGGCCGACCTGCACCGGCCAGGGCGGTCCGTCGTAGGGGATTTCGACGTACTGGTCGGAGACGGCGGGGCCGGGTGGGCTGCCGGCGATCCAGGTCACGTCCGGGCCACCGCCGTCGCCGGCCAGGTAGGTGAACTGGAAGGTACGTGGGGCGCTGCCGCCGGTGATGTCGAGGATCGGGCCGTTGGCAGTGGCGAGGGGCGGGAGCAGCGCGGCATCCAGATCGGGCCCGAGCGCGGATGTCGCCCGGGCGCGGAAGTTGTCGAGGGCATCGGCGAGGCTGGGCATCCGGACCCGCCCGCCGGTCGGCCCGTCGTCGCGTTCCCAGTTGGCGTTTACGAGAACGTTCGAGTCGCTGCCGGCGCGGCGGACAGTGTCCTGGACGGCGTTGTCGGCGGCGGCGCGGAGCAGCGGCGGCGCGGCCCCGGCGAGCAGCGCGACGGCCGCGATGACGGCGGCGGTGAGCAGCAGCGGTCCGGCGTCGGTACGGCCACGGCCACGGATGCTGGGCCAGTGAAGCGCCGGCCGTCGGCGGCTCAGCCACCGGTTCACGGGGCCACCCGCAGGTGCGCGGCGTCGGCCCGGCGGACCTGGACGGTGACCACGACGGCGACCACGAGCATGCATCCGGCCAGCAGTACGGCGAGCAGTGCGGCCTCGGCTGGCCACGGCCAGTGTGGCTGGGTGGCCGGGACGGGCGCGGCACCGGTTTCGGAGCGCACGAGCAGGGGAGCGACGACGCGGGTGGCTAGCGCGCCGACGGCCGCGCCCGCCGCGAGTAGCGGCAGCAGAACGCCGGCGTGCTGGCCGAGCAGCACGGCCCGGATGCCGCGCCGGGACATTCCTAGGCCGCGCAGCCGCGTCACCTCGACCGCGCGGACCTGGAGATCACAGGTGACGTGCAGGACGACGCCGGCGAGCAGCAGCAGGGCCGCGGCCGGGACGATGAGGCGGAGCGCGGCCGGCAGCCCGGCGAGCAGGGGGCCGCCGGTGAGGCGGGCGGTCTCCGCCTCGCGGGTCGCGACGGCACCCAGGTGCAATGCGGTGGCCCGCTCGGCGGCACCGGGGTCGGCCGGGTGGCCGACCCACCAGGCGTCGACCGGGAACGTCAGGTCGCCGGTGACGGCACGTGCGCGCGACAGCGTGTCCAGGTCGGCCAGGACGGCGACGGCGCCGGGGGCGGACGGAACGGTCGGCACGACCTCGGTGACCACGACCGGGACGGGCGTGATGCCGACGGTGACGCTGAGCTGGCTGCCGCTCTCGGCACCGACCTCGCTGGCAAAGCGGGCGGAGACGGCGACGGGCACCGGGCCGGGGTCCGGGAAGGCGGTGGCGACGAGGGTCCGTGCGGCGTCCTCGGCGCCACCGAGGTCGACGGTCGCGGCCATCCGCAACGTGGTTCCCGTCGGCGTGGCGGCGGACACCGTGACGGTCGGGTCGCGCAACCTGCTCGGGACCGGCGGCGCGGACGTGGCGGTCCAATCCGATCCGTCGGTGGGACTTCCCGCCGACGCGGCGGGCGGCACTGTGAGTGTGACGGCTACGGCGACGGGTCCGCCGACCGCGTCGGTGGTGACCGGCAGGGCGACCGCGACGAGGCGCAGCCCGTCAGCGGTCGCGCAGGCGGGCAGCCGAAACTCCTGGCCGTCGAGCGGTACGGCGGGACCGGTGCAGGACGTGCGTAGGCCGGTGGCGTCCTGCAGCATCAGCCGGGGCGTCACGGCGAGCGGGGTGTCACCGGCGGCGGTCCCACTCAGGACGAGCGAGGCGCCAGCCGGAACGGCGAGGCCGGTGACCCGGGTGCGTGGTGCCAGCGTGGTGCCCACGTCCGCCCATCCGCTGTCGTTGTCCAGCCGCCCGCGCAGCAGCGCGTCGGCCCGGGTGGTGTCGACGGCGACCAGGCGCGGCGCGTCGCCGGCGCTGCCGAGCCACTGACCGACGGCGGTACCTCGGTCGAGGGCCGGACTCACGGCCCCCGCGGTGGCCGCGCTGACGATCGCGCCGTCTCCGGCCACCGGCGCCGTGCTGAGGGTGAGGGCCAGGTCAGTGCCGACGGCGAGCGCGGCCTGGTCGCGCTGCGACTGGTGCCACGTGTCGTCGAAGGCGAGGCCGAAGGTTCCGGCCGCGCAGGCCAGCCCGACGAGCAGCCCGGCGGCGACCGCTTGTGGCCGGCGGGCGGCCTCGGAGACCGCCAGCGGGAGCGCCAGCCCGCGGGCGCGGTACGCCAGCCGGTCGGCGCCGCGAAGGGCGGGAAGTACCACCCGGAGGGCCAGAGCGGCGCCTGCGGTGAGCAGCAGCGCCGGCGCGAGCACTCGGACCGCGTCGGCGCGTGGGCTGGCGGCGGTGGGCTGCGCGTACAGCTGCCACCATCCGGCGGCGGCGAATACCGCGAGCATCAGATCGGCGCCGGATCGGGCCAGCAGTTCGCGGCGGGTGCGCTGGTCGCCGGCTGCCGGGACGGGCCGGATCGCCAGGACGATGAGCACAGCGGCGAGTACCACCGCGCCGACGGCGACCGCGAGGACCTGGGCGCCGGTGACGGCCGGCCGGACGGTCAGGCCGGCGCCGTCCAGCGGCGGCAGGTGGGTCAGGCCGGCGTGCAGGGCCGACGAGGCCGGTATCGCGAGCGCGGTGGCGACGGCGGCGACGAGTCCGGCCTCGAGTGTCGCGGTGGCGGCGAGTTGTCGACGGCTGGCGCCCAGGGCGGACCGCAGGGCGGTCTCGTCGGCGCGTATGCCAGTGGTCAGACGGCCGGCGAGGACGAGTGCCGTCGCGGCCAGGACACCGCCGAGGACGGCGACGGCGAGTACGACCGCGGCGGTGACGTGCCGTTGGTCGTCGGCGGCCCGCAGGGTCAGTGGCAGTTCGGAGGCCACACGTGCGAGCCGGACGCGGTCGCCGAGGGTGCCCGCCAGCCGGCCGTCGGCACTGTCGACGGCCGCGGCCACGGTATCCAGGTCGTGGCGGTTGCTGTGGGACAGGTCCGGACGGGCGGTGACCTCCAGCCGGTCGACTGTGGCACCGGTGGTGAACAGGTCGGCGAGGTCGACGAGGAATGGACCGTAGGCGTTGACCGGCTGCTGGAAGCGGCCGTCCCGGTAGCCGGTGGCGGAACCGGCCGCGGCCAGCGGGTCGCGGTCCCAGCCGCGCCCCGGCAGCGGGCGTATCACTCCGACGACCACCACGTCGATGGCCGGGACGGGCGCGTGGGCCAGTTCGGCGCCGAGGCGTACCCGGCTGCCGGGGGTGAGGCCGAGCAGTTGTGCGGTGGACTCCAGCAGCACCGCGTCGCCAGGGTGCTGTGGCCAGCGCCCGGTGACCAGCTCGCCTCGGGTCGGCAGGTCGTCCAGTCCCGACAGGTACGCCTGGGCTCCGACTGTGGTGCCCGTGGCGAGCGCGGGCGGCAGGGCCCGCAGCACCGTCGACGCCCGCGCGGTCGTCGTCACCGGGAACGGTGCGAGCGTGGAGGCCACCACGGTGCGGGTGTCGGCGGCGACGGACGGAGTGTCCCGGCCCTCGACGGTGCCGGTGTAGACGGTCACGTCGACGGCGGCGGGGGCGGCGCGGGCCATGGCGACCTCCAGCGCCCGCTCGGCGGTGCGGGTGATCAGCAGGGTGCAGGTACCCAGCACCGTCGCGCCGATCGTGACGACCCCGAGGAGGGCTGCCAGCAACGGCCACTGCGCGCGAGCGCGTCGGCTGACCAGCCTCATCGTCGCGTCACAGGGCGTCCGGCACCGGCGGGTACGGCTGCCCGGCCGCCTGTTCGTCGAGGTGCCCGTCGTGGATGCGGATCACCCTGTCGGCCAGGGCCATCATCACCGCGTCGTGCGTCGACACCAGTACCGTGACGCCCTCCGATTCCACTATCCCGCGCAGCAGGGCCATCACCGACAGACCTGTCTCGGCGTCCAGTTGCCCGGTGGGCTCGTCGGCGAGCAGAAGCTGGGGCGAGGCGGCCAGCGCGCGGGCGATCGCCACCCGCTGCTGCTGGCCGCCGGACAGCTCGGCCGGCCGCTGCCGGGCGTGGTCGGCCAGGCCGATCAGCTCCAGCAGCAACTCGACCCGCCGCTCGCGCTCGGTCGGGGCGACGCGGGCCATCCGCAGCGGGGCCGCGACGTTCTCCGCGGCCGACAGCACCGGGATCAACCCGAAGCTCTGGAAGACGTACGACACCTTCTCGCGCCGCAGCCGCGACAGGCCATCCTCGTCGAGCGCTGTGACGTCGGTGCCGTCGACGTGCACGGTGCCGGCGTCCGGGCGGTCCAGGCCGCCGATGACGTTGAGCAGTGTGGTCTTGCCCGAACCGGACCGGCCGACGAGCGCCACCATCGAACCGGCGGCCACGTCGAACGACACGCCGTTCAGGGCGTGGACGACGGTCGGCCCGGTGCCGAAGCGCCGGTGTACGCCGCGCACGCTCAGCAGTGGCTCGCTGCTCATTCGCCGCTTCCCGAGTCGGGGTGGATCGTGATGTGGTCGGGTTCCAGGGCCAGCCGGACCCGTCGGGTCAGCGCCAGCGCCTGGCGGAACTCGCGGGGCACCTGGACCCGCCCGGCCCGGTCCATCACGGCGTACTCCTCGGCGATCGTGTGCGTGTCGCCCTCCGCGTCGGTGGTGGTGCGGCGCAGCACCTCGCTGCTGGTGCGCCCGTCCCGGATCGCGACGGTCCGTTCGACCTGGCCGCTGACCTCCGGATCGTGGGTCACCACGACCACTGTGACGCCGTAGCGCCGGTTGACGTCCCGCAGCACGCCGAAGACCTCCGCGGACGTGGCGGCGTCCAGCTCACCGGTCGGCTCGTCGGCGAGCAGGACCCGCGGCTGGTTGGCCAGCGCCACGGCGATCGCGACCCGCATCTGCTGCCCTCCGGAGAGTTGCCCGGGGCGACGATCGGCGCAGTCGGCGACACCGAGGCTGTCCAGCAGCTCGGCCGCGCGCTCCCGGCGCTCCCGCTTCGCGGTACGGGCAGCCGTCATGGGCAGGTCCACCATCTCCCGTGCGGTCAGGTAAGGGATCAGGTTGCTCGCCGTCTGCTGCCGTACGAATCCGACGGTGTGCCGCCGGTAGTCCACCCGGTCCGCGCGGGACATCGCCAGCAGATTCCACCGGTCGACCCGGACTCGTCCGGCGGTGGGGGCGTCGATACCGGCCAGGATGGAGAGCAGTGTCGACTTGCCCGATCCGGAGGCACCGACGACGGCGACCAGCTCACCGCTCTCCACGGCCAGGTCGAGTCCCTGAAGTGCCTGCACCTCGATCGAACCGGTCTGGTAGATCCGCACCAGGTTCTCGCAGACGATCAGCGCGTCCCGGCCGAACTCGGGTGCCCGCGCGGATGGCTGCGGCAGGGAGAGCGGTGTGCTGGGCATTCCCTGCTCCGTCCGGGTTGTGCTGATGCAGATTGAAGCAGTTTCGCAATCGGCGCCTCCGTTGACCATGCCCGGGGTGGCTTTCCTGCATTCTGGACGAGGGTCTACCGCCGCGATCTCCACCCGCCGGGGGCCGGTTTTCGCTGTGGCGGGTCGTGAACCTGCCGGGCTCTGACGCCGACTGAACAGGCGAAGGAGGGCCGATGAGCGATGAGTTGCTGGTGGTCCGCTGCCAGTTGGGTGAACGGGAGGCGTTCGCCGAGTTGGTGCAGGGCTGGCATCCGGCGGTCGAGCGGTACGTCGGGCGGATGCTCGGTGGGTCCGACGACGATGTGGTGCAGGAGATCTGGTTGGCGGTCTTCAAGGGGCTGCCTAAGTTGCGTCAGCCGGACCGGTTCACCCCGTGGCTGTTCATCATCGCCCGTCGGGCGGTGATGAACCGGTTGCGGGACGCGTACGCCCACCCGGAGCCCGAACCGATCGACGACCTGCCGGGCGCCGACGAGGCGGAGGAGGTCGTCAATCGGGAGACGCTGGCCGGGGCGTTGGCGGCGCTTCCCGCCCGGGAACGGGAGGTGCTGCTGCTGTTCCACCTGGAGGATCAGCCGCTGGACGCCTGCGCGCAGATCTGCGGCATACCCGTCGGCACTGTCAAGTCGCGGCTCAACCGGGCCCGCAGGTTGTTGCGCCACGAGCTGGTGCGGAAGGGGTACGAGGCATGACTCCGGAAGAGGTGCTGGCGCGACTGGACGCGCCGTTGTCGCTGCGCAGGCGGGTCGGCTATCTGGCACTGGCCTTCACCGGTCTCACCGCGAGCGCCCTGATCGGGCTGCTCTGGGCGACCGAGCCCGGGTTGCCGACGCGTACCAACGTGGCCTTCGCCGTCCTGGTGGTGATCGGCTTGTGCTGGGCGGTGTTCGGTGGTTGGGCCGTGACTCGACGGACTCCGTTGTTCGCCCGGGACCGGGTGGTCGCCGGCTGGCTCGGCGTCGCGGCCTGGCTGGCATTCAGCGGTGGCGCGCTGATCATCAGCCTGCTGCGACACGAACTGGAGCCGGCGCTGCTGGGCGTTGTGCTCCTGCTCGGCGCGGTGGCGGCCCTGAACCTGCGGGCGGCCCGTCGGGCGCGAGCGGCGCTGCTGCGCCGCAGGAGCGTGCTGGCCGGACCGGCGACGGGCAACAGGTGAACGGCGGCACGATCGTGAGGTTCTGCCACGAGCAGATCCGCTGCCGGTGAACAGGGGTGCCCTTCGCCGGTCGACGCCGGCACTGTGGGGCGCATGAGACTGCTGGTGCTGGGCGGTACGGGCTTCGTGGGCGGGGCCGCTGTCGCCGAGGCCGTGCGCCGCGGCTGGTCGGTGACGGTGTTCAACCGAGGGCTCCACGGCACGGTGCCGTCCGGCGTGCACCGGTTGCGGGGTGACCGCACCGCGCCGGACGGCCTGGCCGCGCTGGCCGGCGGCGAGTGGGACGTCGCTGTGGACACCTGGGACGGTGCGCCGCGGGCCGCCGGCGACGCCGCCCGCGCCCTCGTCGACGCGGTCGGCCACTACGTGTACGTGTCCAGCGGCTCGGTCTACACCGACCATGCCGAGGCGGGGTTGCATGAGGACTCCCCGGTGGTGGACGCCGACCCGGGTGCCGTCGACGGCGACTACCCGCAGCTCAAGGCCGGTGCCGAGCGCGCCGTGCGGGAGGTGTTCGGTCGCCGTGCGCTGGTCGCCCGGGCCGGCCTGATCCTGGGCCCGGGCGAGGACATCGGCCGGCTGCCCTGGTGGCTACGGCGCATCGAGCGGGGCGGGGACGTGCTCGCCCCCGCGCCGGCCGACCTGCCGGTGCAGTACGTCGACGTCCGCGACCTGGCGGGGTGGATGCTCGACGCGGGCGCCCGGCGGGTGGGCGGCACGTTCAACGCCGTCGGTCCTCCGGCGCAGACCACGATGGGCGAGCTGCTCGACGCGTGCGTGGTCGCCACCGGCTCGGACGCCCGGCTGCGGTGGACCGATCCGGCGTCGATCCTCGCCGCCGGGGTGCAGCCGTGGAGCGACCTGCCGATCTGGCTGCCGCGCGGGCACCCGTACCGGGGGTTGTTGGAGCAGGACGTGACCCGGGCACTGGCCGCCGGGTTGACCTGCCGGCCGGTGACCGAGACCGTCGGCGACACCTGGCGCTGGCTGCGCGAGGTCGGTGCGGTTCCCCCGCGCGCCGGACGACCGCAGCGCAGCTCGATCGGGCTGGACCCGACAGTGGAGGCCGCCGTGCTCGCCGCCTGACCGACGCCGCCGTCGGCCGAAGGGGCACGTCGTGATCAGCGTTCGCGGACCACAGCGACCGGGCAGTGGGCGTGCTGGATGAGTTGCTGACTGACCGAGCCGAGCAGCATCCCCGCGAGCCCACCCCGGCCGCGGCTGCCGACCACCACCAGCCGCGCGTCCCGGCTCGCCTCGATCAGCATCGCGGCCGGGTTGGTCGACGCCAGGTCGACGGTCACCGCCAGCTCGGGGAACGTCCGCCGCCACGGCTCCAGCGCCTGCTCCACGGCGGCCCGCTCGTCGGGCACCCCGGCCGCCCCGCCGGGGCCCGGTGTCCAGGCGTGCAGGACGCGCAGCGGCAGTTGCCGCTGCGCGGCCCGTTCGGCAGCGAAGCCGAGCGCCACCAGCGACGGTTCCGAGCCGTCCACCCCGACCGCCACCTGGCGGCCCGACGTGTCGGTCACGGCGCTGTCGGCCCCGTCCCGGACCACCACGACCGGGCAGTGGGCGTGCGCGGCGACCGAGACCGCCGTCGACCCGGCCAGCAGGCCGCCGAAGCCGCCGTGACCCCGGCTGCCCAGCACCAGCATCCCGGCCTCCGCCGAGCGTTCCTGCAACACCAGCGCGGGCGGCCCGTCGTACACCTCGCCGGTGATCCGCAGCCCGGGGTTCGCCGCGGTGGCGTCCGCCGCGGCCCGGCGGACCAGGTCCTCGACCTGCCGGCGGGCGGTGTCGTCCGGCCACACGCCGGGGGCCACGCCCGGGCCGACCCAACTGGCCACTGTCAGCCATTCGAAGACGTACGCCAGCCGCACCGGCTGGCCGCTGTGCCGCGCCTCCTCCACTGCCCAGTTCAGGGCCACCGAGGCGTCGGTGGAGCCGTCGTAGCCGACCAGGATTTCCGCGTCGCGCACGTCGTTCTCCTTCAGGGGGTGGTCGGGTCGGTTTCGCGGACCCAGCGCCATTCGGCGACCTGGGGGTCGTCCTCGCCGTACTGGCGGGTGTAGTCGCGGGCCGCCTGGCGGGCGTCGACCATCCGTTGGCGCAGGTGCGCGGCGCTGGCGGCCAGCCCGGGCACCCGGTCGATGACGTCGATGACCAGGTGGAAGCGGTCCAGGTCGTTGAGCATCACCATGTCGAACGGAGTGGTGGTGGTGCCCTCCTCCTTGTAGCCGCGCACGTGCAGGTTGTCGTGGTTGCTGCGGCGGTAGGTGAGTCGGTGGATCAGCCACGGATAACCGTGGTACGCGAAGATGACCGGCCGGTCCTCGGTGAAGATGGTGTCGAACTCGTTGTCGGTCAGGCCGTGTGGGTGCTCGGTGTCCGGCTGGAGCCGCATCAGGTCGACCACGTTGACCAGGCGCACCTTCAACGTCGGCAGGTTCTGGCGCAGCAGCTCGACGGCTGCCAGCGTCTCCAGGGTGGGCACGTCTCCGCAGCAGGCGAGCACCACGTCCGGTTCGGTGCCGCCGTCGTTGCTGGCCCATTCCCAGATGCCCAGGCCACGCCGGGTGTGCTGGATCGCCTCGGTCATCGTCAGCCAGTTCGGGGCGGCCTGCTTACCGGCCACCACCACGTTGATGTAGTGCCGGCTGCGCAGGCAGTGGTCCATCGTGGCGAGCAGCGTGTTGGCGTCCGGCGGCAGATAGACCCGCACCACCTCGGCCTTCTTGTTGACGACGTGGTCGATGAAGCCCGGGTCCTGGTGGGAGAAGCCGTTGTGGTCCTGCCGCCAGACGTGGCTGGAGAGCAGGTAGTTCAGCGAGGCGATCGGCTGCCGCCAGGGGATGGCCCGGGTCACCTTCAGCCACTTGGCGTGCTGGTTGAGCATCGAGTCGACGATGTGGATGAACGCCTCGTAACTGGTGAACACGCCGTGCCGACCGGTCAGCAGGTAACCCTCCAGCCAGCCCTGGCACAGGTGCTCGGAGAGCACCTCCATGACCCGCCCGTCGGGGGAAAGGTGGTCGTCGCCGGGCACCGTGGCGGCCACCCAGGCCCGGTCGGTCACCTCGAACGCCGCACCCAGTCGGTTGGACGCGACC
This sequence comes from Micromonospora sp. NPDC048842, assembly GCF_040649935.1. Taxonomy (NCBI): domain Bacteria; kingdom Bacillati; phylum Actinomycetota; class Actinomycetes; order Micromonosporales; family Micromonosporaceae; genus Micromonospora; species Micromonospora sp. NPDC048842. The sequence continues at coordinate 12,114 of NZ_JBEZGK010000006.1, read as the reverse complement.
TCGTCCGGGCCGAACAGCCGGAACGTCTGGGGGTTGGCGCTGATGACGTCGCGGATCCAGGGGCCGAGCACCCCTGTCGCGCCGGCGATCGGCGTACCCGGTTCGGGAACCTCCACGCCGTAGTCGCGAAAGTCCGGCAGGGTCAGGTCGCGCAGCACCACGCCGCCGTTGGTGACCGGGTTGGCGCTCATCCGCCGGTCACCGCGCGGCGGAAGCGTCAGCAGCTCCTCCACCGGCGCGCCGGTCGCGTCGAACAGTTCCTCCGGCCGGTAGCTGCGCAGCCAGCGCTCCAGCTCGGCTCGGTGCGCCGGGTTGTCGCGTACGCCCGACAGGGGCACCTGGTGGGCGCGGTAGGTGCCCTCCACCTGGGTGCCGTCGACCTCACGCGGGCCGGTCCAGCCCTTCGGCGTCCGCAGAATGATCATCGGCCAGCGGGGACGTTCGACGACGCCTCCGGAGCGGGCCCGCCGCTGGATCTCGGCTATCTCGCCCAGCACACGGTCCAGCGTCGCGGCGAGGGCCCGGTGCACCCGGGCGGGCTCGTCACCGGCCACCACGTACGGCTGGTAGCCCGAGCCGCGCATGAGGTCGAGCAGGTCGGCCTCGGGAATCCGGGACAGCACTGTCGGGTTGGCGATCTTGTAGCCGTTGAGGTGCAGGATGGGCAGCACCGCGCCGTCGCGCGCCGGGTTGAGGAACACGTCGGAGAGCCAACTGCCGGCCAGCGGCCCGGTCTCCGCCTCGCCGTCGCCGATCACGCAGGCCACCAGCAGGTCCGGGTGGTCGAACGCGGCGCCGTAGGCGTGGCTCAACGCGTACCCGAGTTCGCCGCCCTCGTGGATCGAACCCGGCACGTCCGCCGCGACATGGCTGGGGATGCCGCCCGGGAAGGAGAACTGGCGGAAGAGCCGGGACATCCCGGCCTCGTCGCGGGCCACGTCGTGGTAGCGCTCCGACCAGGTGCCCTCCAACCAGGTGTTGGCCACGATGGCCGGTCCGCCGTGACCGGGGCCGGTGACCAGCATGGCGTTGAGGTCGCGCGCCACGATCACCCGGTTGAGGTGGGCGTAGATCAGGTTGAGACCGGGACTGGTGCCCCAGTGCCCGAGCAGCCGGGGTTTGATGTCGTCGGGGGTCAGCGGCTCGCGCAGCAGCGGATTGTCCAGCAGGTAGATCTGCCCGACGGTGAGGTAGTTCGCGGCGCGCCAGTAGGCGTCCAGCCGGCGCAGCTCGTCGTCGGTGAGGGCGTGGTGCACGTCGAGAGCGGTCTCCATCATGCTGCCTCTCGCGGGTAGGAGTGGGGCGTCCAGCCTGGCCACTGCGGACGCCCCGGGTCAGGGCTGTTTGTCCCGCTCCGGGCGGGCGTCGGGCGCGGTCAGCGGCGCCTCGGCCAGGCCGCGGACGACGACCACCGGGGCCGGGGAGTGGTAGAGCAGGGACTGGGCGACCGCCCCCAGCATGGCCCGGCCCGGTTCGTCGCCGCGGGCGGCGACCAGCGCCACCTGCGCGTTGCGGGACGTGTCGATCAGCACGTCGGCGGGGTCACCGCGTACCACCCGGCACTCGGTCGGCACCGTGTTGTCGCGGCCGGTGTGCCGGTCCAGTGCTTCGGTGAGCTGCTCGGCGACCGCGTCGGTGTCCTCGTCGTACTCCACGACCCGCAGCGCCAGCAGTCGGGCGCCCCGGCGGGCCGCGCACCGCACGGCCCATTGCAGGGCGAGGTGTGAGCTGGGCGAGCCGTCCACGCCCACCAACACCGGGCCCTGCGGCGGCGGTTCACGTCGGACCACCAACAGGGGGCAGCCGGCGCGTGCGGCCAACTGCACGGCGGTCGTCTCGGCCGGAACGCACTGGCCGCTGCCCGCCATGCCGCTGTCGCCGACGGCCAGCAGGAAGGTGCCCTCCGAGCGGCGGATGAGGGTGGGCAGCATCGCGCTCTCGACGATCTCCCCGCGTACGGTCAGCCCCGGCTCGGTCTGGTGGGCGAGTTGTGCGGCGCGGGTGATCAGTTTTTCGGCCTGGTCCCGGGGTGCGGCGACGGTGTCCGCGGCGAAGGCCGCGCGCCAGTCGAAGGTGTGCAGCAGGTGCAGTGGCCGGCCGTGTCCGGCGGCCTCCTGAGCGGCCTGTTCGACGACCGGGAGGTCGAGTTCCGACCCGAGGCCGACCAGCACCGCTGCGTCGGCGGGTGCGGCCATCCGATATCACCTCCCGGGCGTCGCGCCCGGCACGACCAAGCTGTCCCTGACCGAGGGTAGTCGGATGTGCCCGGTGGCGGGTCCGATCCGCCGCGTCCGGCGCTCGTCAACCAGGGTTGACAAGCCACCAGTTGTCAACGTATGTTGACGACATGAGTCAGGCGACAGAACTCGCGGCGGCAGCCGGCAGCACCGACCCCCGGGTCGGGTTGCGTGCCGTCCGCGCGCTACGCCGGCTCCTTGAGCGGCTCGAGGTGGTCCAGGTCGACAACGCCCGACGACAGGGCTGGTCCTGGCAGGAGATCGCCGACACGCTCGAGGTCAGCCGGCAGGCAGTGCACAAGAAGCACGCCGGGCGACCGGCGGTCAACTCATCCTGGGAGGCGTGATGTTCGAACGGTTCACCGACCGGGCGCGCGACGTGGTGAAACGGGCACTGGAGGAGGCGCGGGTCGAGGGCCAGCGGCCGGTCGGCACCGAGCACCTCCTGCTCGCCCTGCTCGCCGACGACGCCGGGCTGGCCAGCCGGGTGCTCGCCGACGCTGGCGTACGCGCCGACGACCTGCGCGAACGCGTACGCCGGCACACCGTCACCGGCGGCGCGGGCCTCGGCGACGCGGACGCCGCGGCGCTGCGGGAGATCGGCATCGACCTGGCCGCGATCGTGGCCCGCATCGAGCAGTCCTTCGGCCCGGACGCGCTACGGGAGGCGGTGCCGGCGCCACGCCGCCGCTGGGGGCGGAAGCGGTACCTCGGCGGGCCGTTCTCGCCCCGCTCGAAGAAGGCGCTGGAGCTGTCCCTGCGGGAGGCCCTGCGCCTGCGCCACCGCCACATCGGCACCGAGCACATCCTGCTCGGGGTGCTCCGGGAGGGCAACGGGCTCGGCGCCTTGGTGCTCACCGAGTCCGGGGTCGACCTCGACGATCTGCGCCGGCGGGTGGAGCTCGCACTGCGGGCGGCGGCCTGACGGGTGGGGCCGGGTTGAAACCTGTCTGTGGCACTTCCGACGCGCGTCGGTCGCCGGGTCGCTGAAGCCGTCCGGGTGCTGCACACTGGCGCCGTGGATGCTGGACAGGACAGGCGGCCCTCGGGCGGCGACGGCGGGTTGCGCTCCGCTGTCGTGGTCAACCCGGTCAAGGTCGACGATCTCGACGAGTTGCGCCGGACCGTCGACGACGCCCTGACCGCGGCCGGCTGGCCCGCGCCGCAGTGGTACGAGACGACAGTCGACGACCCGGGTCGCGGCCAGACCGAGCAGGCCGTCAAGGACGGCGTCGACCTGGTCTTCGCCTGCGGGGGCGACGGCACCGTGATGTCCTGCGTCAGCGGGTTGGTCGGCACCGATGTGGCCCTCGCCGTGCTGCCGCAGGGCACCGGCAACCTGCTCGCCGCCAACCTGGGGCTCTCCACCGACCTGGCCGCCGGGTTGCAGGTCGCCGTCGAACGCGGCCGACGGCTGCTCGACGTCGGCGCCGTCGAGGACAAGTACTTCACGGTGATGGCAGGCATGGGTTTCGACGCCCAGATGCTCGAAGCCACGAACGAGACCACAAAGGCCCGCATCGGCTGGCCCGCGTACGTGGTGGGTGCTGCCCGCCACCTCCGGGACCGGCCGATGCGGGTGCAGATCCGCATCGACGACAGGCCGCCGCTGCGCCGCCGGGCCCGTTCGGTCCTGATCGCCAACGTCGGCCGGCTGCAGGGCGGCGTGACCCTGCTGACCGAGGCCGAGCCGGACGACGGCTGGCTGGACGTCGCCGTGCTCACCCCGCGCAACCTGCGGCACTGGCTCGCGCTCGGCTGGGCGGTGATCCGCCGCAGCGGCCAGGTGCCGCAGCTGGAGATTTTCCGGGGCCGGCGGGTGGTGGTCACCAGCAACCGGGCGCAGCCCCGGGAGTTGGACGGCGACCTGATCTCCCCGGGCCGCCAGTTGCGGGCCGAGGTCCGACCGCAGGCGCTCTGGCTCTGTGTGCCCCAGCCCGAGGACGCTCCCGACCTGGCCGTCGACGCGCAAGGTGCCGGGGAGCGGGGCGAGCAGCTGATCGAGGAAGCCCGCCGTGAGTAGTACCCGGATCGTGCCGGAGACCCGGCTGATGGCCGACGAGGAGCTGTCCGCCGACGACGCCTGGCACACACTGCGCGGGCAGGGCGGCTGGCACCTGCTGCGGGACGCGTTCATCCGGTTCCGCTACGGCGACGGGTTCAGCCACTCCCGGGCATTCGCGCTGCAACTCTGCCTCGCCGTGGTGCCGTTCCTGATCGCCCTCACCGGCCTGATCAGCGAGCTGGGCGTCGAGGAGGGCGGCCAGGTCGTGGCCGACACCGTCCTTGCGCTCACCCCCGGCCAGAGCGCGCAGATGGTCGGCGAGCTGCTCGGCGAGGGCGAACGCGTCGAGGACGCCGGGGAGCTGGCGCTCACCCTCGGTCTGCTCACCGGCCTGTTCGCGCTCACCACCACGATGGCCCAGATCGAGCGGGGCGCCAACCGCATCTACGGCGTCGAGCGGGACCGCCCGGCACTGCGCAAGTACCTACGGGCCGCCGTGCTGGCCGTCACCGCCGGCCTGCCCGCGCTCGCCGGCTTCCTGATCCTGGTCGGCGGCGGCGCGATGGGCGACTCGGTCCGCGAACACTACGAGTGGGGCGCTGTCGCCAACGGCATCTGGGACGTGATCCGCTTTCCGCTGAGTCTCGTGCTGACCGTCGTCGCCGTCGCCGTGCTGTTCCGGCACGCGCCGCGCCGCAACCAGCCCGGCCTGTCCTGGCTGCTGTTCGGCGCCGGCATCGCCACGGCGCTGTGGTGGCTGGCCAGCCTGCTGCTCGCCGCGTACGTGCGGTTCAGCGACGGCTTCGGGCAGACCTACGGTGCCCTGACCGGCATGATGGCGCTGCTGCTCTGGGCCAATCTGACCGGGATGGCGCTCTTCGGCGGGCTGTCCTTCGCCGCCCAACTGGAGGCGCTGCGCATCGGTGCGCGGGAGCCCGCCCAACCGGATCTGTGGGAGCCCGACCCGGACCGCGCCGAGCTGTACGACACCGGTGACATGTCGGCGCTCTAGCGGCACCGGCGTGTACGACGGACGCGGATCGGGTAAAGCGCCTCGCCAGAGGCGACAAGGGAGGTGCGGGGTGACCGCGGTCAAAGAGGTGGCGCACCGTCCGATCGGTCATTTCGCCGAACGGAGCATTGCCGGTCTGGTGGCCGTCACCGGTGCCGGGGTGGCCTTCGGGCTGCTGTTGTTGCTCGTCCGGGTGCGGTGGAGCCCGTTGCAGGATGTCGACCACGGGCTCGCCGAGTGGTTCAACGGGCTCGTCGCCCCGCACCACGCGCTGGTCACAGTGCTCCAGGCGGTCACGGACCTGGGCGGCCGGCCGATCCTCATCTGGCTGGTCACGATCGCCGTGGTCGGGCTGCTGATCCGGCGGCAGCCCCGACTCGCCGTCTACCTGATCATCACGGGGGTCGGTGGCCTGATCCTCGACCCATCACTGAAGACGCTCGTCGGCCGGCTCCGTCCGGTCGTGGACGTGCCGATCGCCAGCGCGCCCGGCAACAGCTTCCCGAGCGGGCACGCGCTCGGCTCGTTCGTCGCGTACGGAGCGCTGCTGCTGGTGTTCCTGCCGGCGATGGCGCCCCGCTGGCGCAAGCCGGCCATCGTCGGCGTCGGTGTGCTGGTGGCACTGGTCGGGCTGACCCGGATCGCGCTGGGCGTGCACTTCGTCTCCGACGTGCTGGCCGCCTGGCTGCTCGGGGCCGCCTGGCTGGGCGTCACGGCGTACGCCTTCCGACTGTGGCGGCGGGAGCGGGGGCGGCCGGTGGCGTCGCTGACCGAGGGCCTGGAGCCGGAGGCGGGGCACGACATCGCCCCCGCCCCGGCCGAGGAACACGTGCTGGCCCATCCCCGCTCGGCGGTGGCCGAGCTGCTGGTCGGCTGGGTGATCGTGTTCGGCGCGCTGTACGGCTTCGGCACGTACGTCAGCTACCACGCCAAGGGCACCTTCTTCGACACCCTCGACACTCAGGTGCCGCAGTGGTTCGCGGAGCGGCACACCGAGGTGATGACCGACGTCAGCTGGTGGTGGAGCAAGTTCGGCGACACCCATGCCATCCTGCTGATCTCGCTGGTGTTCTGCCCGCTGGTGCTGGCGGTGTGGCGGCGCTGGCGCCCGGTGCTCTTCGTGGTGCTGGCGATGGTGGGGGAGTTGACGCTCTTCCTGGCGTCGGCCCGTGCTGTCGACCGGCCGCGTCCGCTGGTGGAGAACCTGGACGGGCAGATGCCCACCTCGTCGTTCCCGTCCGGGCACATCGCGGCCACGATCTGCGTCTGGCTGGCGATCACCCTCGTCGTCTTCCCGCGTACCGACCGGTGGTGGCGTTGGATCTTCGTGGCGCTGGCAGTGCTCATGCCGGTCGGGGTGGCCACCTCCCGGATGTACCGGGGGATGCACCACCCGACCGACTTCATGGGCGCGATCCTGCTCTCCGCGCTCTGGATCGGCTTGCTCTACCTGGTGATCCGCCCCAACGAGGACCTGAAGGAAGGCAACCGACCGGCCATCGAGTCGGAGGACGTGGACACCCTCGACGACGAGCTGGCGCGGGCCGGCCGAGCCGACTAGACGCCGCCGTCGTGCTGCGGGTGATGACCTGGAACATCCGCACCGGCGGACGGGATCGCGGCGGCCTCGACCGGCTGGATCAGGTGGTTCAGGTAGTCGACGAGCAGGCACCGGACGTGCTGGCCCTGCAGGAGTTGCGCGGCTTCGACCGGGACGGGCTGATGGCCAGCGTGGCGGGCCGGGTGGGGATGATTCCCCACCTGGCCCGGTCCTGCTTCGGGCAGCCGGTAGCGGTGCTGGTCCGGCCCCCGTACCGGGTCGTCGACGCGGGGTCGGTGCGCCGCCCGTTCCACCACGCCGCCGCCCGCGTCGTGGTGGCCACGTCCGCCGGCCCGTTCACAGTGCTGGGCACCCACCTCTACCCGTACTCCGGGGGCCGGCGGCGAATGGAGGTCGACTGGCTGGTCGCCGCGATGCGCCGCGACCAGGGGCCGCTGACACTGGTCACCGGTGACCTCAACTCGCTCGACCCGACCGTCGACCACACCGCCCGGCTGGCCGGCATGCCCACCCTCTACCAGCGGCGGCACCTGCGTCGCTCCGGTGGCGCCGTGGACACCCGCGCGATCGCCCGGCTGCTCGCCGCCGGCCTCGTCGACCTCTGGCCGACGGGCAACGTCGACGCACCGGAGGCCGCCGGCCACACCGTGCCCACCCGGCTCGGCGGGGCCGAGTTCGCCGGCATGCGGCTCGACTACCTGCTCGGCAGCCCGGCGGTGGCGCAGCGGGCGCACGACTGTCGCGTGATCCGCGACGGCGCGGCGGCCACCGCCTCCGACCACTATCCGCTGCTCGTCACACTGGAGTTGTCTCCCGGCTGACGCCACCGTCGGCTCGCGCTGCCGGTGCCACCCAGGGCGTGGCGCGGGCCGATTACCGTGCCACAGTGACCGACCGCCGTACCCTCCACTCGCCGCTGCCCGGTCCGCCGAACGATCACCGGGCCGCGCCCGCGAGGGCTCGCTCGGCCGCCGACCCGCCGGTCTCGGACACGGCGCAGCCGGCCGCCGTCGCGCCTCCGCTCGTCGCGGCCGTCGCGCGTGGTGTGGCGCTGGTAGTGGTGCTGCCGGTACGCCTGCTCTGGGAGCTGATCGTGGCTGCCGGCCGGCTGCTGCACCGGTATCTGCTCCGCCCGGCGGGCGGGTTCCTGCGCCGCTGGCTGTTGGCCCCACTGACCTGGCTGCTGCACCGACTGGTCTGGCTTCCGCTGGTCTGGTGCGTGCGGCATGTGCTGTGGCTGCCGCTGGTGTGGGTCGCCCGCACGGTGATCTGGCCCGCGCTGGTCTGGATGACCCGTCATGGGCTGCGTCCGGCCCTCGTGGTCCTGGGGCGCGTGCTGGTCTGGCTGGTCACGTACCTGGTCCTGTGGCCGCTGTACTGGTTGGGGAGGGTGCTCACGCCCGTCGGTCGGCTGGTCGTCGCCGCGGTGGTCGGCGCGTGGCGGACGGCCGGCCGGGTGCTGCGACTGCTCCACCGACTGCTGCTGCGCCCGCTCGGGCGAGGCATGCGCTGGCTGTGGCGGCACACCGTACGCCCGCTGCTGTCCGGAGTCCGATGGGTCTGGTCGGTAACTGTCCTGCCGGTGGCGCGGGGCCTCAGGGCGGTGTGGCGGGCCACCGTCGCGCCCGCTGCCCGCTGGGCCCGCCGTTCGATGCTCGACCCGGCCCGGCTGGCCGTCCGGGAGGTGCTCAAGGCCCTGGGCCTGCGCCGTTGAGACGTGCGGGGCTCAGAGCACCAGATTCAGCAGGACGGTCAGGACCACCGACGCCACGATCGAGAAGAGGATCATCAGGAGGCAGCCGAGGCCCCCGCCGAGCGGGCGGATCTCCGTGTTGCCGAAGCGCATGACGTTCACCTCTCCGCGTTCACAGCTCGCGCAGTCGGGGCAGCAGTTGCTCCTGCGCCCAGTCCAGGAACATCGGCTGGCTCTCTCCGCCCACCTGGATGATCGCCACGTGGGTGAAGCCGGCGTCGACGAACTTGCGGAACGCCTCGACGTGCGCGTCCACGTCCGGACCGCAGGAGATGCCTTCGGCGACGTCCTCCTCGCGGACGAACTGGGTGGCGGCGGCGAAGGACTCCGGGCCGGGCAGGTCGGCGTTGACCTTCCAGCCCATTCCGAACCAGCGGAACTGGTCGTGCACGATCTTGCGGCACTCCGCCTCGTCGGGGCCGTAGCAGATGGCCACCTGGCCGTAGCGGGGCTGGCCGGCGCCCCCGGCGTCGTCGTACATCTCGATGATGTGCCGGTCGGGTTCGGTGGAGATGAGGCCGTTGCCGTACTCGGCGGCCAGCGTCGCGGACTGTCGACCGGACGCGGCGATGGCCATCGGCACCGGCCGTTCGGGGCGGTCCCAGACGTAGGCGTCGGGCACGTCGAAGTGGTTTCCGGAGAAGGTCAGCGTCTCCCCGTTGAGCAACGGCCGGATGATCTGCAACGCCTCCTCGAACATCTCGTGCCGCTGCTGGACGTGCGGCCAGCCGCCGACCACGTGCTCGTTCAGGTTCTCCCCGGCGCCCAGGCCGAGGGTGAAACGGCCGTCCGAGAGCGCGCCGATGGTGCTGGCCTTCTGCGCGACCACTGCCGGGTGGTAGCGCCGGATCGGGCAGGTCACGAAGGACATCAGCTCCGCGCGGGAGGTGGCGTGGGCGACCGCGCCGAGCACCGACCAGGCGTACGGGGAGTGACCCTGGGAGTCCAGCCAGGGGTAGTAGTGGTCGGACATCACCAGTTGGTCGAAACCAGCCGCCTCGGCGCGTACCGCATGGTCCACCAGTTGCTTGGGCCCGGCCTGCTCGCTCATCAGGGTGTAGCCGACGCTGACCATCCTGGTTTCCCCTCTCGCTGACGGATCGTTCCCGGGATACCCCGGTGCACGGCGGTCAACCCTCCCGTCCGGTTCGGCTGCCGTGGTGCTTGACGGATGCCAGCCTCCTGCCTACCGTCGCTCTTAACCGGTTAAGAGCCGGGTATGGCGCACATCCTGTGGTGGGGATGACCGCCCCGTGACGGCCCGCGTCCGCGTGGGCCGTTGCGGCTGTCCGGGCTGCGGGCCCGTCAACTGAACCGGTTGCGCGGACCAATCCATCGTCCTACGCTGATGCCTGCGCCGGGAGCCGGGCGCGGCTGCCGGGCTGCAGCCGCCTTCCCCTGTACGTCCCCACCCCTGTCGGGCACCGGGGGTCCTCCCTGAGGAAGGCCATGAAGACTCGACTCTCCGCCGCCGGCGCGACTCTGCTCGCGTTGCTCGTCACAGTGCTGGCGTTCGGCCAGCCGGCGCACGCCGCGGCTGGTTTCTCCGTCGCGAGCGGCAAGTTGTACGACGCCAACGGCGCCGAATTCATCATGCGCGGCGTCAACCACGCGCACACCTGGTACCCGCAGCAGACCAGCTCGTTCGCCGACGTGAAGGCGCTCGGCGCGAACACCGTGCGGGTGGTGCTCTCCAGCGGCGACCGGTGGACCCGCAACACCAACTCCGACGTCGCCAACGTCATCTCGCTCTGCAAGGCCAACCGGCTGATCTGCGTGCTGGAGGTGCACGACACCACAGGGTACGGCGAGCAGAGCGGCGCGATCACCCTCGACCGCGCCGTCGACTACTGGCTCAGCCTCGCCGACGTCCTCGCCGGCCAGGAGAGGTACGTCATCGTCAACATCGGCAACGAGCCGTACGGCAACCAGAACTACGCGTCGTGGGCCACTGACAACGCCAATGCGATCAAGCGCCTGCGGGCCGGCGGGTTGACCCACACGATCATGGTGGACGCGCCGAACTGGGGGCAGGACTGGTCGTTCACCATGCGCGACAACGCCGCGTCGGTCTTCGCCGCCGACCCGGCCCGCAACATCGTGTTCTCCATCCACATGTACGGGGTGTTCGACACCGCCGCGGAGATCAGCGATTACCTGGGCCGGTTCCGCGCTGCCGGGCTGCCCATCGTGGTCGGTGAGTTCGGCTTCAACCACTCCGACGGCAACCCGGACGAGGACGCCATCCTCGCGTACAGCCAGGCCAACGGGATCGGCTGGCTGGGCTGGTCGTGGAGCGGCAACGGCGGCGGCGTCGAGTATCTCGACCTGGCCACCAACTTCAATCCGGCGAGCCTGACCGACTGGGGACAGCGCCTCTTCAACGGGGTCAACGGCATCCGGCAGACCGCCCGCGAGGCCAGCGTCTTCGGCGGCACCCCACCGCCGACCACGCCTCCGCCGACGACGCCTCCGCCGACCACGCCGCCACCGACGACGCCTCCGCCGAGCGGTGGCTGCACGGCGACGTACACGGTGACCAACCAGTGGCAGGGCGGCTTCCAGGGTGAGATACGGGTGACCGCCGGCGCGAGGGCGATCACCGGCTGGACCGCCAGCTGGACCTTCGCCAACGGCCAGCGCGTCACCCAGTCCTGGAATGTGGCCCTCACCAGCACCGGAACCACAGTGACCGCCCGCAACACGGACTACAACGGACGACTGGCCGCCGGGGCCAGCGCCAGCTTCGGCTTCCTCGGTAGTTGGACCGACGCCAACAGCCCGCCGGTGGTGAGCTGCACGGCTAGCTGACCGTCGGACCGGTGGCCGGGTCCGCGCCGGACCCAGCCACCGGAAACCGTCCTGGTCAGTGCTCCCCGGCCAGGTTCACGATGACCACCCCGGCGATGATCAGTGCGATGCCGGTGAGCTTGGCGAGCCCCACCGACTCACCCAGGAACACCGCCCCGATCGCCACGATGGCCGCGGTGCCCAGACCCGACCAGAGGGCGTACGCCACCCCCACCGGGATCTCCTTGACGGCCTGGGCCAGCAGAAGGAACGCCAGCGCGTAGCCGCCGAGGCACGCCACCGTCGGCCAGAGCCGACTGAACCCGACGGTGCTCTTGATCAGGCTGGTCGCCACCACCTCGGCGAGGATGGCGATCCCCAGCAGCACGTACGCCATGCGTCCCCTCGGTCCTTCGTGGTCGTTGAAGCCCGTCGCCACCCAGGCTAGTGCCGGTGATGCCCCCGCCCGGCCGGCCTGTCGACGTCGGGTCGACCCGTGGGTAGCCGGCCGACCCTGTGCATCCGGCCGACCCGTCGCGAGGCGTCCGTACGGCCCGTGGAGTGGTGCCCGTGCGGCCCCGGCACCTGCCACAGAACGCCTTTGGAGCTGATGTCACAAACGAATCAGTTGTGGCGACGAGGCAGACTTCGCCAACGACGCGGACCCCACTGATGAATCCGCCCCCGTCATCGGACGGGCCGTGCGCCCGGCGCCCGGCGCCCCGCGCCCGGCGCCCCGCGCCCGGCGCCCCGGGC
>NZ_JBEZGK010000005.1:0-348525 GCF_040649935.1 Micromonospora sp. NPDC048842 | reverse complement strand
CGGTGCGGACGGCACGGGCGGTGCGGACGGCACGGGCGGTGCGGACGGCACGGGCGGTGCGGACGGCACGGGCGGTGCGGACGGCACGGGCGGTGCGGACGGCACGGGCGGTGGGAAATTTGCTCGCGTGGCTGCGAGGTTCGGGGAGATGATCTCGCGGTGAGGATGCATGCCGATCAGGTGGACGTGAGCGTGGACGTGGTTTCCGCGCTGGTGGCCGAGCAGTTCCCCCGGTGGCGGGACCTGCCGGTCCGGCCGCTCCCCTCGACCGGCACTGTGAACGCCTTGTTCCGGCTCGGTCCGGACATCGTGCTGCGGTTTCCGCTGCTCCCCTCGACCGATCCCGAGCTGCGCGCCGAGTTGCGGCGCGAGCAGGAGTACGCAGTGCTGCTCGGCGGGCACCTTCCGGTTGCGGTGCCGGAGCCGCTCGGCCTCGGCGAGCCGGGCGACGGGTACCCCGGGCCGTGGACGGCGTACCAGTTCATTCCGGGGGAGACGGCCCAGCCCGACCGGATCGCCGACCTCGACGTCTTCGCGCGGGACCTGGCCGGCGTGGTGACCGCCCTGCGTGGCATCGACACCGGCGGGCGGGTCTGGTCCGGGAACGGGCGCGGCGGGCCGCTGGCCGCCGAGGACGCCAGCGTGCGGGCCGCGCTCGCGGTCAGCGGCGCGCTCACCGACACGACCGCGCTCGGCGAGGTGTGGGAGCGGTGCCGGGGCGCGCGCCGCGACGACCCCGCCGACGTGTGGATCCACGGCGACCTGATGCCGGGCAACCTGCTGGTCCGCGCCGGCCGGCTGGCCGCCGTCATCGATCTGGGCTCGGTCGGCGTGGGCGACCCCGCGGTGGACCTGATGCCCGCGTGGAACCTGTTCGACGCGGGTTCCCGAGAGACGTACCGGCTGGCGTTGGGCGTGGACGACGCGACCTGGCAGCGGGGACGCGGCTGGGCCCTGGAGCAGGCGATCAACGCGTTGCCGTACTACGTCGAGACCAACCCGGTGATGGCCGGCATCGCCCGGCACACGCTGCGGGCCGTGCTCGACTGAGTCGACTCGCGTACCGTCGGCGTCGTGGGTGATCGAGACGCCGGGGAGTGGCGGGATCAGCAGCGGCAGGCGGTGCGGGCGCACGCCGACGCGGACGCGCGGCGGCGGGCCGCCGAGCACGCGGAGGCGGCGGAGCTGGTGGCCTGGTTCGTGGCCGAGGCTACCCGGCGAGGGCTGCGCACCAGCCGGCTTCTCGCCCGGGGGTACGACGGGCGTGGGCGCTACCGGACCGGGCTGACCGGCTGGTACGTCGACCGGGCCGGGACCCGGGCGGTGGACGTGGCCGGCCGGTTCCATCTGCTGACCGTGCCGGGCGGCCTGCGGGCTCGGCTGTTCGGCGTCGACCCGGAGCCCAGCCCGGCGCCGTTGGTCGTCGGGGCGGGTGGTCGCGACGGTGAGTCGATCCCGCTGCGGACGCTGCTCAACCGGCTGCTGGACGACGGGCCCGGCGGGCCAGGCTCCACCACCAGGCCTGCTGCACAACGAGGGTGAGCAGGCCGGCAAGGACGATCGCACAGAGGTTGATCACCAGTTGGAGCGCCGAGCCGCCCGCTTCGTCCCACACGCCGTAGGCTGCCGCTACCGCCACGTTCGCCGCCGCCGGAACCGTGGTGACCGAGATCAGCACGCCGACCAGGCTGCCGGACTTCTTCGACGTCAGCGAGAGCATGCCGGCGACACCGGCGAGTAACCCGACCACCCAGGACAGCGCGTCCGGCCGCCAGATGAAGTCGGTGAGCGGACGTTCGGCGAGCAGCATCTCCCGACCGACCAGGCCGGCGGCGGTCAGCGCCCAGGTGCTCAGCACGGTCGCCACCATGGCCGCCAGGAAGCCGACCGCGAGAGCCTGCACCGAGCGGCCGACCACCCCGAGTTTGCGGCGCAACAGCGCCACGCACAGCGCGGCGAGTGGGCCGAACTCCGGACCGACCACCATCGCCCCGACGATGAGGATCGGCTGGTCCAGCAGCACACCGATGCCGGCGATCATGGTGGCCACCACGATCAGCACGAGGTAGGTGCCGGACAGTTCGGTCTGCTCGCCGGTCTTCGCGGCGATCTCGTCCCAGACCACCGCGTCCGCGCCGCTGCCCGGCGCCCTGTCCGCCGCCCGATCGGCCGCCGCGGAGATGGTCAACTCGACGTCTTCGGCCGCGATGCCACCGCTGGTCTCCACGCCGACCCGCTGCAACTGCCGCAGTACGTGGTCGGCGCTCTCCCGCACCACGTCACAGAGGATCAGGTCGCCCGGTGGCTGCCGGGCAGCGCCGGGCAGCACGGCCAGATGAGTGACCCCGGCCTCCGCGGCGAGCAGGTCGACGACCTCCGCCGACCGGTCCACCGGGGCTATCACCCTCAGGTGCAACACGTCATCTCCCTCGCCCGACCGGCTAGTTCTTCCCTCGCCCGACCGGCCGCCGCGACTCTACCGCTCGGTCCATTGGCCGCAAGAGCTGCACAAGGCCACGGATCTGGCCGTGTCCGACTACGGGGTTTCGGGGTTGATCGGGGGAATGCGGACCGACCGTCGCTATTCAGCATCGACACACGGTCTGTCCTGGTATGACGAATACATACCTTTTGTGAAAATCGCGTGGGAGGTCACAACGTGCCGGTGCCTGGTGGTCTCGTCGACGCCGACCTGTCGCTGCCCCGGACCAGCCCGGAGCGGGGTAAGCGAATCATCGACGTCGTCGTGGCGGCGGTTCTTCTCATCCTGGCGTCACCGGCGTTGATCGTGGTGACGGTGCTGGTCGCGGTGGGCCTCGGACGCCCGGTGCTGTTCCGCCAGTGCCGAGCCGGACTGCACGGCCAGCCCTTCGAGATGGTCAAGTTCCGCACCATGCGGCCACCCAACGTGAGCCTCGGCCTGCTCGGCGACCGGGACCGACTCACACCGCTCGGACGCTGGCTGCGCGCCAGCAGCCTTGACGAACTGCCCACGCTGTGGAACGTGCTGCGTGGCGACATGAGCCTTGTCGGCCCACGGCCACTGCTGCCCGAATACCTCGGTCGCTACTCACCGCACCAGGCCCGACGGCACGAGGTGCGGCCCGGCATCACCGGGTTGGCCCAGGTGCGGGGACGCAACAGCCTCAGCTGGGACGAGAAGCTGGACTTCGACGTGCGGTACGTGGACAGCCACAACATGAAGACCGATCTGTCGATTCTCGCCGCGACAGTGCGGACCGTGTTGCGTCGCGAGGGGATCTCCGCGGCGGGGTTCGTCACGGCGCCCGAGTTCATGGGTACGCCGCAATGGTCGCCGCCCCCACGCAGCAACTCGACCACCGCGACCACAGGCTCGGGCGGTACCCGATGAGTGAAACCGTGTACCTGTCCCCGCCGGACGTCGGGCCGCTGGAGGAGTCGTACCTGGTCGCGGCCCTCCGCTCGGGGTGGGTTGCGCCGGTCGGCCCCGATCTCCAGGCGTTCGAACACGATGTCGCCGAGCGGGTGGGCACCGGCGGGGCCGTCGCCGTCAACTCCGGGACGGCTGCCCTGCACCTGGCGCTGCTCGGCGTCGGCGTCGGGCCCGGCGACGTGGTCATCGTGCCCACCCTGACCTTCATCGCCACCGCCAACGCGGTCCGCTACACCGGAGCCCGTCCGGTCTTCGTCGACTGTGATCCCCGCACCGGCAACGTGGACGTGGGCCTGGTCGACGACCTCATGCGACGGTTGCGTTCTCGCGGTGAGCGGGTCGGCGCTGTCGTGCCTGTCGACATGTTCGGCAGCTGCGTCGACTACACCCGACTCGTCCCGCTCTGCGCCGAGGCCGGTATCCCGCTGGTGGAGGACGCCGCCGAGGCGCTCGGCTCGCACCATCGAGGCCGCTCAGCCGGGTCCTTCGGGCAGGTAGCGGCGCTCTCCTTCAACGGCAACAAGATCATGACCACCTCCGGCGGTGGGATGCTCGTCTCCGACGACGCGGCACTGCTCGCCAAGGCCCGCCACCTCGCCACGCAGGCGCGGGAACCGACGCCGCACTACGAGCACCGCGAGACCGGCTACAACTACCGGCTGAGCAACCTCCTGGCCGCGCTCGGTCGGGCCCAGTTGGTCCGGCTGGACGGAATGATCGCCCGCCGCCGTCAGCTGCGTGACCAGTACGCCAAGGTGTTCGCGGCGGTGCCCGGTGTCGAGCTTGTCGGCATCGACGACGTCGAATCGAACTGCTGGCTCACCGTCATCACGGTAGACGAGGAGCACTGTGGCTGGCGGGCCGCCGACCTGGCAGCCCACCTCGCCAGCGGGAGCATCGAGACGCGGCCCGTCTGGAATCCGATGCACCGCCAGCCGGTCTTCGCCGGCGCCGAGAGTCTGCTCACCGGGGCCTCGGACCGACTCTTCATCCACGGGCTCGCCCTGCCCAGTGGCAGCGGCCTGACCGAGCAACAGGTCGGGCGGGTCTTCGAGGCGATCGACGAGTTCCTGACCAGCCACAGCGGGGTGCCGGCGGCATGACGATTCCACTGGTGATCGTCGGCTGCGGTGGCCACGGCCGCGAGGCGCTGAGCATCGCCCGAGCGATGAACGCCGGCGCGGGCGGACCCCAATGGCAGCTGGTCGGCTTCGTCGACGACCGACCCAGCGAGGAGAACCTCAAACGGGTGCAGGAGCTGGACGTGCCGTACCTCGGCGGGTTGCCGTGGCTGCGCGACGCCCCTGCCGACACCCATCACGTCATCGGCATCGGGGACCCTCGGACCCGACGGGCCGTGGCCCAGCGCGTCGACGCCTACGGGACGCCAGCGACCAGCCTCATCCACCCGGCCGCGACGGTCGGGCCGGACACCGAACACGGCAGCGGGTTCGTGGCGTTCGCCGGGGCCCGGGTCACCACCAACGTGACCATCGGCCGGCACGTGCATCTCAACCAGAACGCGACTGTCGGCCACGACACCGCTCTCGCCGACTTCGTCTCGGTGAATCCACTCGCTGCCGTCTCGGGCGACTGCCAGCTCGGCGAGGCAGTGCTGATCGGCACCACCGCCGCGGTGCTCCAGGGGCTGCGGATCGGTCGCGACGCCACCGTCGGCGCGGGCGCCTGCGTGACCAGAGACGTTCCCGCCGATGCCGTCGTCAAGGGCGTACCGGCGCGCTGACCAGCACTGACCGAGACCAGACGGGATCGACACCGACGCCGCGCGCCCATGTGGTCCGGCACGAGGAGCAGGACGTGAGCACAAATCGCCGCAGTGCCAGCAACCGGCCACTGCGCGTTCTCCAGGTGACAAGCACGGCCGTCGGCGGTGACTGGTTCTACGACCAGGTGACCGGGTTGGCGCGGCTGGGCCATGACGTCTGCGCGGTCGTACCGGGCGAGGGTCCGCTCACCGACCGCCTCCGGGCGGCCGGGATCCGCACCGAGATCGTGTCGATGTCCGGTTGGCGCCCGCGGCAACTCCCCCGGGTCGCGGCGGCACAGCTGCGTCTCGTCCGCCTGGTCCGGAGCTTCGGCCCCGATGTGGTGCACGGCCACCTGGTGAAGGCGAACATCGTCTGCCGGTTGGCCGGTCTGGCCGCCCGCCGACCGCTGCTGGTGAACCAGATCGCCGGCGTCGTCCACCTACGCAGCCCGCTGTTCAACCGCATCGACCGCGCAACAGTGCGCCGGGTGGACGTCCTGATCGGGTCGTGCCACGCGTTCGCCGAACAGTACCGGCGCTTGGGCGCGCGAGCGGTGACGGTCAGTCACTACGGGTGCGACGTGCACCGGCTCGACCCGACAGCGAGTGGGGAGCCCTTCCGGGCGGAGTTCGGGTTGGCCGCCGGCACCCCCACCGTCGGGATGCTCGCGCACATGTACCGCAGCCGACTCCAGGCGTTCCAGAACATCGGCTTCAAGGGCCACGAGGTCTTCCTCGACGCGGCCCCGCGCCTGCTGGGGCGGGTGCCGGCCGCCCACCTCTTCGTCGTCGGCGACGAGTTCACCGGTGACGTGGGCTACCGACGTGAGCTGGAGGAACGCGCCGTCCGGTTGGGCGTGGCCGAGCGCGTGCACTTCACCGGGCGCCGGAGCGACGTGCAGGGCGTCCTGGCCGGTCTCGACGTGGCGGTCACACCGTCGCTCGAGGAGTCCGCGTCGTACGCCACGATCGAGGCGCTGCTGATGGAGCGGGGCGTGGTGGCCAGCGACGTCGGCGGGTTGCCCGACACCGTGCAACATGGCGAGAGCGGCCTGTTGGTGCCCCCGGCGGACCCGGACGCGCTGGCCGACGCCGTCGCCGACCTGTTGGAGGACCCTCAGCGGCGTGCTGCCATGGCTCGGCTCGGGCGCAGCCGCTGTCTGGACCTGTTCGACATCGAGCGGACGGTCGCCGACGTCGAGGCGATCTACCGGGCGGCGCTCGACGGTCGTCCACTGCCGCAGGCCGGCCGCCTACCCGAGGTGGCCCGGTGACGGCCGCGACGCCGCCCCTCGGTCCGGGTACCAGCCCCGCTGCGGATGCCGGACCGGTGGTGACAAGCGGTCGGGACCTCGCCGAGAGCGGCCAGTCCACCACCGGCCCGCCAGCGCGGGTCTCGGAGCAGAGTGTGTCGGCCGCCGCCGCCGGGTCCGTCGGGACCAGGGTCGTGCTCCTGGCCATCAGCCTGGCGACCGGTGTGTTGGCGGCCCGGGTCCTCGGCCCACACGACCGGGGCGTGGTGGCTGTCGTGCTCGCCTGTGCGGCGATCTTCGGAGCGCTCCTCACAGTGGGAATGGAGACGGCCAACCTCCGCTACGCGGGCGCTTCGGTCGCCGCCCACCGGCGGACCGTGTGGTGGAGTCTGCGCCACGTCGGAACGGTGGGAGTCGGCGTGGCAGCCACCTGGGGGGCGCTGGCGCTGGTGGTCGGGCCAGCCGTTCGGATCGGGCTCGACCCGGTCACCTTCGCCCTCGCGCTCAGCCTCGGCCCCGTGGTGCTGCTCTCCTCCCTGCTCGGCACGGCCGAGATCGGCCGCAGTCGCGCCTCGGTCTACAACTGGACAGTCATCGGAGGGCTGCTCGTCTACGGGCTGCTGCTCGTCGCCCTGACGGTGACCGACCGCGCGGACACCGACACCGTCATCGGCGCGTACCTCGTGGGGCAGGTGTGCGCCGCGGCGGTGCTGCTCGTCCGCGCTCTGCCGTTGAGCCGCGACCCCGGCACGCCCCAGGACGCGGCTGCCTACCGGGCGTTCGCCCGCCGGGTGTACGCACCCAACCTGGCCCAGTTCGCGATGGTGCGCAGCCAGGTCCCCGCCATCCACCTGGTGGCCGGTGCGGGCGCGGTCGGCGTCTACTCGGTGGCGGTGCCGTTCGCCGAGATGCTCCTGGTGCTGCCGGTGGCGCTCAGCCTCATCCTGGTGCCGGCGGTCGCACACGGCGGCGCCGACTGGCACACGGTCCGCCGGATGTCGGTGCAGACACTGCTCATCACCGCCGTCGGGGCGGGACTGCTGGCCGCTCTCGCGCCGCTGGCCTTCCCGCTGCTCTTCGGCCCGCAGTTCGCCGAGGCCGTACCGGTGCTCTGGGCGATGCTGCCCGGCCTCGTCGTGCTCGCGGTCGCCCGCACCGCGCAGAGCTACCTGACGGCCGTCGACCGTCCAGGCCCGCCGACCCTGGCGGCAGTGAGCGCCGCCATCGGCGGGCTGCTCGCCATGGTCGTCCTGATCCCACGCTTCGGCACGCTCGGCGCGGGCTTCGCCGTGTCGGCCGGATACGTCCTCTACGGCCTGGTCGTCGGCTGGGCCTTCCTCGATTACCGGCCTGTCCAGGGCCGGAGAAACGGTCCGACCAGAATGACGACTGAACGCGGCGGCCGACACGCGAGGCAAACGCCACGGGACCGCGACTCCCTGCTGCCGGCGTGGGGAAGAGCAGCCGGCGTGCTCGTCGCCGGCGCGGCGGCCGGTGTGGTGGCGGTGCAGGACACGTCGCTCCTGCTTCGGCTGGGCGCTCTCGCCGTGGTGGTGCTCGTCATCACCCTGCCCGGCTTCGGCCTCTACTGCATCGCTCTGGCGGTGCCCGCGTCGCAGTTGCCCATCGCCCCGGCGGCGAGCAGCACCACACCGTTGCTGGCGCTGATCCTCTGCACCCTGGTCGGCACGTTGCTCCGCGGCCGCACGACCCGCCGCAGCACCCCCGCCGTCCTCATCGTGGCTGGCCTGACCTGCTTACTCGCTCTCGGCGTGACGGTCGGTGGCCAACCCAACCAGGCGTTCCGGTCCGTCGCCGTCATCGCGATACCCCTGGCCTGCATACCGCTGATCGACACTGCCCGGGCCCGCTCACGGTCAGTCCTCCTCGTGTTCGCGGTCGCGGCGGCCGGCGTCGGCCTGTTCCATGCCGCGCTCGCCCTGATCGGAACACCGGTGCTTGCCGAGGAGAACCCGGACCTCGCCGAATCCCTCAGCAGCCTGAACCACAACGCGTGGGGGCCGATGTTGCTGCTGGCGCTCGCCGTGCTGCTGGCCAGGCTGCGGCCGGGCGTGTCGGGCACGGCCCGTGTGTTGACAGTCGCGGGGATCGCCGCCGTGATCGTCAGCGTGGTGCTGTCGTACAGCCGCTCGACGTACATCGGCGGAGCGCTGCTCCTGCTCTGCTTCGTGATCCAGCGACGACGCACTGTGGCCCTGGCCCTCACCGGCATGGTCGTCGTCCTCACCGTCGGCCTGACCGGGGTGCAACTGGTGCCGGATCAGGTGGCCGAGCGGATCGCGTACACCACTGTGGACGGACGACTGGACAGCTCCAGCAGCGTACGTCTCGACCTGTGGCTCAGTGCTCTGCGGATGGCCGCCGACCACCCTCTCGCCGGCGTGGGCTTCCAGAACTTCCGGGCACACCTGCCGGAGTACTTCCAGCCCGAGGTCACAGTTGCCGCTGTCGACGTCCAGCTCGACAGCCTCAACCACGCCCACAACACCTACCTCACGGTGCTGGCCCAGACCGGGCTGGTCGGCGTCCTCCTGGTGGGCGGGCTCCTGTTCATCGTGATCCGCCAGGCCCGTCGACGCCTGCGCGCCGGCGACCAGACGGCGGAGGCGGCAGTGCTCGGCATGGCCGCGATCGGGGGATGCAGCCTCTTCGGAGAGCCGCTGCTCACCCTGCCGGTGCTCATCCCGTTCGTGCTCCTCCTGGCCGTCGCCACAGCCCGCTCGCAGGCCGAGCCGGAGCCCGCTAACGACCCGCGTCCCGCCGAGCCGAAGCACTCCGTGCGGCCACGACCGGCCTGGACGCCCGGCCAGAGCGGCTACGGCGCGCGCCGCGGACGGTCCACCGCCAGCAAGGTCCTGACGTGATCATGAAGGAGACGAAGGTGACCGCGACGCGTCCCGACACACCGCGGGTCGAGAGCCTGGACCACCCGCGTCGGCAGCGAGCCGTCCCGGGCTCGGCCGCCGCGCCCGTACTTCCGTCCGTGATGTTGCTCTGCGGCGCAAGCTCGCTGCACGCCCGCAAGTGGGCGGTCGCGCTGGCGGAACGCGGTCATCCGGTCATCGCCGTCAGCTGGATCGACGCGGAGCCGATCGACGGCGTCGAACTGCGCGTGGCGCCCGGGACCGGCCGGACCCGCAACGGGCGGTGGGGAGCGGTGCGGCAGCTCGCCGCCGCCGGCTGGTGGCTGCGCCGGCAGACGCGCGAGGCCCGCCCCGACGTGCTGCACGTGCACTCGGTGGGGATGGCGGGTCTGCTGTCGCTGCTGGCCTCGCGTCGACCCGCCCGGGTGGTCACGCCCTGGGGGGTCGACCTGCAGTCCGCGCGTCGGTCCAGGGTCCGCAGATGGGTCGCCCGGGCCGCCCTGCGCCGCTCCGATCTCGTCCTGCCCACCGCGGAGTCGGTCCGTACAGAGATCATCGAGCGCTACCGGATACCGGCGGATCGCAGCCGCACCGTGTCGTGGGGCGTGGACGACAAGCTGTTCGCACTCCGGGACACCGTGACACCGGCGTCGGTGCGGGCCGAATTCGGCATCCCGGCCGACGCGACAGTGCTGTTCGCCGCCCGGACGGCCGGTCCCGTCTACCGCACCCCCGAGGTGCTGCGGGCGTTCGCCCTGGTGGCCGCCGCTCGTCCCGACCTTCACCTCGTCGTGCTGGCCGGGCACCGTCCCGCCGAGGCAGCGGCTGCCCAGGCTCAGCGGCGGTGCGTCACCGAAGCCCACGAACTCGCCGCGAACCTACCCGGACGAGTCACGGTAGTGGACCGGTCATTGACACCGGAGGACACGTTCCGGCTGATGCGGGCAAGTGAGGTGAGCATCTCGGTTCCTCGCTTCGACCAGCGCAGCTGCACGGTGCTGGAGGCGGCGCTCGCCGGTTGCCGGCTTCTGCTCGCGGACCTGCCGCCGTATCGCGAGATGGTCGAGGACGGCATGGCTGCCGACATCCTCACCGGGCCGTTGGAGACCGCGCTGGCGGAACAGCTCATGGCCGCCCGCCCGCTGGAGCCGACTCTGCAACAGCACAACCGGCGCTTCATCGAGACGTCGGAGTCCTGGTCACGCCAGGTCTCCGTCGTGCAGGAGTGCTACCGGCGGCTGAGCACCGACCGAGCCGGACACCGTCGGAACGGGGTGGCCCGGTGAGGATCGTCTACCTGCACCAGTACTTCCGCACACCGGCCATGTCCGGTGGCACCCGGTCCTACGAGTTCGCCCGGCGTCTGGTCCGCAACGGCCACGACGTACACGTGGTGACCAGCGACACCGAGTCCTCATCGAACGCCGCGAAGACCTGGCGGACCACGGTGGAGGCGGGCGTGGTGGTGCACTGGGCGGCCGTCCCCTATCGCAACGCGATGTCCTTCCGGGAGCGACTCTCGGCCTTCGGGCAGTTCGCCAGGTTGGCGGCTCCGCGCGCGGCGTCGCTGGAGCAGGACGTCGTCTTCGCGACCAGCACGCCACTGACCATCGCGTTGCCCGCCGTCTACGCCGCCCGCCGCCGCCGGACGCCGATGGTGCTGGAGGTACGCGATCTCTGGCCGGAGGTGCCGATCGCGCTGGGTGCGCTGCGGTCGCCGCTGACGCGGCGCGCGGCAACCGGTCTGGAGGGATGGGCCTACCGCAACGCCGCGCACATCCTGGCACTGTCGCCGGGGATGGCGGCGGGCGTTCGGGCGCGGCACCCCGAGGCTGCGGTGACAGTCATTCCCAACGGCTGCGACCGTCAGTTGTTCGCCGACGCGGACGCTGCCGGCCGAGCGCTACGTGATCGCACACCATGGTTGGGCGACCGTCCTCTGATCCTGTACGCGGGGACGCTCGGTTTCGTCAACGACGTGGGTTATCTGGTGCGGATGGCCGCGACGCTGCGTCGTGACCATCCCGACGTGCGGATCGCTGTCGTCGGGCAGGGCGCGGAGACGGCGCAGGTGCGCGCACAGGCAGCCGCGTCCGGCGTCCTGGACCGGAACCTGTTCATGTTCGACCAGGTGCCGAAGGCCGAGGTGGTGGCGTTCTTCGGTGCTTGCGATCTCGCCGTCTCGACGGTGCGCGACGAGCCCGCGTTGCACGCCAACTCGGCCAACAAGGTCTTCGACGGGTGGGCCGCCGGTCGACCGGTAGCGGTCAACCACGAGGGGTGGATCGCCGACATCCTGCGCCGCAGCGGCGCCGGACTCGTGCTGCCCGCGGGAGATACCGCGACCGCGGCGACGCTCGTGGGCGAGTTCGTCAGCGATCCGGCCAGGACCGCAGCGGCGCGGGCCGCAGCGCGGGTGGTCGCGGCCAACGAGTTCGACCGCGACCTGCTCTTCGAGCGGTTCGAGGACGTACTGCGGGGGGCGGTGGTGCCACGACAGTCGGCCAGGCCGGTAGTCGGACAAAGTTCGTAAACAGCCAAAAACCAGTCATAAAGTGATTAGTTTTGGTAGGACGCCAAATAAGACCATCTTCGTGGTTTACCCCGGGATGGGCCGCTATCGCAGCAGGAGTTTCCACATGCAACTTTTGGGGACAAGCCCAAGCGAGTCCACACGCCTCGGTCGGTCGCATCGCAATCTCCGACTGGCCGGCGGCCTCCTCGCAGCGGACGCCCTCGCCTGGATCGCGGGTTTCGCCGTCGCCGCGTGGGTGCGCTTCGAGTTCTCGCTCACCGGCCCCGCCCTGGCCCGCGCGATCGGCATGGGCGTGGTCGCCGCGGCCGCGCACGTCGCGGTGTCCGCCGTCCGCCGCAACATGTCCGGCCGGCACCCACTGGGCAGTGTCGAGGAGATGCAAGGACTCGCCAACACTGCCCTGACCACCGGCGTGCTCCTGCTGATCGCCCTCGTGCCCATGACGTCCCGACCGGTACCCGCGAGCACCCCACTCGTCGGCGCGGCGATCGCGCTGGCCGTCATGCTCGGCACCCGTCTGGCGTACCGCAGCCGCAGCGACCGGACGTTGCGCCCGGACGCCGGCCGAGCGGAACCGGTCCTGCTCTTCGGCGCGGGCTCCGCCGGTCAAGGGCTCCTGCGGGCCATGCTGAGTGATCCGGCAGGGCAGTTCCTGCCGGTCGGCATGCTCGATGACGACCCGCAGAAACGCCACTTGTCGCTGGCGGGCGTGCGCGTGCTCGGCTCTCGCGCTGACATCGACACGGTCGTGCGGCGTACCGGCGCGAAGATGGTGATCTTTTCCGCCGCCAACGCCGACTCCGAACTGATCAATGAGGTCCGCGAAAGCACACTGAAGACCGGAGCCACGTTCAAGATCCTTCCTTCGGTACGGGAACTGGTCGACCATCGGATCACCGTC
This sequence comes from Micromonospora sp. NPDC048842, assembly GCF_040649935.1. NCBI lineage: Bacteria > Bacillati > Actinomycetota > Actinomycetes > Micromonosporales > Micromonosporaceae > Micromonospora > Micromonospora sp. NPDC048842. The sequence continues at coordinate 335,767 of NZ_JBEZGK010000005.1, read as the reverse complement.
AACGACGTTCGCGACCCGGACATGGCGGACCTACTCGGACGACGACAGGTGATCGGCGACCTCCGGGATGCGGAGTCCCAGCTGCGCGGACGCCGGATCCTGGTGACCGGTGCCGGCGGGTCGATCGGCTCCGAGCTGTGCCGCCAGATCATGCGGGCCGATCCGGGCGAGCTGATGATGCTCGACCGCGACGAGTCGGCCCTGCACGCCCTGCAACTGTCGATGTCGGGTCGCGCGATGTTGGACAGCCCCGAGCTGATTCTCGCCGACCTGCGCGACGAGGAACGGATCCGGCGCGTGATGGCGGAACGCCGACCCGACATCGTGTTCCACGCGGCGGCTCTGAAACACCTGACACTGCTGCAACGCCACCCGGGCGAGGCGGTCAAGACGAACGTGTTCGGCACGCAGACGGTGCTCAACGCGTGCCGCGACGTGGCGAGGTTCGTCAACATCTCGACCGACAAGGCCGCCGACCCGGTCAGCGTTCTCGGCTACTCCAAGCGGATCACGGAGCGTTTGACAGCGAACGCCGCCGCGACGCACGGCGGCACGTTCCTCAGCGTCCGCTTCGGCAACGTCCTGTCCAGCCGAGGGTCGGTGGTCACGGCGTTCCGAGCCCAGATCGAGGCGGGGCTGCCGATCACCGTCACTCACCCCGACGTGACGCGCTACCTGATGACAGTGCAGGAAGCGGTGCACCTGGTGCTCCAGGCCGCCGGCATCGGCCGCGACGGCGAGGCGCTCGTCCTCGACATGGGCGAGCCGGTACGGATCGACGACATCGCTCGCCAGTTGGCGAGCCAGGCGCCGGGGCCGGTCCAGATCGTCTACACGGGGCTCCGGCCGGGCGAGAAACTCCACGAGGCTCTGATCGGTGCTGGCGAGCGGGACCTTCGCCCGCTGCACCCGCTCATCTCGCACGTGGCAGTGCCCCCACTCGATCCCATCGAGATCACCACGCTGGACCCGTTCGAGGACCCAGAGAAGATCATCGACCGTCTCGCGTGGCTGTGCGGTCAGTCGACCGGCGTCGTCGCGAAGCAGGCCGTCAAGTCGACAGCTCCGGCACCCAGCGCGAGCTGAGCCGACGCCGACCCCGCAGGTGACGTCCGGGATGAATCCTCGGCGCGCCTGCGGGGTACGGGCTTGCCGGCCCGACTCGATCAGCGCGAGGTGGTCCGGCGAACGCCCGCCCGCGCCGCTGGCCCGCGCGTCGCGTTGAGCGTCACAGCAGGCACCAACGTCGACACGGTCAGCAACGAAGCGCCCATCGACTGATTGACATCGATAGCGGCACACCGAAGGCTCGCGCCTACAGGTCCTTCACCCAAGGAGGCGCGATGAGACCGAGACGACTGGCGATCGCCGGCGTGGTCACCCTGCTCGGCGCACTGGCACTGACCCCACCGGCCAGCGCGCGGCCGCCGTCCGACCCGGGCGTCCGCGACGGCTTGGAGGTGTACGTCGGCACTGTCGACGCGAAACAGCGGGAGCAACTGCGCGCGGCGGGGGTCGACCTCGGCCACGACGCGAAGGCGGACGCGTCCGGCCGCACGACTGTCGAGACGGTCCTCAGCCGGCGGCAGGCGAAGCGGTTGACCGACAAGGGCGTACCGCTGTCGGTGAAGAAGGTGCGAGGCAAGGACGCGTCGCAGGCGCTGCGGGAACAGGCCGCAGCCGGCTGGACGAGTTTCCGTCCCTACGGTGAGCCGGGCGGCCTGCGAGACGAGTTGAACGCCACGGCGGCCCGGTATCCCAAGCTGACCAAGGTGGAGACGATCGGTCGCAGCCAGCAGGGGCAGCCGATCGTCGCCGTGAAGGTCACCAAGAACGCGCGGACCGTCGCGGACGGCCGGCGACCGGCGGTGCTCTACGCCGGTGCGCAGCACGCCCGCGAGTGGATCACGCCGGAGATGACCCGCCGGCTGATGCATCACGTGCTGGACAGCTACGGCACCGACCGGGAGATCACCCGACTGCTGGACACGACCGAGCTGTGGTTCCTGCCGGTCGCCAACCCGGACGGCTACGACTTCACGTTCACCCCCGGCAACCGTCTGTGGCGCAAGAACCTGCGGGACAACAACGGTGACGGGCAGATCGGCTCCGGCGACGGCGTCGACCTCAACCGCAACTTCAGCTACAAGTGGGGGTACGACAACGAGGGCTCGTCGCCGGAGCCGAACAGCGAGACCTACCGGGGCCCGGGCCCCAACTCCGAGCCGGAGACCAAGGCGCTGGACCGGTTCTTCAAGCGGGTCGGGTTCGAGTTCTTCGTCAACTACCACTCGGCGGCCGAACTGCTGCTCTACGGCCTCGGCTGGCAGGTGAGCACCCCTACCCCGGACGACGTGATCTACGAGGCGATGGCCGGTGACGACGCGCACCCGGCGGTGCCCGGCTACGACCCGGACATCTCCGCGGAGCTGTACACCACAAACGGTGACACCGACAGTCACGCCACCGTCAGGTACGGCACGCTGGGCTTCACCCCGGAGATGTCCACCTGCGAGGCCGCCTCGGCCGTGGACCCGGACGACCAGTGGCGCCCGGAGGACTGCGTCAGCGGCTTCATCTTCCCTGACGACGAGGCGCTGATCGCAGGCGAGGTGAACAAGAATCTCCCGTTCGCGTTGGCAGTGGCCCGGTCGGCGGCGGACCCGGACGACCCGGTCTCGGTGGTCGGCCGGAGCACTCCGGACTTCGTTGTGGACGCCTTCGACACCTCGTACGGGCGCACCCAGCAGGTCGCCTCGATCACCCGTCGGGCGCTGAGGAACGTGCGGATGCACTACACGGTCAACGGTGGGCGGCCGAAGACCGTAGCGGTCCGCGAGTGGCGCGGCGGCGAGCGGTACGGCAACACACACGACGACTACTACGCCGAGCTACGGGGCACCGTCAGCGGCGCGAAACCGGGCGACCGGGTGGAGGTCTGGTTCACCGGGAACAAACCACGTGCCGGGGTGGTGGCCAGCGAACACTTCACCTATCGGGTGCACGACGACGTCGGCGGCGACGTGCTGGTCCTCGCCGTGGAGGACGTCACTGGCCTCAGCCCGGCGCAGACCGGCACCACAGCGAAGTACGCCGACGAGGTCGTGGCGTCGCTGGGCGCCGCCGGGCGCAGCAGTGACGTGTACGACTTCGACGCGATGGGCCGCAAGGCTCCCCACCCGCTCGGCGTGCTGTCGCACTACGAGGCGGTGGTCTGGGAGACCGGCGACGACGTGATCCTGCGCTCCCCCGGTCAGGTGGCCGGCACGACGGCAAGGGCGGCACTGGAAACCGAGCTGGCCGTTCGGGACTACCTGAACGAGGGCGGCAAACTGCTGGTCAGCGGCCAGTACGCGTTGTTCGCGCAGGGCGCCAACGGGTCGTACGTCTATCACCCGGACGCACCACCGGAGTGCACCGACGCCGAGGCCGCCAGCTGTCTGCCGCTGCTGAACGACTTCCAGCAGTACTGGCTGGGCGCGTACACCTACGTCAGCGACGGCGGAACCAGCCCGGACGGGGAGCCGTACCCGGTCGCCGGGACCGACGCGCCGTTCACCGGCTTCGACGGGCAGCTGAACGCCTCCGGCTCGGCGGAGAACCAGGCGCACACCGCGTCGTTCCTGACCACGTCGAGCTTCCTGCCGCCGGACGAGTTCCCCCAGTTCGCCAGTTCCGCGCCGGCGGGCTGGGCCCGACCGGGCGGCGCGCCGTTCGATCCGCGTACGGGTGAGTGGTACCTGTACAGCGGGCAGACCGACGAGTCGTACAAGCGGCTCACGCGCACTGTGGATCTCACCGGGGCGAGCAGCGGAGAGTTGCGCTTCTTCACCTCCTACGAGATCGAGCAGGACTGGGACTTCATGTTCGTCGAGGCGCACGAGGTGGGTAGCGACGACTGGACGACCCTGCCGGACACCAATGGCAAGACCAGCACTGTCACCGGGGACAGTTGCACGGAGGGTTGGGTGGAGCAGTTGCACCCGTTCCTCGCGCACTACCAGGGCGCGGACTGCTCCCCCACCGGGAGCACCGGCAGCTGGAACGCGGCGAGCGGGTCGTCGGGAGGCTGGAAGGAGTTCGTGGCCGACTTGTCGGGCTACGCCGGTAAGCAGGTCGAGGTGTCGATCACGTACGCCTCGGACTGGAGCACCCAGGGTCTCGGCGTCTTCCTGGACGACGCCCGGGTGCTGGTCGACGGGTCGACAGTGGCGGAGACCTCGTTCGAGTCGGCCGACCTGGGTGGCTGGACGGTGGCCGGCCCACCGCCCGGCTCCGCTGGCAACGCCAACGACTGGTCACGCAGCCAGCAGGCGTTCGAGGAGGGCTCGGTGGTGGTCACCGGGGACACCGTGTATCTGGGCTTCGGGTTGGAGGGTCTGCCTCCGGCGGCCCGCGACGACCTGGTCGCCCGCTCGCTGACCCACCTCACCGGGCAGCCCCGCCCCTGACGGCGGCGAGGTGTGCCGACGGTCCGCGGACCGTCGGCACACCTTCGGTGTACGCCGGGTACGGTCGCCGCCGATGTGATGAGCTGTACGGGTGTCGGGGCTGGGACTTGTGCTGCACCCCACCCGGGATGTCACCGAGGTGGTCGGGATCATCGAACGGTGGGCGAAGCGTCACCACAAGACGCTGATGGTGCGCGAGGAGGACCAGCACCGCGTCTCGTCCTGCATCGTGCCGGTGCCGGCGGACGAGGTGGCGGCCCGCGCCGACGCCCTGATCAGCATCGGCGGCGACGGCACCATGTTGGGTGCGCTGCGATCCGCCGTCCTCGACCCGAAGCCGGTGCTCGGCGTACACCTGGGTCGTGTGGGTTTTCTCGTCGAGATCGAGCCGCCGGAGCTGCCTAAGGCGCTGAGCCGGTTGCTGTCGAAGGAGTTCACCGTCGAGTCGCACGCCTGCCTCGCCTGCGACGTGTGTGGCGACGACGTGGTGGCGTTCAACGACATCGCGCTGGTGCGCCAGCCCGGCTCCGGCTTCGTCAACGTCACACTCGCCATCGACGGCCAGCAGTACGGCTACTACCGGTGCGACGCCGTGGTGGTCAGCACCCCGATCGGCTCCACGGCGTACAGCTACGCCGCCGGCGGTCCGCTGATCTCCCCGGCGGCGGACTCGATGGTGGTCACGCCGTCGGCGCCGATGGCCGGCATCTCCCGGTCGGTGGTGCTCTCACCGGACGAGAAGATCCGGCTGGAGCTGGAGCCCGACTCGTCCCCGGTGGTGGTGGAGATGGACGGGTTGGTGTTCCGCGACCCGGCCACCGAGGGAGCTGTGGAAATCAGCTACCGCCGCAACGCCGGCCTGGTGGTGCGCTTCGACCCGCTGCGCTACCAGGAACGCAACCAGTTGAAGATGACGCTGCTCGACCTGCCGTTCCTACCCGAGCAGCTCCGCGAACTGCTCCCCGAGGAGCTGCGCCGCACTCAACGAGAAATACCCCCACCCTGCTGACCCCGGCCCACCCGTCCCCATCCAGCCCCCGACGCCCGAGTTGATCAAGAGGTTTGCGTCACGACACGTCGGGTGGAGTGACGCAAACCTCTTGATCAACGGCGATAAGCCGGTGGGGGTGGGGGCGGGGTGGGGGTGGGTCAGGACTTCGTTAGGGCTTGGTCTACCAGGGCCTTGGCCTCTTCCTGGATCTTCTTGAGGTGGTCGGGGCCCTGGAAGGACTCGGCGTAGATCTTGTAGACGTCCTCGGTGCCGGAGGGCCTCGCGGCGAACCAGCCGGACTCGGTGCTGACCTTGAGGCCGCCGATCGCCGCACCGTTACCGGGGGCGGTGGTCAGCGTCGCGGTGATCGGCTCACCGGCGAGCTCGGTGGCGGTGACCTGCTCCGGAGAGAGTTTGCCGAGCACGGCCTTCTGCTCCCGGGTGGCCGGGGCGTCGATCCGGGCGTACGCGGGCGCACCGAAACGTTCGGCCAACTCCGCCCAGTGCTCGCTCGGGCTACGGCCGGTGGTGGCCTGGATCTCGGCGGCGAGCAGGCAGAGCAGCAGGCCGTCCTTGTCGGTGGTCCAGGTCGAGCCGTCGCGTCGCAGGAACGACGCCCCGGCGCTCTCCTCACCACCGAAGCCGACAGCGCCGTCCAGCAGGCCGGGCACGAACCACTTGAAGCCGACCGGCACCTCCAGCAGCGGCCGACCCAGGTCGGCGGCGACCCTGTCGATCATCGACGAGGAGACAAGGGTCTTGCCCACCGCGGCGTCCGGCCCCCACTCGGTGCGGGTGCGGAACAGGTGACGGATCGCCACCGCCAGGTAGTGGTTGGGGTTCATCAGGCCGGCGTCCGGGGTGACGATGCCGTGCCGGTCGGCGTCGGCGTCGTTGCCGGTGGAGATCTGGTAGTCGGCCCGCGCGGCGATCAGCGACGCCATCGCGTTCGGTGAGGAGCAGTCCATCCGGATCTTGCCGTCGCCGTCCAGGGTCATGAACCGCCAGGTCGGGTCGACTGTCGGGTTGACCACTGTCAGGTCCAGGCCGTGCCGCTCGGCGATCTCACCCCAGTACGCCACGCTCGCCCCGCCCAGCGGGTCCGCGCCGATACGGATCCCCGCGTCGCGGATGGCGTCGATGTCGATAGCGGTCGGCAGGTCGTCGACGTAGTTGGCGAGGAAGTCGTACTCCCCGGTGGTGTCGGCGGCCCGCGCCCGCGCGTAGGTGATCCGGCGGACCTCCTTGAGCCCCGCGGCGAGGATGGCGTTGGCCCGGTCCTGGATCCACCGGGTCACGTCGGTGTCGGCCGGCCCACCGTTTGTGGGGTTGTACTTGAAACCGCCGTCGTCGGGCGGGTTGTGCGACGGGGTGATGACGATGCCGTCGGCGAGCCCGCTGGTCCGCCCACGGTTGTGCGTCAGGATCGCGTGCGACAGCGCCGGGGTCGGGGTGTAGCCGTCGCGGCTGTCCACCAGCACCGTGACCCCGTTGGCAGCGAGCACCTCCAGGGCGTCCACAGCGGCCGGCGCGGAGAGCGCGTGCGTGTCCCGGGCGAGGAAGAGCGGCCCGTCCAGCCCCTGCTCGCGCCGGTAGTCGCAGAGCGCCTGGGTGACCGCCAGGATGTGGTCGGAGTTGAACGCGTTGCGCAGGCTGGAGCCGCGGTGGCCGGAGGTGCCGAAGGAGACCTGCTGGGCCGGGTCCGCGGGATCCGGATGCTCGGCGTAGTAGGCGGTCACCAGGCGCGGCACGTCGACCAGGTCGGCGGGCTCGGCGGGCTGGCCGGCACGGGGGTGGGTCACTGCGGGATCCTCCTCGGGGAGTGCCTGTCGGTCACGGCACGACCTTCTGGCCCTTGCCGATCACCACGATGCCGTTGTCGGAAACGGTGTAGCGCTGCCTGTCCTTCTCCAGGTCGACGCCGATCTCGACGCCCTCCGGGACGAACACGTTCTTGTCCAGGATGGCCCGCCGGACCACAGCGTGCCGGCCGATCTCCACACCCTCCATCAGCACCGAGCCCTCGACATGAGCCCAGGAGTGCACCCGCACCTTCGGGGAGACGATCGAGTTCTCCACCAGCGAGCCGGAGATCACCACACCCGGGGAGACCATCGAGCCGACCGCCCGGCCGACCCGCTCACCCCACTGGTGCACGAACTTCGCCGGCGGCCACGGCGGCTGCTCGGTGTAGATCGGCCAGTCGAAGTTGTACATGTTGAAGACGGGGTGCACGTTGATCAGATCCATGTGCGCGTCGTAGAACGAGTCGAGCGTTCCCACGTCCCGCCAGTAGCCGCGATCACGGTCGGTGCTGCCCGGCACCTCGTTGTCGCGGAAGTCGTAGACGTTGGCCTCGCCGCGTTCGACGAGCATCGGGATGATGCTGCCGCCCATGTCGTGCTTGCTGGACTTGTCTTCGGCGTCGCGCTCGACCGCTTCGCAGAGCGCCCGGGTGGTGAAGACGTAGTTGCCCATCGAGGCGTAGATCTCGTCCGGCGCGTCGGGCAGACCTACCGCGTCGGTGGGCTTCTCGCGGAACGCCCGGATCCGCTTGCCGTCCTCGCCGACCTCGATGACGCCGAACTGGTCGGCCATCGACAGCGGCTGGCGGATGCCGGCCACTGTCACCGCCGCGCCGGAGGCGATGTGGTCCTCCACCATCTGCCGCGGGTCCATCCGGTAGATGTGGTCGGCGCCGAAAACGATCACGTAGTCGGGCTGCTCGTCGTTGATCAGGTTGAAGCTCTGGTAGATGGCGTCGGCCGAGCCGGCGAACCACCACGGGCCACGACGCTGCTGCGCGGGCACCGGGGTGACGTAGTTGCCGAGCAGCGTGGACATCCGCCAGGTCTTGGTGATGTGTCGGTCGAGGGAGTGGGACTTGTACTGGGTCAGCACGACGATCTTGAGATAGCCGGCGTTGGCCAGGTTGGAGAGGACGAAGTCGACCATGCGGTACATCCCGCCGAACGGGACGGCCGGCTTGGCCCGATCCGTGGTGAGTGGCATCAGGCGCTTGCCCTCCCCACCCGCCAGGACGATCGCGAGCACCTTGGCAGCCATGCCCCGACGCTATCCACCCGCGTCCCACTTCACCACTCGTACGGGGAGTCTTCTGCACTAGGGTGCGCACATGACCGACTCCTCCCCGGCCACCGGATCCCTGCGCGTCGATCTGCTCACCCGCGAGTACCCACCGGAGGTCTACGGCGGCGCGGGCGTGCACGTCGAGTACCTGGCTCGGGAGTTGCGCGGCCTCGCCGACGTACGGGTGCACTGCTTCGGCCTGCCGCGCACCGAGCCGGGCGTCACCGCGTACGCCGAACCGCCGGGCCTGACCGGCGCGAACGCCGCGCTGCGCACGATGGGCGTGGACCTGGCGATGGCCGCCGGCGCGGCCGGCACCGACGTGGTGCACAGCCACACCTGGTACGCGAACCTGGCCGGCCACACCGCGAAGCTGCTGCACGGGGTGCCGCACGTGGTGACCGCGCACAGCCTGGAGCCGTTGCGGCCGTGGAAGGCCGAGCAGCTCGGCGGCGGTTACGCGCTCTCCTCCTGGATCGAGCGCACCGCCATGGAGGCCGCCGACGCGGTGATCGCGGTCAGCGGCGGAATGCGCAACGACGTGCTCACCGCGTACCCGCAGATCGACCCCGACCGGGTCCGGGTGGTCTACAACGGCATCGACACCGTCCAGTACGCCCCGGATCAGGGCACCGACGTGCTCGACCGACTCGGTGTCGACCCGTCCCGCCCCAGCGTCGTCTACGTGGGAAGGATCACCCGGCAGAAGGGGCTGCCGTACCTGCTGCGGGCCGCCCGGGAGTTGCCGGCGGACACCCAACTCGTCCTGCTCGCCGGCGCGCCGGACACCGCCGAGATCGCCGCCGAGGTGGAGGAACTGGTCGCCGAGCTGCGGGCCAGCCGCTCCGGCGTGGTCTGGGTGGCCGAGATGCTGCCCAAGCCCGAGGTGATCCAGGTGCTCACGCACGCGACAGTCTTCGCCTGCCCGTCGATCTACGAACCGATGGGCATCGTCAACCTGGAGGCGATGGCCTGCGAGACGGCAGTGGTGGCGACCGCGACCGGCGGCATCCCCGAGGTCGTGGCCGACGACGAGACGGGCCTGCTGGTGCCGATCGAGCAGGTCACCGACGGCTCCGGCACCCCACTGGACCCGGACCGCTTCGTGGCCGACCTGGCGGCCGCGATCAACACGCTGCTCGCCGACCCGGCACGCACCGAGCGGTTCGGCCTGGCCGGCCGGCGGCGCGCGGTGCAGCACTTCTCCTGGGATGCCGTCGCCCGGCAGACCCTCGACGTGTACCGCTCCGTCGGCGCGGCCTGAGGGAGACGGACGTCAGATCGCCGTGCCCGGCGGCGACTTGAGCAACGACGTCGCCTCGGCAGCATGACCACCACGCCCGTTCCGTAGCGCGCTCGCGGCGATGCGGATGAGGTCGATGTTGACGCCGGCGGCACCGCTCGGGTCGTGCACCTTCAGCTTCACGTCGAGGCTCACCGCCGTCTCACCCCACCCCTGCGCCTCGATGTTGGGGTGCGCCACCTTCTGCGACGCGAGATGCGGCAGGTACCCGAGCGGGGCCACCTCGACGCTGGCAGCGCCCGACAGGGCGTTGAGCTTGGACTGCTTCTTGGTGTTGGGGTTCTCGACCAGGTTTCGGAAGTCTTCGGTGCCGCCCAGGTTGACCTGGTAGGAGCTGACCAGTGTGAGGCCCCGCTCCTCGAGGAGTCGCAGCAGCGCGTTGTGCAGCACCGAGGTGCCGAACTGGCTCGCCAGGTCGTCGCCGAGCAACGGCAGACCGGCGGCCTCGAAGCTGTCCAGCACCTGTGGATCGCGGGCGACCGGGTCGGCTGTGGTGTTGATGAAGGCGACGCCCGCCGTGTGGGCTGCCTCGGCGTACGCCTGGGCGGTCTTCGGCCGGCCACTCGGCGCCGAGTAGAGCAGCACCTCCGCCCCTGCCAGCGCCGCCGCCACCCGCTGCACCTCGCTCGCGTCGACGAGGCCCTTGGTGACCGGCACACCGGCGCTTGGCAGGTCGCAGTCCAGCCGGGGGAAGTTGTTGGGCGCCAGGAAGATCGCCTCGGTCAGGTCCCGACCGATCTTCTCCGCGGAGGTGGCGAAGGCAGCGACGATGTCGATGTCCCCCACCCCGAGCCCGTCGATGATCGGCCTGCGGATCCCGACCAGGCTGCCGCTCTGGCGGTAGAGAGCGAGCCCCTGCACCAGTGCCGAGGTGTTGTTACCGACGCCGACAACCGCGACCTTCACCCGTTCGATCATGGCCGGAGGCTACGGCACCTCCGGGTCGGTGAGCTGCCCCAGCGGGACCATCCAGACCGTTGCCGGCCGCGCGACGGTCGCTGTCTGGCACCGCCGTCAACGGCGAGCGAAGTTGTCGTACACCTGTTCTAGTATCGCACTGTGATCGATGCGTTGGAGCAGGCCGAGGCCGCGGTGGCGGCCTGCTTCGACACGGCCGCCTGGGTTACCACCGAGCGCGACCTCGTCGCGGCGCTGGACGCCGCACACCGCATCGAGCAACGGCTGGCCGCGGTCAAGCTGACCCTCGTGCGGGAGCTGGATGGTCGCGGCACCGCGACAGCGCAGGGCGCGTCCTCGACGGCGGTGTGGCTGCGGGATCGGCTGCGGCTCGGGGTCGGGGCCGCGCGCCGCCTGGTCGAGCTGGCCGCCACGCTCGACAACGCCCCGCCCGGGATGCGGGCCGCGCTGACCAGCGGAGCGGTCGACGTGGACCAGGTCCGGGTCATCGCCACCACGGTCGGGACCGTCCGCACCACCGCCGGCACGGAAGCCGCCGACAAGGCTGTCGGCGTCCTCGTCGACTGGGCGGCGCAGTTCGACGCCACTCTGCTTCGCAGACTCGGCACTCGCATCCTCGACCACGTCGCCCCGGACATCGCCGACGCCACCGCCGAGGCTGCGCTGCGGGCGCAGGAGTCGCGGGCCTCCCGCGACCGGCACATCACCATCAGCGAACAACCCGACGGCCGGCTACGCCTCGCCGGCATCCTCGACACCGAAACCGCCGCCGCGTTACGCGCCGCCATCGATCCGCTCACCACACCCACCGGCCCCGACGACACCCGCACGCCAGGCCAACGCCGCCACGACGCCCTCGCCGACGTGTGCCGGCTGTCCCTGCGCACCGGTGAGCTACCCGAGAACGGCGGCGACCTCGCCCAGGTCATCGTCACCACCGGCTACGACGGGCTGACGCGGCAGTTGGGCACCGGCGCGCTCGACAGCGGCCTGCACCTCAGCTCCGACGCGGTACGTCGCCTGGCCTGCGACGCGAGCATCCTGCCGGCCGTGCTCGGCGGCGCCGGTCAACCACTCGACGTCGGCCGGCAACGACGCCTCATCAGCGGCCCTCTACGACGCGCCCTGGTGCTGCGCGATCGGGGCTGCGCGTTTCCCGGCTGCGACCGTCCACCACGCTGGTGCGACGCCCACCACATCCGGCACTGGGCCGACGGCGGCGACACCAGCCTGGCCAACGCCGTCCTGCTCTGCGGCCACCACCACCGGCACGTGCACCACGGCGACTGGGTCGTCCAGCTTGGCGGCGACGGCCGCCCCGAGTTCGTGCCACCCGCCTGGCTCGACCCCGAACAGCTCCCCCGCCGCAATCACTACCACCTACGCAGATAGCCAGCGACGGAGTTGGCCGCAGCTCGATCGCGGGTCTGCGTCACGTGACGCGGAGGGTGGCGGCGAGCTGGGCCGGCCGGCCGGCGCGTCGGCGGACCGCCACACGACAGCGACCAGCTTCCGTACCGCCGGCCGGTCGTGCACCTCACTGCGGGCGGTGCGCTCGGCGTCGAGGACCGCCCGGCCCGCGCGGTGCATCTCGCCGGCCATCGCGTACACACGGGCCACATCGAGGAGGTACGCGGCCCGGTGCTCGGGCGGCAGGCTCCGCCACTCGTCGCCGGTCACCAGTTGCTCGTGCCGGGCCGTCGCCGTGGCGACGTCGCCGAGGGCCGCATCGGCCACCACCCGGGCCGCCTCGACCGCCGCCTGACCGAAACTCCCGACACCGAAGACCGCACCGCCAGAGCCCGAGCCCTCGGAGCCAGCACCACCCCCGGAGCCGTCCCGGCCGATGTCTCGGGCGATCATCTCGGCCTGGTCGAGTGACTGACGGGCGACGCGTCCGTCTCCCCCGCCTACCGCGGCGAGGGCGGCTTGGAGTAGCAGCGTCCCGCGTAGTCCGACCCTGGCTTGGGACACACCGCCGACCTCGTGCACGCCGATGCGGTCCGCGGCGACGAGCGCGGCGTCCAGCGCGGAGCGCCGTCGACCACGGGACCGCAGAGCCTGACTCAGCGACACGGTCGCGATGCCGGTCACCTGCGGGTCGTCGGTTGCCAGGGCGACTGTCATTCCACGGTCGGCGGCCAGCCAGGCCAACTCCCCCTGGTCGACCTTGACCAGCACCAGCGCGATGAGCGCGTACACCGACACCAGCAGCGCATCCGTCGCGCCGGGGCGAGCGGCGTGCGCTTCGCGGACGACGTCGAGCAGACCGGGCAGCAGTGCCAGCAACGCCGGGTAACGGGCGTGCCGATAGCTCTGCTCGGCATGCTCCAGCCGGGCAGCCAACTTCTCCACCAGCGGCCGCCGGTCCGCGCCCGGCAGGTGGTAGCGGGCCAGCGCCGTTCGGACCCCGTCCACCCCGGCGGCAACCGGAGTCGGCCGCACGGGACGGGCCGCCAGCAGGACCTCCACGTCGATCCGCAACGTCTCGGCGACCTCCCGGAGGTTGGACACCCGCTCCAACCGACGTACCCCACGCTCGACCTTGTCCACCCAACTCTTCGACTTGCCGAGCCGGTCGGCGAACTGCTGCTGCGTCATGTTCCGCCGTACCCGCCACTGCGCGACCCGGCGACCCACCGGCAGCTCGTTCACCGCCGGCCCGTCGCGCTCACCGCAGTACCCCAACCACGAACAGCACGAGTACGACCACCGCGATCGCGATGCCGTAGGCGTACTGCCGCCGGGTGAGCGACGCCCGCGTCGGCCGGGCCGGAGCGGGCACCCGATCCCCGTCCGGCTGCGGAGGCCGCGCCCCAGCAATGGGGTACGCGGGCGGCAGCGGCCCATCCGGCAGTCGCTCGTCCAACTGTTCCTCCTCGCGGCGGGATGAAGATGGTCGGTGGGTGGTGGTCGTGGTCGGTGGTGGTCGTGGTCGGTGGTGGTGATGGTGGTGGCCGATGAGAGATGCAGGTCGGGAGCGGGTCGCGCCGGGGAGCCGTTACTGTGCCTCCGCCTCCACCAGGGAAGCTCCGCTGCTGACGAGAGGATCCCTGCCGCCTTCCAACTTAGAAGGCACTGCCTTCACAGTCAACAGAGCATGCACGGCATGTCACTCCTGGTGCGAGGATCGGGGCGCTGACGAGAGGTGGCGCCACCATGCCGCAAGCACCGCTGTACGAACAGATCATTGCCGACGTCGTGGCCTCGGTCCGCGCTGGCACATTGCGGCCGAACGACAAGTTGCCGTCGATCGCGGAGATGGGCGAGCAGTACCAATCAAGCGCTTGGCCGGTGCGGTACGCCCTGCGGATCTTGGAGGAGCGGGGCTGGATTGTCACCCGCCAAGGCAAGGGATCGTTCGTGGCTGCGGAACCGCCTGCCTGACTCCCTGGGCCACCGCTCGCGGGTATTCGCTCGACGCTGGGTTGGCCGCCTGCCACGATGCGGAGCCATGGCGGACGACGGGTTGCGGCATCTTCTCGAGACGTGGGCGGACGTCGACCCGGCGCGGTACCCGTTCGACCCGGTCGAGATGTCGGTGGCGGTCCGGACGTTGGTGCCTCCGCCGCCTCCCCGGCCGGTCTTCGGTGAGGATGGGTGGGTCGGGGAATCAGAAGACTTCGCCTGGGTCGAGTCCGTCAGCGTGATCCTGTCCGACAGGTACGGCCCGTGGGCCTACCGCTGGCACTGGGGGCCGTGGGAGCGGGAGCATGTGGGCTTCGTGACCGACCGCATCCCGGCGCCGGCTGACGCGCCGACGTTCGTCGCCGACTCGCTGCTGGCCTGGCGGCGCTGGTTGGAGAGCCTGGCTGAGCGTTTCGACCACCTTCTGCCGTCGGTCGAGCCGACGCGGGCTGCCGGTGCGGCGGATGTCGTCGCCGCCTGGGAGGCCGCCGTCGCACAGTTGATGGCGTTCGCCGCCACCCCCGTCGTCGACAACGACGGCTGGCAGGGGAACTGCCACCGCACCCTGCAGTGGTTCCTCACCGCCGCGGGGATACCGTCGGAACAGGCACGGGTTGTGGTCGACGGAGCGCTCGAGCGGTTCGGCTGGTGGGCGCCGCTGACCGCGGTGGAGATCGGCGAGGTCGCCGATCGGGTCGCCCGAGACGCGCTCAGCCCCACCGGGATCGTGCCGGCCGGCCGAATCGACGACTGGCCCGACACGTGGCCGCACGGTTGGCCGTCCTGGCGGGCGACGAACACCGTTTCGGGCGCGAGGCCCCCGTCCGACCGCGGGCACTACAGGTGATCCCACCGGGCCGGCATCACGAAGATCCGCACAACTTCAGGGAAGTTGCCGCGTCGACGACCCCTTGAGGCAGCAACTTCGCCGAAAGTATGCGGATCTTGCCGGGGCGGCTCGAGGCGCGGCACCGCGTGTGGGGCGGACCGGCGGGCTTGGCCGCGCGCGAACGGATCTCGCGCAGTAGGTTGGCGGAGTGACTGGACGGTTCCCGATCGAAGACGTCTCCCCCGTCGTCTCGTGCGGGCGATACCCGGCCAAGGCGGTGGTCGACGAGCCCGTTCCGGTGTCGGCGCGCGCCTACCGGGAGGGGCACGACGCGCTGGGCTGCAACGTGGTGTGGGCTGGGCCGGACGGCGCGAGCCGGCCGTTCACCCGGATGCGCCCCGGCGAGCCCGGCCAGGACCGCTGGCACGCCACCATCGCACCGAACGCCGTCGGCTCGTGGACCTTCTCCGTCGAGGCGTTCCAGGACCCGTACCTGACCTGGCAGAACGCGGTGACCAAGAAGATCGCCGCCGGGCAGGGGCCGGAGGACCTGGCCAACGACCTGGCCGAGGGCGCGCGGGTGCTCGCCGCCGCCCGGGGCCTCGTGCCGACCGCCGACCGGCCTCGGGTCGCCGACGCGCTCACCGCGCTGGTCGACACCGACCTGCCGCTGGCGCAGCGGGTCGACAGGGCGCTGGCGCTGGCCGACCTGCTCTGGGAGCACCCGGTCCGGGAGTTGGTCACCGCCGGTGACACGTACTCGATCTGGGTTGACCGCAAGCGGGCGCTCTACTCGGCCTGGTACGAGTTCTTCCCTCGCTCCGAAGGAGCGGTGGGCGGCCGGTCCGGCACCTTCGCGACCGCCACCGAGCGGCTGCCAGGGGTGGCCGCGATGGGCTTCGACGTGCTCTACCTGCCACCGATCCACCCGATTGGCCGGGTCAACCGCAAGGGCCCGAACAACGCGCTCACCGCCGGGCCGACCGACGTGGGCTCGCCGTGGGCGATCGGCGCCGCCGAGGGCGGCCACGACACGATCCACCCCGATCTGGGTACGCCGGCGGACTTCCGGGCCTTCATCCAGGCGGCGGCGGCACAGGGCCTGGAAGTGGCCATGGACCTGGCGTTGCAGTGCGCGCCGGACCACCCCTGGGTCACCGAGCACCCGGAGTGGTTCACCACCCGGGCCGACGGCAGCATCGCGTACGCGGAGAACCCGCCGAAGAAGTACCAGGACATCTACCCGGTCAACTTCGACAACGACCCGGAGGGCATCCGGGCCGAGGTGCTGCGGGTGGTGCTGCACTGGGTCGGCGAGGGCATCCGGATCTTCCGGGTGGACAACCCGCACACCAAGCCGTTCGACTTCTGGCACTGGCTGATCGCCGAGGTGAAGGCGGTCGACCCGGACGTGCTGTTCCTGGCCGAGGCGTTCACCCGGCCGGCCATCATGCACGGCCTCGGCAAGATCGGCTTCACGCAGTCGTACACCTATTTCACCTGGCGCACGACGGCGGCCGAGATGCGGGAGTACTGCGAGGAGCTGATCGAGGCGGCCGACTACATGCGGCCGAACTTCTGGCCGAACACCCCGGACATCCTGCACGAGTCGTTGCAGCACGGCGGCCCGCCGATGTTCAAGATCCGGGCGGTGCTGGCCGCGCTGCTCTCCCCCTCCTGGGGCATGTACGCCGGTTTCGAGCTGTTCGAGCACGTGGCCCGGCCGGGCGCCGAGGAATACCTGGACAACGAGAAGTACGAGCTGCGCCCCCGGGACTGGGCCGGCGCCGAGGCGCAGGGCCGCTCGCTGGCACCGTTCCTCACCACCCTCAACCGGGTACGCCGGGACAACCCGGCCCTGCACCAGCTCCGCAACCTGCGCTTCCACGAGATCGACAACCCGGCGCTGCTCTGCTGGTCCAAGCACGACCCGGAGACCGGCAACACCGTCATCGTCATCTGCTCGTTCGACTCGCGCGAGGTGCAGTGGGGCAACACCACCCTCGACATGCCGGCGCTCGGCTTCGACTGGCACGAACGGTTCAGCGTGTACGACGAGCTGACCGGCACCACCTACGACTGGGGTCAGCGCAACGCGGTACGGCTCGACCCGTACCTGCAACCCGCGCACGTGTTGACTGTGCGTCGCCCGGTCGCGCCCTCCGCGCCGGAACCCGCCGGCGCCGAACCGGCGGACCTGACCGTCGCCGAGGTGCCGGACGACCTCTCCGGCGGCACCGCACCGACAGCTCCCGTCCCGACACCTCCTGCTCCGACACCTCCTGCACCGGCAGCTCCCGTCCCGACACCTCCCGTCCCGACACCTCCTGCACCGGCAGCTCCTGCACCGGCAGCTCCCGTCCCGACACCTCCCGTCCCGACACCTCCTGCACCGGCAGCTCCTGCACCGGCAGCTCCCGTTCCGACTCCGCCCCGCCGGTCGGGCCCGGTTCCGACCCCGCCGCGCCGATCGGCGACCCGCCCGCCCGCCTCCGCACCGACCGACGCCGCCCCGAAGGACCCCCGATGGACCAGCTGATCTCCGGTGCGACGCACGACCCGCACGCGCTGCTCGGCGCGCACCCCGCCGACTCCTCCACGACGATCCGCACGATGCGCCGGGGCGCCGGCGACGTCGCGCTGCTCGTCGGCGACGAGCGGCACCCGATGAAGCGGGTGCACGACGTGGGCGTCTTCGAGGCGCAGGTCGACGGCACAGTCCTCGACTACCGGGTGGAGGTCGACGGCACCGCCCACGACGACCCGTACCGCTACCCGCCGACCCTCGGTGAGCTGGACCTGCACCTGATCCGTGAGGGCCGGCACGAGCGCCTGTGGGAGGCGCTCGGCGCCCGGGTCTTCGACGAGGGCGTGGCGTTTAGCGTCTGGGCGCCCAACGCCCGTGGGGTGCGGGTGATCGGCGACTTCACCGGCTGGGGCCCCGACGACGGCTGGCCGATGCGGTCGCTCGGCTCCAGCGGGGTGTGGGAGCTGTTCGTCCCCAACGCCCGGGTCGGGGCCCGCTACAAGTACCGGGTGCTGGGCGCCGACGGGCAGTGGCGGGACAAGGCCGACCCCCTCGCGGCGTACGCGGAGGTGCCCCCGGCCACCGCCTCGGTGGTGCACCACTCGACGTACCGGTGGGACGACGCGGACTGGCTGGCCCGGCGTGCCGAGCGGCAGCCGCACCAGGAGCCAATGAGCGTTTACGAGGTGCACCTCGGCTCGTGGCGGCCCGGTCTGGGCTACCGCGAGTTGGCCGAACAACTCACCGCGTACGTCACCGAGCTGGGCTTCACGCACGTGGAGTTCCTGCCGGTGATGGAGCACCCGTTCGGCGGCTCCTGGGGCTACCAGGTGACCGGCTACTACGCGCCGACCTCCCGGTTCGGCGGCCCGGACGAGTTCCGCCACCTCGTCGACCGGCTGCACGCCGCCGGCATCGGCGTACTCCTGGACTGGGTGCCCGCGCACTTCCCGAAGGACGAGTGGGCCCTCGCGCGCTTCGACGGCACACCGCTCTACGAGCACCCCGACCCGCGGCGCGGCGAGCACCCCGACTGGGGCACCTACGTCTTCGACTTCGGCCGCAACGAGGTGCGCAACTTCCTGGTCGCCAACGCGCTCTACTGGTGCGACCAGTTCCACGTCGACGGGCTGCGGGTCGACGCGGTCGCCTCGATGCTCTACCTGGACTACTCCCGCAACCACGGCGAGTGGGCCCCGAACAAGTACGGCGGCCGGGAGAACCTGGAGGCCATCGCGCTCATGCAGGAGGTGAACGCGACCGTCTACAAGCACCACGCCGGCGTCGTCATGATCGCCGAGGAGTCGACGGCCTGGCCGGGGGTCACCCGCCCCACCGCCGACGGCGGGCTGGGCTTCGGGTTCAAGTGGAACATGGGCTGGATGCACGACACCCTGCTCTACACCTCGAAGGACCCGATCTACCGCCAGCACCACCACCACCAGCTCACCTTCTCCCTGGCGTACGCCTGGAGCGAGAACTACGTGCTGCCCATCAGCCACGACGAGGTCGTGCACGGCAAGGGCTCACTGGCCGGCAAGATGCCCGGCGACACCTGGCAGCGGCTGGCGAACGTACGGGCGCTGCTGGCGTACATGTGGGCGCACCCCGGCAAGCAA
Source organism: Micromonospora sp. NPDC048842 (assembly GCF_040649935.1). Lineage (NCBI taxonomy): Bacteria > Bacillati > Actinomycetota > Actinomycetes > Micromonosporales > Micromonosporaceae > Micromonospora > Micromonospora sp. NPDC048842. The sequence goes on along the minus strand of NZ_JBEZGK010000005.1, from coordinate 316,631 downwards.
CTGCTCTTCATGGGCTCCGAACTAGCCGACGACCGGGAGTGGAGCGAGGAACGCGGCCTCGACTGGTACCTGCTGCACGACCCGGCCCGCGCCGGCGTGCAACGACTCGTCGCCGACCTCAACCGGGTCTACCGGGACACCCCGGCGCTCTGGGCACAGGACACCGAGCCGGCCGGGTTCCGCTGGATCGCCGGCGACGACGTCGCCAACAACACCGTGTCGTTCGTCCGGATCGCCCCGGACGGCTCGACGCTGGTGTGCGTGGCGAACTTCTCCGCCCAGCCACTGCACGACTACCGGGTCGGATTGCCCGCCGGCGGGACGTGGCAGGAGGTGCTCAACACCGACGCGCACCACTACGGCGGGTCGGGCGTGGGCAACATGGGGGCGGTGCACGCCGAGGACGTGCCGTGGCACGGGATGGTGGCGTCTGCGGCACTTCAGGTTCCGCCGCTGGGCGCCGTCTGGCTCCGCCAGAGCTGACAGGGGCGAGACCTGTGAGGGCCGAGCCCTGTCGTTTCGCCTGCTCTTCAGGTCCTCGTTCAGCCCGTCGACGGCCATCTACCCCCAGGCGTTGCCCAGAGAACCTTGTCCGTCAAAAGCCTTTAGCTCAACGGTCGTCTCCTCGCTATCCCTGCCGCCTCGTCAAATCACCGGCGCCGCCAGGACCATGGGCACTTTAGATTTCACCGGCTTAAAACGGTCCAAAACCCTGGCTGGCAGGCTGCTCTTCGGTCCCACGCTCTAGCCTTCCCACCTAGCAGACTTCTTTGGTTGAGCTTGAAGACGGCGGGATCGACTGTCGCCGGCAGGGTGAATTTCGGTCCCTGCCGGCGACAGCCGGCACTTGTCAACGCAGATCCAACACACCTCGACCCAGGCGGGTCGCAAATCGAACCACCCGCTGCAACTCTGTTCCATTGCGTGACGTCTCGGACATCGCAAGGCAGTTCTTAACTTGGCTCATGACTGAAGTAGGCGAGCCAGAATCGGGATCCCTCCAGCAAAGACGGACCAACCAGCAGCAAACCAAATCAGATGGCGCGTCCAAGGAACCTCTGAGTAAATTTTGCCGCCAGATGCCGAGCCAGCATTTCTCTTTCTCCACACCTCGATAGCATCAGCTGCACGAACATTTCTCCGGCTCCCCCACAGCCTTCCCAACAGTGAGCCCTGGAAGGCGTAACAGGCCACGTCTCGATGACCTACCACACTGACCACTAAACCGTTCCCTGAGTCAACCCCCTTAACGCGATCCCATGGCACGACCACCCGCACTCCAGGGTTGACAATCAAAAGCGATTCATGCGTCGGCTTAACGAAAGAGAACATCGTCGTCAGCGAGATCAAGTAGCAGATCACCGCGAAAAAGCTGGCGACAGCAATGAGTCCACTCCACCCATTCGCTGGATTCAGGCTGAACATGAGCATCATAAAGCCGAACAGCAGCCAAATCAGAGAGCCGCCCACCCAGTTCAGCTTGTTTCTCATACGCGTCTCAGCTCCTCACCAGATGTCTGCGCCGTTCGCTCCGGCCCACATACTGGCGTTGGCAGACAGGCCAGTCATGCTAGCACCAAGATCGAAGTTGTTTACCATCTGCTTGGTTCGAGCGGAAGCGTAGCTCAGGGCAGGGAAGGCAGCAATGGCGTCGTCGGCCATATAACCTGCGTTGATCAGAGGCACGGGTGCTCGGGACCGCACGGTGTCTCCAAGCGCGCTGGTACGGGTTGGCATTTTCGCACCTATTGACGGATTGAGCTTCCACGGGACCTCTCGCCAAAACGCTGCACCAGATCCCGCCGCACCACGGGCAAGGCCTGCTCCACCAACGATAAATGCAGCATCTATCGCGTGAGACTTCCAGTCCATCTTGCCAAGTTCCCAGTCATTTTTATACCCGTCGACGAATATTCCGCCAGCAAGCACGGCACCGGCGACCACCGTGCAGGCCCCTGCGGACGCAACGATGCAAACAACACCTCCGACAACGATCAGACCCTTACTGATGGTCCCCCAATTTTCGGAGAGGTAACCCCCGGTCGCATGATAAGCCTTCTGCACCTTATTGCTCGCACTGCACACCCAGGACCAAGCCGAGCACTCCTTCTTCTTTGGCTTCGGGCTTTGGCTGGGCGGCGGCACGTACTTTCCGCGCTTCTGCTTGGTGCTGGTTAGCTTGTTCTTCTCGCCATAGCTCACGTTGTCAGTGGAGCCGCACCCGCCCGGGCAACCCTTCTTGACGTCGTAGCCGTAGCAATCGAAGTACTTGCAGTCGTCGGGGATCATCCCGGTGGGGTCGCTGGACGTCACCGGGGTGTTGTTGGCGTACGAGTATCCGTTCCATTGCTGCGGCTGGGCGGCGTCTTGAAGTGGGTCGATGGAGATGAATCGGCCCGCGAGCGGGTCGTAGGAACGGGCGCCGACGGTGGTCAGTCCCGTCGGGCTCATCGGCTTATTGAGGAAACCACGGTTGTCCGGTGCGGCGACGGTGGCGCCTCGGGGAGCGCCGTACGGGGTGTACTGCCGCCAGGTGGGGTTCTGGGCGGTGCTGTCGAGATAGAGGGTCGGCGTTCCCTGGTGGTCGGCGATGGCGAAGGTGTAAGCGGTGCTGCCGGTGCGGATGCAGGTGCCGCCGCCGGGGAGGGCGTAATAGCGGCTGCCGGTGACAACGCTGCTGGCGGTGTTGAGGGTGAGCTGCTGTCCGGGCAGGTAGAGCGTGTTCTTGCCGGGTTCCTTCTGCAACAGAAGGTTGCCGTCGGCGTCGTAGATGAAGGTGTTGTTGCCGCTGGTGCCTCCGGTGACCGTGCCGAGCTTGCCGGCGTCGTCCCAGGTGAGGGTTTGGTTCCCCTGGGCGGCGTTGCGGCCGGTGGTGTTACCGGCGTTGTCGTAGGTGTACGACGTGGTGCCGGTAGACCCACCGGTCTTGGTGGTGGAGGTCAGGGTGTGCGGCTTGTTCTGACCGTTGCCGTTGTAGGCGTAGGTGGTGGTCGTGTCGGTGCCGCCGGTCAGGTTGTGCTCGACCTGCTTGGTGCGGTTGCCGATGAGGTCGATCTGCCAGCTGGTCCAGTAGGCGCTACCGGCGCCGATGGTGTTGCCGACCATTGACTTGTTGGTGTCGGTGGGTGTGGTGGCGCAGGCGTCGGTGCCGGTCCACGCTTCGGTGAGTCTGGCCAGGCCGTCATAGCCGTAGCACTGCGTCTCCGCCGGGGTGGTGGCGCCCAACCGCTTGCTGATCTTGCGGGTGATGTTCCCGACCAGGTCGTACCTGTACTCCTGCTCATCCACAGTCGTCGGGGTCGTCGTGGAGCGGGTGACGAGTTGGTTGGTCAACCGGGCGGTGTGCGGGTCGTACGTGTTGGTGACGAAGGCATGGCTGCTCGCCGAGCCGATCTTCTGCTGGTCAACCCGGCCGTAGGCGTCGTAGCTCACGCTCTGGCTGTATCCGGCGAGACCGGCGAGGGTGGTGGGCAGGTCCAGCACCCCGGTGTAGCCGTGGAGAACCGTCTCGGAGGGCAGGCCGCCCTTGGACGGGTAGGTGTCCGTAAGGGGCAGGCCCAGCACTGAGGAGTAGGTGTGCCCGAACACGTACGACCCACCAAGGGCGCCTTCGGTGTCCGGGATGGTGACCGTCTGGCCGAGGGAGCCGCCGAAGACGTTGAACGCCTTCTGCTGGGTGACGTACGCCTGCCCACCACGGTAGGCGGTCGTGGTGGTCAGCTTCCCTAGCGCGTTGGTGACCCCCGCGACGCTGTTGCTGTTGTCGTACACCCAGGTCGCCCGCCGGTTCGCCGTCGACTGGTTCGCCACCGTCGCCGCGAACTCGCCGGTCTTGCGGTCGAGGGAGTCGTAGGTGAACGACAGGGTCTTGCCGCGCCCGTCGGTGGACTGCTCGAGGTTGCCGTTGGCGTCGTAGCTCATGCTGCTGGTGCCGGCATCCGGGTCGACCTTGCTAACGACCTGGCCGAGCAGGTTGTAGGTCGAGGTCCACACGTTGTTGCTGGCGTCGGTGAGCGTCGACTGGTTCCCGTGCTCGTCGTAGCCGTACTTGCTGACCGTCGCGGTACCACCGGTGATGGTGAACATCCCGGTGAACGTGTCCGCCGGCGTCGTCACCGTCGGACGAGCGCTGTACTCGTGCAGTTCCTTCTTGCGACCGATGGGGTCGGTGAGGGTGGCGGAGACGACCCCGCCGATAGGCGGAACAACGGTCGTGCGGTCACCGGCGTACACAGTGGTCGTCGTCGAGACGGTCACGCCGTTCTTCGCATTGGTGACGACGACCGCCCTGCCCAGGCCGTCGTAGGTGGTGAGGGTCTGGTTCGGCACCTGCTTGCCCAGGTTCGCGGCCGATACCGGAGTGCTGACGGTCGGCAACGACCCGTCATCCCACCAGCCGTTGTACGACGCGCGAGTCCCACCACGGGTGTCGTAGAACGTGTCCGTGATCATGCGGCCACCCGCCGGGGTGATCGACTGGGTCTGCCGCGTGCGCAGCAACGCGTCGTAGATCGCAACGGACGTCTGATAGCCGTTGGAGTTGTTCAGCGTCTGCGTGGTGGTAGCCGACACGCCCGTCTTCGACACGGTGTAGGCGAACTTGTGGTTCGCCGCGACGCTGGTGGCGCGCGAGTTCAACCACACCGACGTGGCGCGGCCGAGCGCGTCGTAGTGCTGGGTGGTGACGATGCCGTTGGCGTCGGTGCTGACCAGCGGGATGCCGCGCTTCGTGTCGAGCGTGACGGACCCACCGTGTCCCGCTGCGTTGGTGCTGGAGGTCGCGGTGACCAGTTTGACGGCGTTCATGGTGTAGCCGCTGGTGGTCTTGTTGCCCTTGGCGTCGTACGAGTCGGTGACCCGGCCGTAGCTGTCGTAGGTCGACCGCTCGGTGGTCTGCCAGGCGTACGCGCCGCCGGTGTGGTCCTTGGCGACCTGGGTCATCGTGACGTTGCCCTTGGACGGGGCCGCCGCCTGCGGGAACGTGGTGGAGAAGTCCGTCACGTCGTAGAAGCTGCGTTCGGCCTTCACCACCTGGGCGGGTCGGTTGACGCTGCCCGGGGCGGTGAGGGTGTTGACGCTGCCGGGCACCGAGGCGGGGCTGCCCTGGGTGAACCCGCCGCAGGCCACGGAGACGGTTTCGGTCTGGCTGACCAGCCCGGCGAGGTTCTTGGTGGTGTTGGCCGGGGCGTAGGTGTAGGTGGTGCACTGGTTGTACGCCGCGTCGACCGGCACCGTGTAGGTGTAGGTGTTCTTCAGTTCACCGAAGGTGGCGCTGGCGGTGTTCGCGTCGTAGCTGCTGTCCGTTCCGGTGTTGCGCCACGTCACCGATCCGCTGCTCGTGACGGCCTGACGGGTGTAGGTCTTGATGGGGGCGACCCACTGCGCCGTCAACGCCGGCAAGCCGGTGCGGGAACGCGTCGCGGTCGCCCCGGACACCCAGTACGAGGTGATGGTGGAGGAGTCGACGCGGCCGTTCTCGCCGAGGTACTGGGTGGTTTCCAGTTCCTTGCCGGCGAGTTCGTCGATGTCCTCATGCAGGCCACCGGCGGAGTCGGTCAGGTTGACCACTGTCGTGTTGTTGTTCTTCGACATGCCGCGGTAGTAGGCGGTTTCGGCTTGCGTACGGCGGTCGTTGACGCCGTCGCCGGTGAAGGTTTGCACCTTCGCGTAGCCGCGGAACTGCCCGTAGCTGCGGTACTTGGTCTTGACGACCTCGTTCTCGTCGAAGTGCCAGGCCGCCCCGCCGAGGTACTTGTAGCTGGTCGACAGGGCAGCGGCGCCGCCGGTCGGGTCGGTGGAGGTGACCCGGGTGACGGCGTACTTGTTGAACCAGTCCTTGAACGGGTCCGTGTACCCGTCCGGGGTCCAGTACACCGGGTAGCAGGACTTCGTGTTCGCCGCCGGGTCGGTGGTGACCGGGGCGGTGCACGGCACCGGCAACTCGTAGCTGGGACTGATCACCGATCCGGTTTCGGTGGTGATCGTCGCGATGCGCTGCCGGTAGAACGACGGCAACCCACCGGCGGTGTCGACCCGGTTGGGCAACTTGATGCCGGTGAACGACACCGACGGCAACGTGATCGCCGCCGTCGACCCACCCGCGCTGGTGTCATGACCGGTACGGACGACCCCGGTCAGCCACAGCGTCGGCGACGTGCCGTCACCGGTGGCCGGCATGCTGTGTGACAGGGCGTACGAGTCGACCTTCTCGTAGGTCGAGGTCGCCGTGTTGTACTGCCTCGCCTCGATCGACGTCAACCGGACGGTGGAGAAGAACGACGGGCTCCAGTCGTCACAGTCGGCCCCCGAGGCGCAGATCAAGTCGAACGGCACGTCCGGCCAGTTCGCCTTGTTCGCCGCATTCAACGGCTGACACGTCCCCGACAGGCACCGGTCACCGGTGTTGAAGACGATCTGGTTCGCCACCGTGCCGTACGCGCCACCGTCGGTGAACCCGTAGTCGATGCGCGCCAGGTTGCTGTCGCGGATGTAGGACACATCCGAAGCGCCCTTGTTACGGCCGTAGAAGTTGGTGGCCTGGTTGTAGTAGTACGCCATCGCGTTGCCGTTGGTGTCGGTGACGTAGTCAAGGTTCCACCGGTACGCCATCGTGCACACCGACGACGAGAACCCCGCCGAGTTGTAGCACGGGTCGCCCGAGTGCGGCGAATACACCGGCGAGTGGTCCACCGACTTCGTCTCCGCCTTACCTGAGGCCCACCCCGGCAACCGGTTACGACCGAACTCGTAACTGGTGCCGTCGCGCAGAGTCACCCGCCAGTAGTCGGTGTTGTACGTCCCCGAACCGTTGTTCGCGTTCTCGACGTGCGTGACGACCTCACCGTTGTCCGACTCCGGCTTCCACACCTTCTTCGCGGCATCCCACACCAACGCCGTCGAGGAACCATTCAACGACAACGTCAACAACGGGCCGTCGTAACAGCGGTCCGGGGTCTTCACCGGCGACGCGCTGCCACCCGGCTCGTCCATGCAGGACGCGAACGTCTGCTCCACGTACGAGCGCGGCGTGGACCAACCGTCACCCACCCACGACGCCTGCGCGTTCGTCGACGCGGTCTGCCCATCCACGCTGCCCGAGTCATACGACAACGCCACCGTCGGCACCAGATCCGACGCCGCCGGCGGCACCGTCACCGGATACGAATACGTGAACGAACCCGTACTCCCACCACCGGTCCACGATCCCGACGGCTTCAAGTCCGTGGCCGCGTACGTGCCACCCTTGCCGCCCTCCTCAGCAGCCGCGGCAACCGCCGCCAGCACGGTCACGCCACCGGCCGCCCGAGCGCCCGCATCCGCCGCCAGCGGCACCTCGGCAGACACCGACCTCGCCCCGGCGTCGTTCGTCGAGGCCAACGGCTGACCCGTCCGACACTCGCTGCGCGTCGGCGTCGTCAGCGCACAGGCCGGCAACCGGACCAACCGCAACCGCGACCCGTAGTTACCGCCGAACGCCTCGGCGAACCCCGTGTAGTCCACACCAACCCGTACCGAGCCGGAGTCAGCGTCCGGAGACACCGACAGCAGCACGCCATCCACCCCAGCGGCCTCGGCGGCCTTGCGGTCGGCCACCTTCACGTCCAGGCGCCGCGCACCGACCGACTCACCGGCCTTCGCCGCCACCGACTCGGCCCACACCGGTGTACCGGCGGCACGTACCCGCGCCGGCGACGCGGCCCGCGCACCGGCGGGAACCGCCTCCAGCTCCACCCGCGCCGAGGCGGCCTTCGGCCACGCCGTCCGCGTCGGCGTGAACGTCGACTTGGCGTCGTCCGGCGGAGTCACGAACTTGGTCGGCAGCGGCTTCACACCCTTGACCGACTGTCCCGGCGACGTCGCCGGCGCCTTCGCCAGCTCCGGTTCCTTCGGCTTCGCCAGGGCGGGCGCGCCCGACAGCAGACTGGCGGCGAGCGACGCGGCCGCGACAACCGCGACCAGACGTCTGGGACGTGTGAGCAGGCGTAATCCCCCGTGGACGGCCATGCGTACCTCAGCTCTACGAGACGGGATGGGGGCCACGCAGAGTGATCGATCAGGCACCCCCGTGGCGCGAACAATGTTTCATGTTTGATCACCCAAGAAGGTCACGGAGTCATAACGATGATTGGCTTCCGATGCCATCAAAACCGTCTCACTGAGTGCTAAAAGGACACCATTTAGTGACCGGAGACGTTCCCCGTAGGCCGGCGTGACTGCTTCACTGTGGCCGCTCGGTCGGACGCGCCCTCGCGTTCACGTCACTAACGGGGAGAACTACATATGATCAAGAGACGACTGCGCCTACGCGCCGTCGCGTCGGTTGCGGTGGCCGCTGTCGCCATCGCCGCGGCCGCAGTGCCCCTCACCCTGCCAGCCGCCGCTGCTGCTCCGGCGAAGCCGAAACCCGCCGCTGAACCGGCCGGACCGCTCGGGGTGGACGCGGCGCTGGCCCACGCCAAGCGGACCGGCAAGCAGGTCGAGGCGACCGCCGCCGGCACCTCGACGGAGACCCTGACCGCCCGCCCAGACGGACGGCTCCTGCTCAGCCAGAGCGCCATGCCGGCCCGCAAGCGTGTCGGGGACACCTGGAAGGCGCTGGACCCCACCCTGGTCCGACGGGCCGACGGTGCCATCACGGCGACCACCACCACGCATGACATCACGCTCTCCAGTGGTGGCACCGGACCGATGGCACACCTGGTCAGCGGGGACCGCTCGCTCACCCTGACGGCGCCCGTGGCCCTGCCCGTGCCCACGCTTGCCGGGCCGACGGCCACCTACGCCAACGTACTGCCCGGTGTGGACCTGACGGCGACCGTCAACGCCCAGGGCGGCTTCTCGCACGTCTTCGTGGTCAAGGACGCGAAGGCCGCGGCGAACCCGAAGCTGGCGACGCTCGAGCTGGCCACCGCCACCAAGGGCTTCACCCTCGGTGCCGACTCGGCAGGAAACATCAGCGGGCAGAACCGGGCTGGCGACGCGGTCATCACCGCACCGGCGCCGCTCATGTGGGACTCCTCGGCGTCGGGCACCAACGGACCGACCGCCCGCAGCGGCGCCGCGTCGACGAGCGCTGCTCCCGGCCGGGTGGCGCGCACCGCCGCCATCGGGGTCTCCATCGCCCCCGGCAAGCTCGGTCTCAAGCCCGACCGCAAGCTGCTCACCGACGCCGCGACCGTCTACCCGGTCTACATCGACCCCAGCTTCAACTGGAGCGCCACCGGCCCGCGGATGTCCGGCTGGGCCAGCATCTCCTACCAGCACCAGTCCACCAACTACTGGAACAACACCCCCGACCCGATCGGTCGGATGCAGGTGGGTAACTCCGGTGAGCAGCGCTCGAACACGCTGATCAACTTCCCGGTGCCCTACAGCGCCCTGAAGGGTGCCGAAATCAGCTCGGCCATCTTCAAGATCACCAACACCCGCTCGTGGTCCTGCACGGCCAAGCGGGTGAACGTCTACGCCCCGAACACGGTGCTCACCAAGTCCAACGCCACCTGGAACTACTGGGAGACGCAGAGCAACACCCGGCTCGCGGCGTCGGCGAGTTTCGCCCACGGCTACAGCGGCTGCGCCGCGGCCGGCGTTGCCTTCGACATCACCAGCCAGATCACCACCGACCTGGCGAGCAACCGGACAGCCGCCCGGACCCTGCGGCTGGTCGGCGACAACGAGGGCAGTGACGCACAGAGCTGGAAGGAGTTCCTCCAGACCAGCCCCACGCTGGAGATCCTCTACAACCACAAGCCGAACAAGCCGGCCGGTATGACCACCTCGCCGCGGACCGCCTGTGCCGGTGGGTCGACCGTCGGCGACAACCCGGTCTACCTCTACGCTCCGGTGTCCGACCCCAACGGCGGCACTCTCGGGGTGAGCTTCAAGCTCTGGAAGACCGCCGACGCCTCGCAGACCGCCCTGGCGTCGTCCAACCCGAACCTGCTCACCTACTCCTCCGGCAGCACCGGCGTGCTGATCGTGCCGTCCGCCACGCTGCGCGCCGCCGCCGGTGGCACGATCACCAACTTCTCCTGGAAGGTCCAGGCGACCGACTTCCGGAGCGCCAGCGACTGGTCGGCGACCTGTAACTTCACCTTCGACCCCACCCGGACCGGCGCGCCGGAGATCAGCCAGCCGCAGGGCGAGTCGAAGATCGGCCAAGAGGTCAGCTTCGCCATCACGCCGCCCAGCACCGGTACCCAGCCGACCAGCTACAGCTACCAGCTCAACGGCCTGCCCCCGGTCACCGTCTCCGCCGCGGCCGGCGCTGCCACCGTCCTCACGACGCCGACCCGGTTCACCAACACGCTCGCGGTGACCAGCCTCTCGGCCGGTGGCAACTTCGGTGAGACCGCCACCATCACCTTCAACGCGGACCCCGCCGCCACGACTGCCGACGCGGACCTCACCGGTGACGGTGTCGCCGACCTGTTGACCGTCGGCGCCCGCAACGGGCTGCCCTCCGGCCTCTGGCTCGGCACTGGCATGAACAGCGGCGCGGTGCGCACCACTGTGAACGACATCGGGGCGCGGGGCAACGGGGTCACCGGCAACGAGGACCCGTCCGACTTCAACGGAGGCCAGGTGCTCTCCGGTCACTTCTTCGGGTCCGGCCTGCAGGACGTTCTCGTCTACTACACGGCGGGCACCAACGCCGGCAACGGAACCATCCTGCGGGGCAGTGGCGACGGCTCGGTCATCCAGCCGTACAACAACCAGGTCAGCGTCCTCGGTGACCTGCTGCTCGACGGCAACGGCAACGCGCCGCTGCAGCTGGCCAACGCCGGCGACTCCCGTGCCACCGGATCCACCCTGCCGGACCTGATCGGCACCAGCGGCGACGCCGCCAACGGTTACTACCTCAACTACTACCCGGTGTCCTCCGGGCCCGGCCTCTACTACTACAGCGCCAGCACCCAGACGCCGACGCCGACGGGCGGGGTGGACTGGAACAACTGGACCATCTCCACCGCCCAGGTCAACGGCAGCACCTCGATGTTCCTGTGGAACAGCGGCACCGGGGCCCTGCACCTCTGGACGAACCTGGCCTACAACCAGGACACCGAGCAGCTCACCTACACGCCGTACACGCTCTCGACCAACTGGAACCGCAGCGCCGCACTGAGCCTGCGGGCCGCCGACGTCAACTCCGACGACACCCCCGACCTGTGGACCATCGGCGCCAACGGCCTGACCACGGCGTACCTGGTGACCGGCCTCGGCGGCACGCCCGCCATCGCCACCCAGCAGGCGCAGGGCCTGGTCACCGCCAAGCACACCTGGGCGCTCAACGACGGCGCGGCCGGAGCGACAGCGGCGACCGCGGCCGACACCTCCGGCGGCAGCACCCTCACCGGCACCGGCAACGCGTACTGGCACGAGGGCGACCTCTTCAGCCCGGACCTGCGGCTCAACAGCGACAGCACCGGCACGGGCGTGGACGCCAACGGCACCGGCAGCCTGGTCAGCGCCGCCAGCCCGGTGCTGATCAACACCAACCAGTCGTTCAGCGTCGCCGTCTGGGTGAAGCCCACCACCGCCGGCAAGATCATTCTTTCCGAGGAGGGGTCGCGCTCGGCCCGCTTCATCCTCTGGCAGGAGCAGAGCGACAACACCTGGCGGTTCGGAATGGCCCGCTCCGACAGCGACGCCTGGTCGTACGACCAGGCCGTCAGCGCACCTAACGCGCAGCTCGGGGTCTGGACGCACCTGGTGGCCACCTACAACGCCACCACGAGCACGATGGCCCTGTACGTCAACAACAACCTCGCTGGCACGGCACAGCACGCCGCCGCCGCCGTGTCCTGGCCGAGCACCGGCCGGTTCGTCATCGGCCACTACCGCTACAGGGGCGCACCGAGTTCGTACTACTCGGGGCAGGTCAGCAACGTGCAGCACTGGGACCGCGCGTTGAACCCGGCCGAGGCCACCGCACCGGGCAATTACGCCCAGACGCTCCTCGCACCCAACGTCCGCGACGTCACCGGTGACGGCCGGAGCGACATGTTGATCAGGCAGAGCAACGGCGACGTGCTGCTGCGCCGCGGAACGAACCTGGACAACACGCTCACGTTCGATGCCGGCGTGGTGGTCTGCGGCAAGTGCGGAGGCTACGACTCGTTCAACATCGCCGATGCCAACAACGACGGCAAGCTGGACCTCTTCATGCGCCAGATCAGCACCGGCGACATGTACGTCTACCCGAACACGGTCGCCAACGGCGACCCGGTCTGGGCCACCCGCCAGCTGGTCTGTGGCAAGTGCGTCAACTTCGGCACGTCCGACCTGGCCGATGTGAATCGCGACGGCAAGACCGACCTGTTCATTCGGGAGAACAGCACCGGGGACATGTACGCGTACCTGGGCAACGGCCCGACCGGCGGCGCAATCACCTGGAGCAACCGGATTCTGCTCTGCGGCTCCTGTGGTGGATACGACAACGTGCACATCGAGGACGCCAACAACGACGGCAAGCCGGACCTGTTCATGCGCAACTCCGGCACCGGCGACATGTGGGTCTACCCCAACACGGCCGCCAGCGGGGCCCCGGTGTGGGGCCCCCGTGTCCTGGTCTGCGGCTTGTGCCGGGACTTCGACATGAGCAGCCTCGGCGATGTCAACAACGACGGGAAGATGGACCTGATGGTCCGTCGCAGGAGCAACGGCACCCTGAACCTCTACACGGGCAACGGCGCCCCCGGCACCGTCACCTGGGGCTCACGGTCGTTCATGTAGTCCGAAGGGCCGAAACCCCCGGGCACCGCGAAAGCGGTGTCCGGGGGTTTCGCATGTGCGGGCCGAGCTCCCGGCCTCGGGGGCGGCTGTGCACCGCGAGGACAGGCCGTGGCACGGGATGGTGGCGTCGGCGGCCCTGCAGGAGCCGCCGCTGGGCGCGGTTCGCCTGCGGCAGGGCTGAGCTGGCCGGGTCATGCCGCCGACGTCGACGAGGGTTCGCCCCTCAATTGACGAACGAGGAGATGTCGGCGGCTATCTCGTTCGGGTATTCGCCGTTGATGGCGTGTGAAGCGTCCGGGTAGGTCTTCACCGTGCCGTGGGTCAGGGACCGCTTCGCCAGCTTCGCGGCCTCGCCAGCGTCGTGCAGGCGGGACTTTCCCGCCATCAGGACGAGCACCGGGACGTCGACCGCCGCGAGCTGGTCCTCGGACGGCCGGGTCGGGGCGGACAGCTTCATCACGTACGCCTGCATGCCGGCCTCGATCATCCGGGCGACCGGTACGTCCTCCACCGGGGCGCCGTTCGCCGTCCAGCTGGCGAAGCTGTCCCGCCAGGATCGGGGCGCCCAGCGGACGCTCACCGGGATGGACCGCAGCACCACCTCCGCTGACAGGTCAGCGAAGACCAGGACCGGATCGAGCAGTACGACACTGCCGACCTTCTGTGGCAGATGCACAGCGAGGTTCATCGCCGTCCAACCGCCGAACGACACGCCGACCAGGTGGATGGTCGGCTCGGGCAGCGCCAGCAGAACCTCGTGCAACCAATGCGCGTGTGCGGTCGTGTCCGTGATGGGGCGCTGCTGGATGCTCATGCCCGGCTCGCCGAGCAGGTCGACGGTGTAGACGTTGCGCGACCGCAGCAGCGACGGCAGGTTGTCCGCCCAGACCGGTGACGCCGACGCCCGGCCGGGCAGAAGCAGCAGGGGCGCGGCTGCCGGGTCGGTGCCGCCGCTGAAGTGGTAGAGCCGCACGACGCCGTATCCGGTTCGGACGTCGAGCGTGCGGTCGGGGGCCGGCAGGTCCGCCATCGCCTCCCGGTACGCACCGACGAAACGATCATGGGACTCCGTCGACGTGAAGTAGCCGACGGGTGCGGGGTCGCGCAGCGCGTACGCGATCGCCACAGTGATCACCGCGAGCACCGCGGCGGCCCGGATCAGGAGCCGCCGATGCGCCGACAGGAACCTGCCCATCCTCCGCACGACATTCACTACCATGAGGTCAGATTACTAACCGCGCGGTAGAAAATACAACCGCTAGGTCAGAGAATGGTGGGCGAGAGGGCCGGTACGGTAAGCGGGTGCACCCGAACGACGCCATGTCAGCGCAGGTCCGCGCCGCCAAGCCACTCACGATCACCGAGCAGGCGCGGCGGGCGCAACTCGTCGGCGTGACAATCGATCTGGTTGCCCGGCACGGCTATCGGGGCACCTCACTCGCCCGCATCGCGGAGGGGGCCGGCATCTCCAAGGCCGCCGTCCTCTACCACTTCCCGTCCAAGGACGCGGTCGTGCGGACCGCCTACGCCTCGGTCCTGGAGTCCCTCACCGCGTACGTCGGCGCCGAAGTCGGGGCACGATCCGGCGCGTCCGCGGTGGAGGCCTACGTCCGGTCCCTGGAGGCGTACCTGCGCGACCACCCGGACCACACCCGGATGATCGTCGAGGCGTTGAGCGAGGAGACCGGCATCGCTGACACGCCGAACGCGCGCAGTCGGCGGGAGGCGGTCGCCGGTCTGATCGACGCGGCGCGGGCGGCCGGCGACTACCGGCCCAACATCGACCCGCAGGCCACCGCCGTCATCGTGAACGGGGCCATCGACGCGATCGTGTCGGAACGCCTGGCCGACCCCGACTTCGACAGCCGCCACGCAGCCGAGGAACTGGTCACCATGCTTCGCCGGTCCCTCGGCACCGCACCGCAGGACGCCGGGAATCCGTCGTCCTGACCGGCCGTCACACCAGGCCGGCGTCGCGCAGCAGCTGCCACAGGCCGGCGCCGTCCGGCGCGGACAGCCACTTCTGCCCCACCGGCCCCGACGACGGGCGACCGGCGGGGGCGGGCAGGGTGCCGGCCAGCACCGACTGGGTCGGGGAGAGCCGGCGGATCGCCACCCCGGCGACGTTCTCCGGGTGGGCGGCGGCGAACTCCCGGTAGATCTCCTGGTCGTGCTGGCCGTCGTCGCCGACGAGCAGCCAGCGCACGTCGGGGAACTCCCGGGCCAGCCGCGCGAGGGTGACCCGCTTGTGTTCCATGCCGCTGCGGAACCAGCGGTCGGCGGTCGGGCCCCAGTCGGTGAGCAGCAGCGGCCCGGCCGGGTAGAGGTGCCGGGACAGGAACCGGGTCAGCGTCGGTGCCACGTTCCACGCGCCCGTGGACAGGTAGAAGACCGGGGCGCCGGGGTGCGCGGTGACCAGCCGCTCGTAGAGCACCGCCATGCCGGGCACCGCGTTGCGGGCGTGCTCGTCGAGCACGAACGTGTTCCACGCGGCGAGCAGCGGCCGGGGCAGCGCGGTCACCATCACCGTGTCGTCGATGTCGGAGATGATGCCGAACTTGACCTCCGGGTCGAGGATGCGCACCGGGGCGTCGACCGGCTCGGCGTCCGGGACACTGAGCCGGACCGTACCCCAACCGGGTGGCAGGTCCGCCTCGACCAGCATGTCGACGAAGCCGCTGCGGTCGGCCCGCGTCTCGTGCCGCACCCCACCGGCCTCGATGGTGACCGTGACGTGCTTGTTCGGCAGCGTCGTGAAGCTGCGCCAGCCGCGGACCTTGTCCAGCCGGCCCCGCTGCCGGGTGTCCGGACGGCCCAGCAGGACCCGGCACATCACGCGCACCCAACCCGGTGCGCCGTAGCCGGTGTACGCGACGATGTTGACCCGCCAGCCGGTGCGCCGCAGCCGGCGCTCGACGAGCTGGTGCACGGCGTCCTCGATCCGCGCAGCCCGGTGCAGGTTCGGAACGGCCAGTTGGCCGGCGGGAGTGGGTGGCACGCGCCAACCCTGCCACACGTCGACAGCCACGGCCACGCGAGCCGACCCCGGCCGCGCCGCTGCGGCCCGGCCACCGTGGAGTCGATCCACCCCCACCCCGGCTGCGCCGATCCACCTCGGCGACCCGACCGAACGTGAAACACTCCGGTCGGGACGACGACGGGGGCGCTGGTCGTGTCGCATCCAGAGCAGCACCGTGGGCGACGGCGCCCGCGACTCGATCGGCCGGCGCTCGTCGCGCTGCTGTTCGGGCTCGCCGGTGTCGTCTACCGGCTGGTCCTGACGCTGTTCACGGTGCCGGTGTCGAACAGCGACGAGGCGACCTTCGGGCTCGCCGCGCTGCACATCGGGCAGGGCCGGGAACACCCGGTCTTCCTCTACGGCCAGCACTACATGGGGATGTTGGAGTCGTACCTGGCCGCTCCCCTGGTGGCGGTGGCCGGGCCGAGCTGGCCGGTGCTGCGCCTGCCGATGCTCGCGCTGTACGCGATCTTCCTCTACCTGATCCACCGGTTGACCCGCCGGCTCGGCACCCCGTGGTTCGCCGCCTTCGTGGTGGGTCTGCTCGCGCTCGGGCCGGAGCGGGTGGTGCGCGACCAGCTCACCGTCGTCGGTGGGCGGCCGGAGGTGAAGCCGGCGGTGCTGCTGATGCTGCTGATCACCGTGGGCTTGGCGGCCGGCACTGTCCACCGCCGAGGCCTCGCGATCGGCCTGTTCGGGCTGCTCGTCGGGCTGGCCGTCTGGTCGGACTGGCTGATCCTGCCGTACCTCGCGGTAGCCGGGCTGGCACTGGTCTGGGCGGTACGGCGGGAGCTGCTCGGCTGGTCCGGTCTGCTGCTGCTGGTGGGGGTGGTCGTCGGCGTGGCCCCAATGATCGTGGACAACCTGCGGGCCGGGCCCGGTGAGGACTCGCTGTCGGTGTTCCGGGAGGTCAGCACCAAGGCCGGGCCGCAGCCGCAGTGGTCGGACCGGGTCCGGGGCGGCCTGCTGGAGGGGGTGCCGCTGGCGCACGGACTCTGCCCGGTGGACGGCTGCGGACGCTGGCAACAGTGGTTCGGCGTGCTGTACCCGCTGCTGCTGCTGGCCGGCGCGGCACTCGCGGTGCTCGCGTACCGTCGCGCCGCCGGGGCGCCGCGTGGGGAGCGGGTCGGCCGCGCGGCCGGGGCGCTGCGTGGGGAGCGGGTCGGGCCGGTCGTGCAGCTCGCGCTGATCGCCGGCGCGGCGTTGACACTGCTGTCGTACGTGCGCAGTCCGCTCGCCGCGACCAGCCCGCTGGACAACGCCCGGTACCTGTCGGTGCTGCAACTGTCGCTGCCGGCGGTGCTCTGGCCGCTCTGGGTGGCGGCGCTGACCGCTTGGCGGGGCACCAGCAGCGTGGTGGGACGGTTCACCGGCGCGCTGTCCGCCGCCGTGCTGGCCGCGCTGACAGTGACCACCCTGGTGATCACAGTGCTGTTCGCGGCCACCGGCACCGCGCCGTCGCGGACCGAGGAACGCCAGGCCCGGGAGTTGGCCGCCGCGCTGCGCGCCGACGGACCCCACGAGGTGTACGGCGACTACTGGACCTGCAACCGCTTGATCTTCAACACGGATGAGTCGGTGGTGTGCGGGGTACTCGACGGGGACCTGTCGCCGGGGCAGAACCGCTACCGGCCGTACTGGCGGCAGGTGGGGCGGGCCGAGCGGCCGGGCTACGTGGTGGAGATCGACTCGCCGATGGACCGGCGGTTGCGCCGGCTGCTCGCCGACCGGGCCGACGCCTCGCCGGTGCGGGAGGTCGGCGGCTATCGCGTGTACCACCCCGACACCCCGGTGCGGCCCTGGCGGTAGGGGCTGGTCGTACGCTGGCCGGGCCGGCGCGTGGGGCGCCGCCGTTTCGCCCGTCGAGGAGACCCATGCTCATCCTGTTGCCGCCCTCGGAGGGAAAGGCCGACGCCGGCACCGGACGGCGCTGGGCCCCGGACCGGCTCTCGCTGCCCGAGCTGAACCCGGCCCGCCAGCGGGTGCTGGACGCCCTTGTGACGCTGAGCGCCGGGCCGGACGAGGAGGCCGCGCGAGCGGCGCTCGGCCTCAGCGAGGGCCAGCGGGGCGAGCTGCGGCGCAACGCCCGCCTGCGGGAGGCGGCCACCGCACCGGCCGAGCGGCTCTACACCGGGGTGCTCTACGAGGCGTTGGACCTGGCCTCATTGCCGGCCACTGCGCAACGGGCGGCCCGCCGGTCGATCCTGATCAGCTCCGGGCTGTGGGGCGCGGTCCGGTTGGCCGACCGGATCCCGCCGTACCGCTGCCCGATCGGCGCCCGCCTGCCCGACGTCGGGGCGCTGTCGACGTACTGGCGCAAGGAGCTGACGCCGGCAGTGGACGCCGCCGCCGGGCGCGGCCCGGTACTGGACCTGCGCTCCGGCGCGTACGCCGCCACCTGGACGCCGCGCGGTGAGCTGGCCGAGCGCACTGTCACAGTGCGGGTTCTGCACGAGCGGGAGGTCGACGGCGTGCCGGTCCGCTCGGTGGTCAGCCACTTCAACAAGGCCACCAAGGGGCGTCTGGTCCGGGACCTGCTCGTCGCCGGCGCCCGGCCGCGCAGCGCCGCGGAGCTGGTGGGCACCCTGCGGGAGTTGAAGCACACGGTGCTGGAGCAGGCCACCGCGGCGGGCCGGGTGCGCCAGGTGGATCTGGTGGTCACGGACCTGTAGCGGCACCGCAGCCGCAAGATTTGCTCAAGGCTGGGCCGGACCGGTTCCGTAACGGCGTGGCAGGGGCCACGGTAGGGCAACCCAGACTCCGACAAGGGAGCCTCCGTTGACCCACGAACCCGCAGTGCTCGACCGGCCCCACACCCCGACCACCCCATCCCCGCTGGGCTGGCTGACACTGGGCGACGCGTTCGAGGCTGCCTGCCTGCTGCGGTGCACACCGCCACCGACCGCCGCCCGGCCCAACGCGGTCCGTGCCGAGCACACCGCCGGTGTGGAGTTCAACAGGGAGGACGCCGCGCAGCGGATGCGGCAACTGCTCAACCGGCTGGACATCCCGGTCACCCACGAGGTGGCCGTCGGCGGCCTGCGTCGCCGCTACGAGCTGCACCGGCTGTGGGTGCCCCGGGAGCACCAGGGCGCGTACACCCGGATGTTGGACGCGGGCTGGTGGCAGGGGCGACGCGAGCTGCTCGGCGGGCCGCTACCTGGCGCCTCACCGGCCCGCCGACGGTTGGTGACCCGCCTGGCGGAGGCAGCCTGGCGCTCGGCGTTGCTGGCCGCCGGGCGGCACGTCCGCCGGCACATCCTCGGTGTCCGGCTCACCGACCGGGAGCTGGCCGCGGTGCTGATCCGAGGCGCGGCCGTGCTCGACGTGCCGGCCCGGCTCCGCCCCGGCACCGGTTGCTTCCTGGTCAGCGTGGCCGACGGCCCGGACCGGCAACGGATCCTGCGCAGCGCGGCGTTGGAGCCGGCGCGCGGCCCGATGGCGGAACCCGGGACGACGACGCGCGGGGTGACCCCGACGTCGGCGCGGGGCGCGGGCCTGGCGCCGGCAGGTCGCGCGGCCTGCTGATCGGGTTCGGACCGTCCGGCACCTCGCCAACCCGGGCTTGCGCGCACCCGCCCGACGGCGCACAGTGCACCGCGTGAGTCGTACCTCGTCCCGCCGCGCCGGCCTGGCCGCCCTGTCGACGGTGCTGCTGATCGCGAACCTGGCCGTCGCCAGCTGCCGGGACGCCCCGACCGAGCCGACGTCGATCCGGATCGCCACCGGTAGCCCCACAGCTGTCTACTACGCGTTCGGGCAGTCCCTGGCGGCCATCCTCAACCGGGAACTCCCCGACGTACGGGCCAGCGTGGTGATCACCGCCGCCTCCGCGGAGAACGTTCAACTCGTCGGCTCCGGCGGGGCCGAGCTGGGCTTCACCCAGGCCGACGTGCTGCCCACCAGCACTGCGGGAAGCCCCACTGTCGACGCCGTCGCCCGGGTGTACGACGACCAACTGCACCTGGTCACCACGAGCGGCGGTCCGGTCCGCACGGTCGCCGACCTGCGCGGCCGGCGAGTCTCCGTCGGCGCGGCCCGCTCGGGCACCGAGATCACCGCGACCCGGCTGCTGGAGGTGGCCCGCCTCGGTGGTGACGAGGTGCGGCGGGAGCGGCTCGGACTGGACGACTCGGTGGCGGCCCTGCGCTCCGGGCGGATCGACGCGTTCTTCTTCTCCGGCGGGTTGCCGGTCCGGGGCATCGAGGAGTTGGCCGAGGCCAGCGCCATCCGGATCGTGGACCTCAGCGAGTGGACCGAGCCGCTGCGCTCGCGCTACGGCCAGGTCTACGTCTCCCGGGACATCCCCCGCTCGGTGTACGGGGTGGACGCGGTGACCACCGTCGCCGACCCGAACTACCTGATCGTCCGGGCCGACCTGCCGGAGCCATTGGTCCGGGAGGTGACCCGGCTGCTGATGGAACGCCGGGCCGAGCTGGCCGCCGCCCATCCGGCGGCGGGCCGGATGAGCCCCCGCTCGGCGATCGTCACCGCGCCGCTGTCGCTGCACCCGGGCGCCGCGTCCTGGTACCGCGCCACCAAACCGTGACGGCCGGGCCTCACCGTGCCGGTGAGGGGCGCAGGTCGGCGGCCGGTTCCTCCTCCGCCGACTCCACCGCAAGGGTCGGCGTCGGGAACCACAGGGCGGCGATCAGCCCCCGCGACTCCCCCGGGCGCATGGTGAGCCGCCCGTCCGAGGCGTCCACCAGCACGGCGGCGATGGTCAGACCGAGCCCAGCGCCGTCCACGTTCTGCGCGTCCGGGGCCCGCCAGAACCGCTCGGTGGCCTGGCCGAGCTGACTCTCGGTCATGCCGGGGCCGGAGTCGCTAACCTCCAGCGCCACCCCGCCGTCGCGGCTGGCCACCGTCACCGTCACCGCCCCGCCTGCCCCGCTGAACTTCACCGCGTTGTCGATGAGGGCGTCCAGGGCCTGGTCGACGGCGGTCGGCACGGTCTGGGCGTACGCCGGGGCGTCGGTAGTGGCCAGCCGCAACGCGACCGACCGGTGCCGGGCCAGCGGCGCCCACGCGGCCACCCGGGAGGCGGCCACCGCGGCGGCGTCAACTGTGACGCGCTCGTTCTCCTCCCGTTCGGCCCGAGCGAGGGTGAGCAGCGCGTCGAGGACCAACGCGAGTCGGTCGGTCTCCTCCAGGGCCAGCCGGTGCTCGGACCGACCGTCCGGGTCGGTGAGGCTGGGCCCCAACTCCTCCACCCGCAGCCGCAGCGCGGTGAGCGGGTTGCGCAGTTGGTGGCTGGCGTGGGCGACGAAGGCACGCTGCCGGTCCATCACGTCGGAGACCACGTCGGCCATGTGGTTGAAGCTGGCCGCGAGGCGGCGCAGCTCCGGCGGTCCCAACCGGTGCTGCACCCGGGCGCCCCGGTCGCCCTCGGCGATCTCGTGGGTGACCGCGTCCAGTTCGGTGACCGGGCGCAGCACCCAACCGGCCAGCCCGAACGCGGTGAGCACGCAGGCCAGCACGGCGAGCAGACCGGCCAGGGCGAGCAACAGCCACCACGCGATGACGGCTCGACGGATCGGACCGGCCGGGGTCACGATCACCACCGCTCCGAGCACCTCACCCCCGTCGTTGATCGGTACCGCCACCACCACGGGGTCGGTCGTCCAGGGCCAGACCGACTCGGGGGCGCTGGTCTGCTGCCCGGACAGGGCCACGTCCAGCACCGTCGCGGTCCCCGGGCTGGCCTGCCACCTCGGCGACGAGACCGGGATGTTCCGGTCCCTGTCGACGATCGCGGCGCTGATCGCGTACAGGTCGTCATAGCTGGTCAGCTCAGACTCGATCGGGCCGGGGCCGCCGTCGCGCAACGCCGGGCCGGCCAGCGAGGCGAACCGGGTGGCGTCGGCGAGCCGGTCGGCGCGGACCCGTTCGGTCTCGCGGCTGGCCATGGTGGCGGCCAGTGGGGTCTCCAACGCGATGAGGACGAGGACCATCAGCAGCAAATAGCTGATCACCAGGCGACGGCGCACGTCAGCTCCTCACGCGTCGCGCAGCCGGTAGCCGACGCCGCGTACGGTCTCCACCAGGCGGGCGTCGCCGAGCTTGCCGCGCAGCGACCCCACGTGCACCTCGACGGTGTGCCGGTCGGCCCAGGTGGTGCCCCAGGCGTCGAGCAGGATCCGATCACGGGGCACCGCCACCCCGGGCTGGCGGGCCAGCGAGAGCAGCACGTCGAACTCCTTGCGGGTCAACGTGACGGCACGGCCGTCGACGCTCACCGTCCGCGCGGCCACGTCGATGCGCACCGGCCCGGCCTCGATGAGGTGCCGCTCGGGCGCGGCGTTCGCGGCGCGGCGCAACACCGCCTCGATCCGGGCCTGCAACTCCACCATCGAGAACGGCTTGACCACGTAGTCGTCAGCGCCCAGGCGCAGACCCAGCACGCGGTCGCGTTCCTCGCCCCGGGCGGTCACCGCGATGATGCCGAGCTGGCTGCTGCGCCGACGCAACTCCCGGCACAGATCCGTGCCGTCCCCGTCGGGCAGGGTCAGGTCGAGCAGCACCAGATCGCAGGGTGCGGCGGAGAGCGCGGCGGCGACGGTGGCGGCGTGCTCGACCTCGTACCCCCGGCGGGTGAGGGCGGAGGACAGCGCAGCGGCCACCCGGCGGTCGTCCTCCACCAGCAGGATCCGCACCCGTGCCCCCGTCCCTCGCAGCGCTGTTCTGCGAATGGTGGCAGAAGTGCGCGCGGACCGGGAGGCCGCCCACCCGCGCTGGGCGGGCTACCGGACGCTACAGGCCGAAGGTGTCGTCGGCGGTGGCGTCCCGCACGCCGTCGGTGAACCCGCGGAAGCCCGGGTCCTCGTGGCTGGCCGGCACGCTGGTGACGTTGACCCCGCTGGCCTGGGTGACCGCGTCGACCAGGGCCGGATAGTCGATTTCGGCATCCTCGAAGGCATCGTCGTCCGCCTCGGCCAGGTTGATCACGTGCTGCACGTCGTCGGACGACGTGTCCGGGTCATCGGCCCACTCGCCGCCGGCCTGGTAGCACTCGTCGTACAGCGCGCGCTGGCTGTCGGTCCAGTCATCGTCGTAGCTCTTCATCGCCCATCCCTCCGCGGCCCTTGACCTGAGCATGCCCGGCGGGAGGCGACGGGCGCGGCGGTACCGGCGAAAACCGGGCGGGCGCGCCGACCACGGCCCCGTACGCTGCTGTGGTGATCTACAAACTGCTGTCGAACGCCGAATGGGACGACGCCCTCGCCGCCGGTGCCTTCACCGGCTCCGCCGTGGACCGGCAGGACGGGTTCATCCATCTCTCCGGCGCCGACCAGGTGGTCGAGACGGCGCGGCGACACTTCACCGGGGCGACCGGGTTGACAGTGCTCAGCGTCGAGGAGGAGCGACTGGGCGACGCGCTGCGCTGGGAGCCGTCGCGCGGCGGGCAGCTCTTCCCGCACGTGTACGGCCCGCTGCCGGTCGCGGCGGTGGTGGAGGCGCGGGCGTTGCCGGCGGACCTTCCGGCCGCCGACGCGGTGGCCGCCCTGCTGGGCTGACCGGTCGCGGCACTGCTGGGTTGATCCGGTGGCCGCTCTGCTGGCTGACACGGACGCGCCCGGCCCGACAGTGTCGGGCCGGGCGCGATGCCGTAGGGACGAAGCTCAGTGGCAGAGCCTGTCGATCTCCTGCTGGAACCGGTCCATCGGGTTCGCCTCGGCCGGGCCGAGCAGGTAGGTCTTCAGCTCTCGGCGGGCCTCGGTCATCGGGTCGTCACCGGCCCGGGTGACCGACACGATCTTCTCCAGCTCGCCGCAGTCCTTCGAGAGCAGGTACGCGGCCCGCGCCGTGGGGAACTCGCGGCGGAAATCGTCCTCCGACAGGCCGGCAGGGTTGGCCACCACGTACGGCCGCTGGCTCTGCACGAAGTCGGACACCACACTGGACACGTCGCTGATCAGCAGGTCGGTCTGGTTGAAGCAGTCGAACAGTCCCGGTGTGCGGCCGGTGACCACCAGGTGCGCGGTGCCGTCCAACGAGGACGCGTCCGGGTTACCGCCGGCCGCGCGGATCGCCGTGACGATCCGGTCGTGCACGACCTTCGCCGCCTTGGACCGCGAACCGGTGAGCGGGTGCGGCTTGTAGATCAGGCGGACCCGGGGATTCGTGGCGAGCAGCCCCTTGACGATCCGCTCACCCATCAGCACCAGCGAGGTATGGTACGGGTCGTCGTCGAGCCAACCCTCCCAGGTGGGCGCGTAGAGCACTGTGAACGGCCGATCCACCGACTCGGCGCCGAAGGTGTGCACCCCGGCGAGCTGTGGCCGGCCGATCTCGACGATGTCCGAGTCGAGCACCCCCACGCCGGCCCGCGCGTAGCGCTCACGGCCGGCCAGGCCGGCGACCCAGACCTCGTCGTACACCTTGCTGTAGGGGTTGACGCTGGCCTGCTTGTCGCTGTCGCCGTGCCCGACGAAGACGTGCTTCGTACCCGGCTCGCGGAGCATGTGGATGTTCGCGCCGACGTTCGCGGAGTAGAGCGCCGCGCGGATGCCGCCGAGGTCGAGGTTCATGAAGTCGACCCCGGCCGGTACGCAGATCACCGGCAGCCGGGTGTCGGCCAGTTCCAGGAACGCCTCGCGGCTGCGCATCAGCACCACAGCGCGCTGCTGGAGCGCCTCGGTCGGGGCGAGCCACATGTTCGCCTGGTAGACGTCCTTGGCCGGGCCGGCGAAGTAGAGCGCCACCTCCGGCCGGTAGTTGTCCAGCCAGCGCTGCACAGCGGGCAACAGCGGGCCCTGCCCGGCGCCCCGGCCCCGAAGCCAGGTCAGCGCGATGATGGCGCCCACCAGACCGGTCACCACGACCGCCACCGCGCCGGCCACGAAGAACGGCGTCGGATCGTGCTGCACCGCGGCGGCCACGCCGGCCGGCACCAGCAGCAGGTTGAGCAGGGGCATCCGGTCACCGGCGACAGCCGCCGCCCAGGCGGGCGGTTGGGGGGCGCTGGCCAGTGGACCCAGCTCGATGTTGCGCACCATGGCGGAGAGCGGGTTACGCCGCTCGATCATGGTGGAGAGCGCACCGGCGAAGACCGACACGACCCACACCGCGGCCGGCAGCACCAGCAGCAGGGTCAGCTCGCCACCGCTGAGCCGAACCTCGGCGGCGACCAGCAACACGGCGGCGAGGTCCCGGGTCAGTTGCCGGTACGACCAGTGCAGGCCCACCTTCTCCAACAGCAGTTGCGACGGCGGTGACCAGCGGGCGACGGCGAACTCGCCGATGATGGCGGCCAGCCCGGCGACGGCGAACAGGCCGACCCAACCGAATACGCCACCGACGAGCATGACCAGGTAGGCCAGTACCAGTAGCGCACTCTGGGCGGCCACCCCGAGGCGTCCTGTCAACGTGCCGAACAAACGAGTTCGCTCCCTACGAGTTCCATGACGGGCTGAGCCCGTGGTGTGGTCGACGTCAACCTCGGCGGCACTGCGGTTGCGGTCCGGGGCTGTCGGCCGGCATGGCGCGCAGGCTCCGACCGGACGACGCCGGTCGACCTTTCCGCGCAGGTCACATGCCGTGCCCCAGGTCCGCAGCGCAGTTTGTCAGGAAGTGGCGACCGAACTTGTCTGCTCGGGCCCCAGTCACTGACTGCGACCTTAACGCGAGACGACGGGCGGGCGTCACTCGGGTATCGACACAGCTTAAGGACAAACCGCCCTGGTGACCGACGCACCGGCCACCCGGGAGGAAGCGGACACGAAGCTGGTACCGGGCGCGGACCCCGAAGCGCCGACGGCGGTGGGCTTCCTGAGGTCCACAGCGGCCAGCCGTCGGTGGTGGAGACGATGAGCGGCCCGCCACCGATGCCGGCGCGCCCACACGCTGGGCCGGGGCCGTCACCATGGCCCGGACGCGGCGCGCGTCCTGGCCATGGTGACGACATGTTCCGGCAGGTCAGCGGCCAGCGGTCGGGGACGCGGTGGTGCGGTAGCAGTACATCGCACCGGGTGGGTTGCGCGACGCGATCCGCTCCAGGCCCAGGTACGGCGCGGCGTCGGCGACGAGGGTGTTGGATTTCCAGACGCACACCAGGCTGACACCCACCCGGCGGATCGCGGCGTCCACCTCGTAGATCGAGACGGTCCGATCGGCGTCGGCGAACCTCGCCAGCAGCAGCCGGTCCCGGGAGAACTCCGTGTCGATCCCGTAGTCGGTGAGGTAGAGGTCACGGGGAAGCACCACCCGGACCTCGGTCGTGACCTGTGGAAGTGCCCGCATGACCGACGACGGCGCGAGCACCAGGCCCGGTGGGCGATTGTCCAGGTTCTTGATCCAGAAGGACGAGGCCTTACGGGCCTCCGGCATCCGCCAGGTCGGCTTCGTCTGGACCAGGTCGTCGGTCCACATCGGCTTGCCCTGGGTGTAGAAGGCGCACACCAGCACGGCGGGGAGCGCGAAGGCCAGGACGCGATTGACTCGGGCCAACCCGGGCAGCCGGATGACGGCCAGCATGCCGACGAGCGCCGGCACCGGCAGGATCCACGGCACCCGCCAGAGCACCGCGCGCAGACCGCTGAGGTCACCGGCGAGCTTCAGCAGGCCGGGAATCATCAGGACCGTCACCGCGAGCACGGCACCGGCGGCGAGCTGACGGGGCGCGCCCGCGCGGAGCACCAGGGGCGACCACCACACGGCGAGCCCGGCGATGACACCGAGGATGCCGAGCCACAGGGTGAGCTCGTAGATGGTCCGCAGCGGCAGCAGCGGCGTATAGGTGGCGACGGTCGTCTCGATCCCGCCCCGCAGGACCTGGACGAGCGCGCCGGACAACACAGGGTAGAGCGACACGGCCGCGAAGCACAGGACGGCCTCCCGCACTCGCCGGGTGAACAGCAGCACGACCGCCGCCGCAGCGCCGAGCAGGGGCAGGAGCATCACGGCGGTGGTGGTGTAGCCGACGCTGGCCACGGAGAGCAGGGCGAGCAGGATCAGCGCACGTCGGGAACGGCGCTCAAGGTAGTCGGTGAGATACACCCAGGCCAGTGGGATGAGCGCGTGCACGAAGACGCTCTTGCCCTGGGTCAACCGCGGCAGGTGGTAGGTGTTCAGGGAGTCGGCGTAGTAGGCCACGAGCAGGATGTAGGCCGCCGCCACACCGAACGCGACCAGTGGACGGCGCGGCGCCCACCGCTGCACGAGTCGCCACAGCGCGAAGATCGCGAAGACGGCCAGCACCGGCAGGAGCAGATACCACGTCGCGGTCGCGGCGTGCACGTGCAGGACGCGCGCCATCGCCCCGATGAAGACCTCGAAGGACGGCAGTGGCGGGTTCGCCGAGCCCGCCGGCAGGACGCCCTCGGTGAAAAGGAAGTCCCGGAAGGGGATCTCGTCCCGCTCGGCCACCCAGACCGACTTGCCGACGTAGAAGACGTCGTCGAGGGAGACCCGGCCGATGAGCGTGGCGAAGTAGGCGGCGGCCAGCGACACGACGAGGACCACCCAGCCCTGCCTCGGCGTGGTCTTTCGGCTGACCGGAGCGGCACCCGCGTCGGTCGGCCCACCGCGACGGGGCACGGCCAGCCACGCCGAGATGACCGAGACCAGGCCGAGCACGGCCGCCAACCACCAGGTCACCATGCCGGTGCCGAGGGCCGCGAACAGCGCCGCACCCAGCGCGCTGCCGATGGGCAGGGCGTACCGGCGCAGCAGCGCTACCCGGTTGGCGGGCGCCTCGGCCGGCGTGTCCGCCGGCTCGTCGTCTGTGAGTCGGCCTCTCGTGTCACGCCGCCGGAGCTTCCGGGACACGTACGCCACGATCGGCAGCAGGGCCACCCAGCCGAGGAAGACAACAGAGGGACGCAGGTCGAGGCCGAGGTTGAGGTGGTAGAGCAGAGTCCAGAGGGCGAAAGCGACCACCGCCGCGTCGGTGAACAGCACGGGTGCGGCGGCCACACCGGCGTTGAGTCGCCCGATCAGATTCAGGCCGCGCCCGGATCGGCTGGCGCCCTCCGCTGCGGCGTCCGCAGTCGGGGCGTTCTCTCGGTCGGCTGGCGCTGGCGCCACGACAGCGTCTTCGACTTTCGTCACGGGTCGTCCTTGTCGTCCGGCGGCGGATGAGGGGGCGAAAAGCGGGTGTCGGCTCGGTGACAGCCGGGTGTCAAGGGGGCAGCCTAGCGGAGGCGAACCGGGGTTCCGGGCCCCCGTTCGGCGGGTGTCGCGGGCCCGGTCAGCCTCAGATCGGAGCCGCTCGCGGGGCCGACAGGGCCCTGTTCGCGCCCATCCCGGCGACGACGGACTCGACCAGACGGTCGAGGTAGCCGTCGGTGAGTGGGAGACGGGCGATGGCGAGCCGCCAGTAGAGCGGCCCCACGATGAGGTCGACGGCGGCGTCCAGCTCCGTGTCGGCGGGCAGTTCGCCACGTTGCACGGCCCGGGTGACCAGGTGACCGCCGATCTCCTGCTGCCTGGCGTGCAGCACCTGACGCAGCGTCGCGTCGATGCTGGGGTTGCGGGCGGCCTCGGCCAGGAGATCCGGAATGATCTGCGACGCCAGTGGGTGGCGCAGCGCGTGCGCCACCGCCTGGAACAGCAGCGCGAGGTCACCGCGCAGCGTGCCGGTGTCCAGTGCGGGGAGCTTGCCGTGTGCCGCAGCGGCGACGACCTCCAGCACCAGGTCGAGCTTCGAGCTCCACCGTCGGTAGATTGCCGTCTTGCTGACGCCGGCCCGCCGGGCCACCGCCTCGATGGAGAGCCGGCCGTAGCCGACAGCGGCGAGCTCCTGCATCAGCGCCCGGCGGATGGCCGTGGTGATCTCGTCGCGCAGCACCGCCGCGCCGGCCGGTGCCCGCCTCTTTTCGGTGGTCATCGAGGGCTCTTATCGCAGGTCACGCCGGACAGCGTAGCGCAACGACGGTACGGTTGCGTCCCGACGTGTTTCGGACTACTGTCCTCGCAGCGACGAGGCGGCGCCCCGCGCATATTTCCCACTAGGATTCGATCGTCGCGAGCAACCCCCGTCTGCACGAAAGATCGGAGCGCCATTTCCATGGCCACCACCGCGCTGGTCGACCCCGACACGGGCCTGACCCAGGCGCAGCTGGCCGCTCGGCACGGGCTACGGGTCGCCGGTGAGCGACCCAGCCTCGTCGAGTACAGCCGCCGACTCTGGGCCTACCGGCACTTCATCGCCGCGTACGCCAACGCCAAGCTCGTCGCCTCGTACAGCAACGCCAAGCTGGGTCAGCTCTGGCAGGTGCTCACCCCGCTGACCAACGCGGCGGTCTACTACCTGATCTTCGGGGTGGTGCTCGCACAGAACAGCATCCCGAACTTCATCGCCTACCTGACCACCGGGTTGTTCATCTTCAACTTCACCCAGAGCGCGGTCCTGGCCGGCACCCAGTCGATCAGCAGCAACCTGGGGCTGATCCGGGCGCTGCACTTCCCCCGGGCCAGCCTGCCGCTGTCCACCACGATCACCCAGTTCCAGCAACTGCTGGCCTCGATGGTGGTGCTGGTCGGCATCGTGCTGGTCACCGGCGAGCCACTCACCTGGGAGTGGTTGCTGCTGGTGCCGGCGTTGCTGCTGCAGGCGGTGTTCAACGCCGGAGTGGTGCTGCTGGTGGCCCGACTGGGCGCCAAGTCGAGCGACCTGAAGCAGGTCATGCCGTTCATCATGCGGACCTGGATGTACGGCTCCGGCGTCCTCTACAGCGTCAGCCTCTTCGACCGGCTGCCCGGCTGGGCGACGACCCTTGTGCAGTACAACCCGCTGCTGGTCTACATCGAGCTGGCACGGTACTCGCTGCTCGAGGAGGCGCCGCTGCTCAACGAGTCGCTGACCCAGCTCTGGCTGGTCGGCGCCGGTTGGGCGCTGGTCGCCGGCATCGGCGGTTTCATCTACTTCTGGCGCGGCGAACAGGAGTACGGCCGTGGTTGATCACTTCGACGCCCCCACCGAGGCGAGCGCGACGATGACCCGAACCCAGGAGCGCATCCCGACAGTGGTCGTGGACGACGCGCACATCATCTACCGGGTGCACCAGGGTGCCGCCGGTGGCACCACGCCGGTGGCCGCGCTGCGCCGGCTGGTCAAGCGCACCCACGCGCCGAACGTCCGGGAGGTGCACGCGGTCAAGGGCATCTCGTTCACCGCGTACCGGGGCGAGGCGATCGGGCTGATCGGCAGCAACGGGTCCGGCAAGTCCACCATCCTGCGGGCCATCGCCGGTCTGCTGCCGGTGAACCGGGGCGCCATCCACACCCAGGGGCAGCCGTCGCTGCTGGGCGTCAACGCCGCCCTGCTCAACGACCTCTCCGGGGAGCGCAACGTCGTCCTCGGGTGCCTGGCCATGGGCATGCACCCCGACGACGTGGCCAAGCAGGCCGCGGGGATCATCGACTTCTCCGGCATCAACGAGCGGGGTGACTTCGCCAGCCTGCCGATGCGGACGTACTCGTCGGGCATGGCGGCCCGGCTCCGGTTCTCCATCGCCGCCGCCAAGAAGCACGACGTGCTGCTCATCGACGAGGCGCTCGCCACCGGCGACAAGGGCTTCCGCAAGCGCAGCGAGCAGCGGGTGCGGGAGCTGCGGGAGGGCGCGGGGACGGTGTTCCTGGTCAGCCACCAGCTCTCCTCCGTACGGGACACCTGCGAACGGACGATCTGGCTGGAATCGGGCGTCATCCGGATGGATGGCCCCACCGACGAGGTCATCCGGGCGTACGAGGCGTACGCGAACAGCAAGTAGAGTTCCGGCGAACGTCCGGCACCGACATGCACCTGAGGACCGCGTCGCCCGCGTTGGGGCGACGCGGTCCGCGCGTTAAGGTTCATTCCGTCGCCGCTCGGGCGGAACCTTCCGTTAACGCATCCCTGAGAGTGAGGATCCGGCAATGACGCAGGACCAGACCCCTGGCCCGGACGCCGAAGCGGAGACCCCGACGCCGTGGCGGCCCTCGCGGACAGTGGCGGTGGTTCTGGCCGGCGGCACAGGGACCCGGCTGGGCCTCGGCATCCCGAAGCAGCTGCTGAAGATCGCCGGTAAGCCGATCATCGAGCACACCCTGGCGGTCTTCGAGGCGGCACCGGAGATCGACGAGATCATCGTGTTGATGGCCACCGGCCACGTCGAGGACGCCCAGCAGATCGTCGAGAAGGCCGGCCTGCGCAAGGTCACCAAGGTGATCGAGGGCGGTGACACCCGCAACGCCACCACCCGGATCGCCCTGGACGCTGTCGGCCCGGAAGACTGCAACATCCTCTTCCACGACGCGGTGCGCCCGCTGCTCAGCGGCCGGATCGTGCGCGAGTGCGTCAACGCGCTCTGGAGCTACGACGCCGTGGACGTGGCCATCCCCTCCGCGGACACGATCATCCAGGTCGACGACAACGACTGCATCACCGACATCCCGGTGCGCTCTCGGCTGCGCCGTGGTCAGACCCCGCAGGCGTTCCGCTCCCCCACGATCCGGGCGGCGTACCAGATCGCCGAGGACGACCCGGACTTCGCCGCCACCGACGACTGTGGCGTGGTGCTGCGCTACCTTCCCGGCACCCCGATCAAGGTGATCGACGGTTCGGACGAGAACATCAAGGTCACCCACCCGGTCGACGTACACCTGGCGGACAAGCTCTTCCAGCTCGCCGCCGCGCAGGCCCCCCGACTGACCGACCACCGCAGCTACAGCGAGGAGCTGACCGGCCGCACCATCGTGGTGTTCGGCGGCAGCTACGGCATCGGCCACGAGTTGACCGAGCTGGCCCGCCGCTACGGCGCCCAGGTCTTCCCGTTCAGCCGTTCCAGCACCGGCACCCACGTGGAGCGGGCCGCTGACGTCGAGGCCGCGCTGACGACCGCCTTCGAGGCCACCGGCCGGATCGACCACGTGGTGGTGACCGCCGGCATCCTGGAGAAGGGCGCCCTCGCCGAGATGGACGAGGAGACCATGGACCGGCTGCTCCAGGTCAACTTCGTCGGCCCGGTGACCATCGCCCGCCAGGCCCTCCCGTACCTCCAGCAGACCAAGGGTCAGTTGCTGCTCTACACCTCCAGCTCCTACACCCGGGGCCGGGCCCGCTACGCGCTCTACTCGGCCACCAAGGCCGCCCTGGTCAACCTCACCCAGGCGCTCGCCGACGAGTGGGCCGACGTGGGCGTGCGCGTCAACTGCATCAACCCGGAGCGCACCGCCACCCCGATGCGGACGCGGGCCTTCGGCGAGGAGCCGGAGCACACCCTGCTCGCCGCGGAGGCCGTCGCCCAGTCGTCGCTGGACGTGCTGATCTCCGACCTGACCGGTCAGGTGATCGACGTACGCCGGGCTCCCGGTGACGGGCCCACGCCGAGCGTGCCGGCGCAGTCCGGGGCGGGTCGGGTCGAGGCACCCGCCGGCGCGACGTCCGCCAACTGACGCCGACGGCTGCGGAACCACGAACGGAGCGACATGCGCGGCGACCTGGTCCGAAAGCTGGCCGCCCGGTGCCTGACCACCGGGTTGGCCGTGCTGGCCTTCGTCGTGCTGGCGCTGACCGGCGCGACCGGCTGGGGGCTGGCGTTGGCCGTCGCCGCGCTGGCCGCCTCGGCCGCTGAGCAGCGGATCCGGCCCAGCGCCGACCTGGTGGCGGAGACCGGGTTGATCGCCGCGGCGATCCTGGTCGGCTACTCCCGGCGGCTGGACGACGGGCTCAACCTCGCGCTGGTCGCCACCGGGCTGGTCCTGCTGGGGCTGGTGCTGCTGGTGGGGCCGCTGCGCACCGCCGGCGGTCTGGAGATCCGGGCGGCCAATCTTCCGGTACGCGCCTGGACGCCGCTGATCGCCGACCGGCTCGGCACGGCACTGCTCGGGCTGCTCGCCGCCCTGGCGCTCGCCGCCGCGCTGGCCCTGCCGGCCGGTGTGGCGCTGGCCGCCAGCCTGCTGGTCGGCGCGGGCGCCGGTGCGGTCGCGCTGGACCTGGCCCGGCGACGGTTCCGGCCGCGGGCCGGTGGCGGGTCGGTGGCCGCCGCGCTGCGCCGGCACCAGCCGGAGTTCCTGCTCTACTTCTCCGCGCCTCCCGGCTCGGAATACCAGGTCACCATGTGGCTGCCGTACCTGGAACGGATCGGCCGGCCGTTCCTGGTCGTGCTGCGTGAGCCGGAGTTCCTGGCCCCGATCGCGGCGGCCACCGACGCGCCGGTCGTCTACTGCCCCACCCTGGGGGCGATGGACGAGGCGTTGGTGCCGAGCCTGCGGGCGGCGTTCTACGTCAACCACGGTGCGAAGAACAGCCACTGCGTCCGCTTCACCCAGCTCACCCACATCCAGTTGCACCACGGCGACAGCGACAAGGCGCCGAGCGCCAACCCGGTGTCGGGGATCTTCGACCGGATCTTCGTGGCCGGGCAGGCGGCGATCGACAGGTACGCACGCGCCGGCGTGCAGATCCCGGCGGACAAGTTCGTGGTGGTGGGTCGCCCACAGGTCGAGTCGATCGAGGTACGCCCGGAGCCCGCACGAGGGTTGGCGCACCCGACGGTGCTCTACACGCCGACCTGGACCGGGCACCACGCCGACGCCGACTACTGCTCGCTGCCGGTGGCCGAAAGCCTGCTGCGCCGACTGTTGGAGCGCGGCGCGAGGGTGATCCTGCGAGCCCACCCGTACACCACGCAGAACCCGGCATCGGCCCGCCAACTGGGCCGCCTGACCGAGTTGCTCGTCGCCGACCGGGCCCGCACCGGCCGCCAGCACGTGGTCGGCGCGGCGGCTCGGGAGCTGAGCCTGACCGAGTGCGTCAACTCCGCCGACGCACTGGTCTCCGACGTGTCCGGCGTGATCTCGGACTTCCTCTACTCCGGCAAGCCGTACGCGGTCACCGACATGGGCGACGAGGGCGACCGGTTCGTGGAGCGGTTCCCGCTGGCCGGGTCGGGTTACGTGTTGCGTCGGGACATGTCCAACGTGGACGAGGTGCTGACCGCCCTGCTGGACACCGATCCGCTGGCCGAGGCTCGCTGGGCCACCCGCCGCCGTTACCTGGGTGACTTCCCGGCCGAGGCGTACGCCGAGGCGTTCCTGACCGCCGCCCGCCGCGAGCTGGCACCGGCCGAGACACTGACCGCGTCCACAACGGCGTAGCCGCTCAGCGGTACGGGTGGAGCAGCGCCAGCACCGCCGCCGGGTCCTCCACGTGCGCGTTGTGCCCGAGACCCGGAAGCGTGGCCACCGGTACGCCGTACTCCTTGAGCTGTTCGTCGGTGACCATCGGGTCGTTCTCCCCGCGCGCCAGCACCACCGGCACGTCGGTCGCCGCCAGCAGCGCGGCCAGGTCGGGCTCGCCGACGGCGAAGGCGCTCGGGTCCATGGCGAGGCGCCATCGGCCGTCGACCTGGCGCAGCCCGGCGTCCACCACCGGGTGGTCCGGCGAGACCAGGCCGGCCAGCCCGGAGACCCGCAGGTAGCGGCGCGCCGCCTCGGCGCGGCTGGCGAACCAGCTCACCGGGCGGGCGGCGACCTCGGCGGCGCGGGCCAGCTCGGCGGGTGACCAGAGTGCCTTGATGCCCAGCCCGACGACAGCGTCCACCGGCGTTCCGGCGTCGCGGGCGGCGAGCACCAGGCCGACCACCCCACCCAGCGAGTGCCCGAGCACGACCAGCCGGTCGTCGGGTGCGAGGGCCTGCGCGACCTGCTGGGCGAAGCCCGGGAAGGAGTACGACGGCAGCGGCGACGCCCAGCCGTGGCCGGCGAGGTCCGGTGCCAGCCACCGCCCGGGCCAGTGCTGCTCGAGGTACGGGGCCCAGGGCAACCACACGTCCCCGGTCGCTCCCATGCCGTGCAGCAGCAGCAGGACCGGCCTGCGGCCGGCGTGACCACCCGTTTTCTCCACCACGGCCGCAGTCTCCCACGGTTCACGGCCCGGTACGAGAGCCGTCGACGCCGGACCGCGCGCACAAACGCCGCGGGCGCCGGCCCCTTGTGGAGGACGGCGCCCGCGGCGGTCAGCGTGCCCGGGTCAGGCGGAGTAGCCCCGGCTGGTGATCCAGTTGGCCAGGTCGATCGTGGTGATCCAGTACGACGGGTCGGCCGGGTTCGCCGAGTCGGCGATCCGCACGGTGCGACCGTTGTCCTTGTAGCCCACGACGGCGATGTAGTGCCCACCGCCGTAGGAGTGCCAGCTGCCGTCGGTGTCGGTGGCGTCCCCGACGACGTTCGCCACCACGCCCCGACCGTCGGTGATGGCCTTCACCACGTCGGCCTGCAGCCGGTCCATCTGGGCCGGGCTGGGCGCGCCGGGGAACATCCGGGTCCGGTACGGGGAGCCCTTCACCTCGGCGTTGAGCACCCGGGTGGTGTCCTCGGCCGAGTTGGTGCCCATCTCGGTGGTGCCCAGCTCGGCGCCGAGCTCCTCCTGGGTGCGGTCGATGCCGGCGGCGCTGAGCGCGTTCCGGGTGGCCGCCGGGCCGCAGTTGTAGTAGGTGTTCTGCGCCTCGTAGTCGTAGTCGAGCACCTTGGTCGCGGGCGGCTTCGGCCGCTCCGGCTTCCGGGTCAGGTCCGGGTTGCTGCTGGCCTTGGCGGCGGGCGACGCGGCGGTGGTGGCCGGGGCGGCAGTGGTCGGCGCGGCGCTGGCCGAGGGGGACGCGTCCCGAGCCTCGCCGCGGGAGGCGGCGACGTCGCTGCGCATCTCGGCGACAGTGGTCGCGGTGCGCTGGCCGGCCGGGGCGTCGTCGGCAGTGGTGAGCAGGGCGCCGGTGGTGGTGGCGATCGCGAGGGCCGCGGCGGAGGCGGCGACGATCTGGTACGGGCGCTCGGTGGCGAGGCGGCGGAGCTGACGCTGCAGGGTGTGCTTCACGGGGTCCTCCACGGATCGGGGGGAGAGCGGCACACCGGGGCCGGACCGGTATCCGGGCAGGCGCCAGCGCACGGACCGTGGTCCGCGGATGGTGAACCGCTCAGGGGAACGCCCGGCGCGGCCGGGCGGGGAAGGCGATGACCCGGGGGTCAGCTCACCGTCACTGGACGAGTGAGCGGGTGCACCGCCGCGCCGTGGAGGCGAGGGAACAACCGAGGGGTGGAAAGGTGCTGCACGAGGATGGGACTCCTTCCGACACCGCCTACCGGGTTAGCTGACGGATTCGGGCGGGAAGACGCCCTACCGCGGGCCGTGGCTCGCGGATTCACCCCGGACTTACTGGTGGGTCCCCGGTTCGTTGATCACGATTAAGCGGGTCGATGCGGCGTCGCGTCTTGCGATCGGTTACCGCACCGGACGGGACGACACTACTGGCGTCTCAACGCCCTGCCAAGCCAGGTTCACCTGCGTAAACCCCAATTGGCGCGACAATTTCTGCGCGTATTGCCGCTGATGTGACTCGATGGGACAACGGGTTACGGCGACACCTCCGGGCGACAACCGGACAGGCCGTAAAGAACGCGCCCACAATCGCGGGAACAATCCCGCCGACTGCGTCGGACGTCCGCTTTCGTGATTGGGTGAGCGGCCTCACATCACGGATTGGGCTCAACCCACCCGGGCCGGGCGCCACAGTGCCACGGGACGCAGCGCCCCGGCCACCGTGCGGCGCGCGGGGACCAGGGTCGGGCGTAGCCGGGCCGCCGCCGCGTACGCCTCCTCGGCGAGGGCACGAGCGGACTGTGCGGCCAACTCCGCGTCGCGCCAGGCGGCCCGCTCGCCGTCGGCGGCCACCTGGTAGTCGGCCAGCCGCGCATCCCGGACCACCCGGCTGATCAGCACCTCCTGCTCGACCGGGTGTCGCCGGGGATCCCAGCCACGCCGGTGCCCGAACACGTCGCCGAGCTGCGCCATTGTCAGGTCGCCTCGCCAGTACGCCGCCATCGCCGCCCGGTGCAGATAGCGTTCCCGAGCGGCGTACTCGGCGGGGGTGTGCGGGGTCTGCGGGGTGGGCAGTGCCCCGGCGTCGGCGAAGCGACGCGCGGCGGTGTCCGCCTCGTCGTACCCGGTCCAGGCCTGCTCCAGTTGCTCCTGAGCGGTCAGCCAGGCGGCGCGCCGCCGCTGGGCGGTGGTGGCCGCGCCGGCCGCGGCGACGGCCACCTCCTCGGCGTAGCGACGCAGGTCGACGGCCTCGGCGGCGGCCACCTCCCGAGGCGTGGGCCCGGCCGGGAGCGGGTCGTCAGTGGGCCGGTCCCGTTCGGGGCGGGCGGCCAGCACGGTGAGCAGGCCCAGGGTCAGCAGGAACAGCGTCGACCAGATGGCGGCGGCCCGCGGCATCTCGGTCACGAACTGGTAGAAGACGACGGTCTCCATGGTCGGCACCTCGGGGAGAGAGCAGTGCGATGGGGAGCCGCGCCGATCAGCGGGCCGCTGTGGGCCACGGGTCGGCGGGTCAGGGAGCGGGTGGGTCGACAGGGTGCGCGGTGACGGGACGGTCGTCCCGGTGGCTCAGCGTCCGGGTGGGGCCCGGGAAGCCCGACCGCTCGTACCGTCGACGAGGGGCAGCCGGTCAGATTCGGCCGCGCGGACCGGCAGCACGCCGGCCGCGATGGTGCCCTGATCACCGGGGAGCGCCACCGGCGTGTCGACCGACCAGGTCGGGACCGGCTCCTCGGCGGCCTCCGGCGGTATCGCCGGGGCCGGGCGGGCCACAGTGGGCGCACCGCAGTGCCGGTACGAGGCCGCCAGCGACCCGGCGGCGACCGAGGCCGGCACCGCGCTCGACGTCGGCACCGGGCCGGGTGTTGGCGTGACGGCCGTGGTCGGGCCTGCGCCGAGCGCCAGGGCCGCGACGACGGCGAGGCTGGTCAGCACCCGAGTCGCCCAGCGCGCCACCCACCACAGCGGACAGGTGAACGCGACCGGAAGCACGTCCCAACGGTACCGTCGCGCAGACCCGGGCGCACCGGCCACGGGCGTGTCGGATCACGCCGCGCCGACCCCGTTGACCAGGGTGGACGTTGTCAGCGCAGGTCGACGTACGTTGATCGACCGTCAGCCTGACCGACCTCGTCGGCAGGTCCGTCGACCTCGCCGCGGGCGCTGCTTCCGGGTTCCCGTGCGTCGTCGTCACCTGCGGCGCGTTGTCGGGGGACGGGCGCCGGACGGGCCGCGCGGCGCGGCGCGAGCCGGCGCATCATCGGGGTTTCGACGAAGCGGTGCAGCAGCCCGGCGAGGACCAGGTTCGCCGCCAGGAAGCCGAGCACCACGGCCGGGCCACGCCAGCCCGCGAAGCCGATCCCCCAGGTCCCGCTCCAGCGCAGCACGCTCGTCATCACCAGCACGTGCACCAGGTAGAAGGCGAACGAGACCTCACCGAGCCAGACCAGCGGCCGGGACCGCCACGGCGAGCGCCGACCCCGCACGTCCGCGTCCGCGGCAGCGGTGATCACCAACAGGTACGCGACGGCGAGCAGCGTGGTCCACAGCTCGGCGCGGATCCACTGCGCTGCCGCCACCCAGGTGACCAGGAAGATACCGCTGGCCACTGTCAGTCCGGGACCGCGCCAGAGCCCTCGGCGCATCAACTCGGCAGCCACCGCGCCCAGCCAGAACTCCAGCGACCGCACCGGCGGGAAGATCTGGGTGAACCACCAGCGGCTCACCTCCGGCACCAACTCCTGCGCCGGCCAGAGCGCGAGGATGAGCAGCGGCAGCGCGACGACCAGCGCCCAGAGCAGCTTCGGTCGGGCCCGGCGCAGCAGTGGCAGCGCCAGCGGCAGACACAGGTAGAAGAAGAACTCGCAGGACAGCGACCAGCTGACGGTGTTGATGCTGTAGAACCAACCAGGCCGAGGGTCCCACGCCTGCAACAGCAGCAGGTTCTCCAACGCCGCCGCCGGCAGGACCGGGTCGGCGAACCACCAGGCGACCACCAGCGTCGCCGCGAACAGCACCAGGTGGTTCGGGTAGATCTTGGCGATCCGTCGCCGCCAGAACGTACGCCGGGAGTCTCCCTCGCGGGCCGACCAGACCAGCACGAAACCGCTGAGGATGAAGAAGAACTGCACCCCGGAGAGACCGAGGGTGAACAGCGCGTCGATGACTGCCTTGTAGTCCGGCTCGGCGATGATCCGCATGGTGCCGGCGTGGAAGCCGAAGACCAGCAGAGCGGCGATCCACCGCAGCCCGGTCAGCGAGGGCAGCCGGGGCACGGCCGGTGCGGGCCGGGCGGCCGACGTCGCGGCGACGCTCGTCATGCCGGGATCCCGGCGCTCGGCAGGGTCACCAGCACGGTCGTAGCCTCCTCGTCGCGGCGTCGGACGGCGCGACGGCGACGCCCACGACGACCCGGCAGGGCCGCACCGAGGCACCCTACCGGGTCACTCCCGGGTGAACCGGACGCATCCCACCCGCCCCACGAGCCTGCGTTCCCCGGGCCGGAAACCGCCCACCGGCCCGGCGTTAACCTTCCGCTGGGCGGGAGTTCAGAGAGTTCACCATCGGCGGCAACGTCAGGTTCCGGGGCCGGCCACCCGGGTCGTCGAAGGTGGCGGACGTGGTCAATGAGCCGACGCACGCACCGCTGCTGAGCATCGTCGTGCCCGTGTACGGCGTCGAGGCGTACCTGTACCAGTGCCTCGAGTCGATCCGGGCCGACATCCCGGCGGGCGAGTCGGACGCGGTCGAGCTGATCGCCGTCGACGACGCCTCCCCGGACGGCTGCGGCGACATGCTCCGCTCGTACGCGGTCAGCCGCGACGGCGTGCGCGTCGTGCACCTGAGCAGCAACGTTGGTCTGGGGCTGGCCCGCAACGCCGGGCTCGACGTGGCCACCGGCCGCTACGTCTGGTTCGTCGACAGCGACGACTGGTTGCCACCGGGCACGATCGCGGCGGTGCTGGACCGGCTGCGCCAGCACCAGCCCGACGTGCTGATGCTCGACCACCTGCGGGTGCACGAGGACGGCCGGCGGGAGGTCGACGCGAGCAGCCCGCTGCTGCGCGGGATCAACGGCGTGACCCGGTTGGCCGACCAGCCGCAGCTCCTGCGGGTGCAGCACACCGCCTGGAACAAGGTGGTCCGCCGGGACTTCATGGACGAGCTGGAGCTGCGGTTCTTCCCCGGGTGGTACGAGGACATCCCGTTCAGCCATCCCCTGCTGATCGGGGCCGAGAAGATCTCCGTGCTGGACCGGATCTGCTACCTGTACCGCCAGGGCCGCCAGGGCGCGATCACCTCCACCCGCAGCGGCCGGCACTTCGACGCCTTCGCCCAGTACGAGCGGCTGATGGACTGGGTCGCCCGGAAGCACCCGGACGAGCGGTTGCAGGCCGAGCTGTTCGAGCTGATGATCAGCCACTACCTGGTGGTGGTGGGCAACGACGGCCGGCTGCACCCGCACCTGCGGCGCGACTTCTTCCACCGGGCCGCCGCGCACTACCGTCGCTACCTGCCCACCG
Organism: Micromonospora sp. NPDC048842; assembly: GCF_040649935.1. Taxonomy (NCBI): domain Bacteria; kingdom Bacillati; phylum Actinomycetota; class Actinomycetes; order Micromonosporales; family Micromonosporaceae; genus Micromonospora; species Micromonospora sp. NPDC048842. The sequence goes on along the minus strand of NZ_JBEZGK010000005.1, from coordinate 276,562 downwards.
GCGGCTACCCGCTGCCCCCGGGCGTGACCGGGCTCAAGCACCGCCTCGTCGGGCGGGGTGACTGGGTGGCGTACTCGGCGCTGCGCCAGGCCCACCGGGTCGCTGGTCGCCTGCGTCGGTCCGACCCGGTGGGCGGCGCCGACGGTGGTTCGCGCGCCGCCGACGAGGACCCGGGGCGAGGGGCGAGCGCCGGGCCGACGCGCGACGGTGGGCTCGCGCCGGAACGGCGCGACGCGCTGGCCGTCGGCCGGTTGCCGTGAGCGACCCCACCGCGAAGCACGCCGGGAGCCGGGGCGGCTCCCGGCGCCCTGATTTCCCAGGTCGTCCGCCTGTCCGGTGGACGACGACAGCACCACCGCACCCCGGTGCGGGCGTACCTGAGCAGAGGTCGGAATGACAGCGACAATCAAGATCGGACCGCACGCGGTCGGTGCCGGGGAGCGACCGTTCGTGGTCGCCGAGATGTCCGGCAACCACAACGGCGATCTGAACCGGGCGCTGGCCATCGTCGACGCGGTGGCCGCGAGCGGGGCGCACGCGCTCAAGCTCCAGACGTACCGGCCGGACACCATCACCATCGACGTCGACACCCCGGCGTTTCGGATCTCCAGCGGGCACGAGTTGTGGGGCGGGGAGAACCTGTACCGCCTCTACGAACGCGCGCACACCCCGTACGAGTGGCATGCCCCGATCTTCGAACGGGCCCGCGAGCGGGGCCTGACCGTCTTCTCGTCGCCGTTCGACGCGACCGCCGTGGAGCTGCTGGAGTCGCTGGACGCGCCCGCTTACAAGATCGCCTCGTCGGAGCTGGTCGACCTGCCGCTGATCCGACTGGTGGCCAGCACCGGCAAGCCGATGGTGATCTCCACCGGAATGGCGACGGTCGCCGAGATCGACGCCGCCGTGCGCACCGCTCGGGCCGGGGGCGCGGCGGGCATCGTCCTGCTGGCCTGCACCGCGTCCTACCCGGCGCCGCCGGCCGACAGCAACCTGCGCCGGTTGCCGGTGCTGGCCGGCGCGTTCGACGTCCCGGTCGGGCTCTCCGACCACACCCCCGGCATCGGAGTGGCGGTCGCCTCGGTGGCGCTCGGGGCCTGCTTCATCGAGAAGCACGTGACGCTGGACCGGGCCGACGGCGGCGTGGACTCGGACTTCTCCCTGAACCCGGCGGAGCTTACGGCCCTGGTCGCCGAGTCCGGCCGCGCGTACGAGGCGCTGGGCGGCACCGCTGTCGGACCGACCCCCGCCGAGCGGGAAGGGCTACGGTTCCGCCGGTCGCTCTTCGTGGTCGAAGACGTCCGGGCCGGCGATCCGGTGACCGCGCACAACGTCCGCTCGATCCGGCCGGCCGGCGGGCTGGCACCCGTGGAGATCGACCGGGTGCTGGGCCGTACCTTCGCCACCGACGTCCCCCGAGGCACCCCCCTGAGCTGGGACCAGATCTAACCCACCCCACCCAACCCCACCCCACCCCGCACTAGGCCCACCCGGGTCGATCATGGACTTGTGGTGGCCGTTTGGACCCCCGGTGACTGCTTTGTGAGGCACCACAACTCCATGATCGACCGGTGGGGCGGGGGCGGCGGGCGGGGCGGGGGCGGCGGGCGGCGGGGCGGCGGGTGGGTGGGGGTTGGGTTTACCGGGGTCGGCCGTTGGCAGCGGCACCTCGACCGTTGGAGGCGAAGCCGACGGTGAGCACCAGGTCGGCCAGCCAGAGGGTCCGCCAGACCGCCGAGCCGTCGGCCGGCGTACCCAGGCCGTGACGCCGCCACCAGGCCGCCACCGGCACGTCGGCCAGCTTGCAGCAGCACTCGGCTCGGGTCCACCGGGCCCAGAAGTCACCCGCGCCAAACCGGCGGGCCAGCGCCGGCGGCACCGGGGCGTCGGCGCGCTCCGCGTCGATGGCCACCCGCCAACCGGGCGTCGATGGGCCGTACCAGCCGACGCAGCGGCCGTCGTCGAGGTGGCTACGGGTCACCGCGTCGGCCAGGTCGGCGGGGGCGCCGATACGCAGGTGCCGCTCGGCAGCGACGAGCAGCCCCGGCACCGGACGCGGCGCAGCCCCGCCGCCCGCCCCCGACGACAGGGCCGGCCCGGTGCGGCCGATCCGCCCCGGGATCGGAACCGGCCGCAGGTCAGATGGCGGCGGCACCGTCCACCACGATGACCTGGCCGTTGATGTTGGTGTGCTCCCGCAGCAGCATCCGCACGACCGGCGTGACCTCCACCGGCTCGGTCAGGTGACCGGTCGGGGTGCGGCGCACGATCTGGTCGAGCTGGGTCGGACCGAGCACGGCGGACATCTCCGAGGCGAAGAACCCGGGCGCCACCGAGTTGACAAGCATCCGGCCGCCCAGTTCGCGGGCGAGCGAGCGGGTGGCGGCGTCCATGCCGCCCTTGGTAGCCGAGTACGCGACGAGGCCGGGGAAACCGCGCTGCCCGCAGATCGAGGTGATGTTGACGATCCGCCCGCGCAGCCCCTTGGCGAGCATCCGGCGGATCACCAGTCGGGTCAGCTGTAGCGGGGCCGTCAGGTTGGTCTCGATGATCCGGGCGATGTCGTCGGTGGCGGTGTGCGCGTGCAGGGAGTCCTGCCCCATTGCGGCGTTGTTGACGATGCCGTCGATCGGGCCGAGGCGCTGCTCCACCTCGCGGACGAAGCTCTGCGCGGCACGCAGGTCGGTGACGTCCACCGAGCCGACATGCACCCGGTCGGGGTGTTCGGCGGCGAGCTTCTCCAACTCCGGGGTGATGGTGCGGGCGAACGCGGCCACGCGTACGCCCGCGTCGAGCAGGTCGGTGACGATGGCCAGGCCCAGGCCACGGGAACCGCCGGAGACGAGGACCACGGAGCTGGGCGGGACGAGTGGGGTGTCAGCGGGCTCAGACATCGCTCTTCAGGGTCTCCTTGACGGGAATGTCGGTCAGGACGCGAATGCGGCGCGGCACCGCGTGCTCGGGGAGCCGGTCGGCGCACCAGCGGACCAGCGCGGCCTCGTCGGGCACACCGGTGTCAGCGGAGGACGGGTCGGCAGCGGCGAGGACCACCTCGGCGACCACCATCCGCCCGAGTACCGGGGCGCGGCGGCCGGTCACCCGGGCCCAGGCCACCGCCGGATGACCGGCGAGCACGCCGCGGACCACACCGGCGGAGACCTTGCTTCCACCGACGTTGATCTCGTCGGAGTCCATTCGGCCGGTGATCAGCACCCGGCCGTCGAGCACCTGCACCCGGTCCCCGGTGCGGACCGGGCCGGCGAGACCGGCCCCGTGGTACGGGGAGGTGACTACCAGTTCGTCGTCGCGGACGGAGAGCGTCGGCCGGCCCGGGGTTTCCCGGTCCAGCCAGTCGACCGGGAACCCGGCCCGCCCGTCGTGCACCACAATGGACGCCCCCACCTCGGAGGACGCGTAGATCCAGGAGATCCGGGCCGTCGGGAACACCTCCCGGAGCTGGTCCAGGATCGCCTGGTCCACCGGTTCCCCGCCGAGGGTGATCTGGCGCAGCGGCACCCGAGCGAGGGCCTCAGCGTCGCGGTAGAGGGTGCGCCGCCAGAAGGTAGGGGTGCCGGAGGCCGCATCCACCCCGTGGGTGGCCGCGACAGTGGGCCAGTCGTCCAACTCGTCGGGCTCGACCACCACCAGGTGCTGGCCGGGCTGGGTCAGCGACAGGGTGACGACCTGCCACCAGGCGTACGTGCCCGGGGCGTACGGGCAGAGCCAGGTCCGGTCGGGCTGGTCGGCCCGCACTGTGGTCAGCGTGTCGAGGGTGTGCCCGACCCGCTTCGGACGCCCGGTGGAGCCCGAGGTCAGCAGCCAGAGCCGGCCCGGCTCGGCGGCTCGCGGCCGGGCCGGTGCGCTCGGGTGCACGCCGTCGTCGTCGAGGACGCCGACGGTGAACCCGGCCTCGAGCAGTTCGGTGCGCAGCGCCGCGTCGACCCGACTGGCGGTGCTGAGCAGCAGCTCGGTGCGGTGCACGGCGTGCTGTCGCGCGGCGGTGAGCGCGTGCACTGCCGAGCGGGCGAGCACCGCCGCCGGGTCGGGCAGGATGGGCGTCGGCAGCGAACGCCAGGTCAGCGCGGCGCCACCGACGACGAGCCGGTTGTCGACACCGGCTGGCTCCGGGCCGGCGGGGGTCAGGGGGCGCGACGTCGCGACGGTCACTGGTGCTGAAGCTCGACGAGGAAGTCGAGGACGTCCCCGACCGTGGCGATGCGACGCAGCCCGGGGGCGTCGAAGTTGAGCTCCTCCCCCGTCTCGTCCTCCACCCGCAGGGCCAGCTCGGAGAAGTCGAGCGATCGGAAGCCGATCTCCCGCAACTGCGCCGCGTCGTCCGCGGGCAGCTCCTTGTCCTGATTCTTCAGCACCTGAGCCATGAGGTCGCGGATCTGCGCGCGACTCAATTCGTTCATGCGCCGCAGTCTACAACCCAACGAATGCATATCTGATTTCCCGGTAGGCCCGGGTAAGGTGCCGGAACCCGACGTGAACGGCTAGGAAAGCGAGACGCACGTGCTGCGCGAAGCGACGACGGACGACGTTCATCTGATGTTGTCCTGGCGTAATCAGGAAACCAATCGACAGGTCAGCAAGACCAGCCACGAGATCACCGCCGAGGAGCACGCCCGGTGGTGGTCGGCGGTCCGCGACGACAGGTCCCGGCGGGTGCTGGTGTACGTCCGCGACGACAGGCCCTGCGGTGTGGTCACCTTCTTCGACCTGCGGTTGGAAGGCCCCCGCACCGGCGCGTGGGGTTTCTATCTCGACGCCGAGGGGCTGGACGGGCGGGGCGAGACACTGCCGGCCTGGCTGGGGGTCATGCGGGAGGCCGTCGAGTACGCCTTCGACGGGCTGCACCTGGACCGACTCGACGGCGAGGTGCTCGGCCACAATACCGTCGTACGACAGATGAACCGACGTTTCCGATTCGTCGAGGGCACCCCGCGACAGGAGCTGTCCGACGGTCGGGAAATCACCGTCGTCCCGATTTCCCTGGCTCGGGCGGACCGCCGCCAACGCTGATTTTCGGACCCTTTCCCGCAATGGACGGGAACCATTAACCGACAGTGCTCCCGGTGGACATCCGCCGTTAACGAATAGCGGTGTCCACCGGGGTGCGGTGGATCAGGCCCGTCGCCAGGCTGCCCAGTGCTGCTCGGGGTTGCCGCCGAGTCGGACGAAGCCGTACGCAGTGCCGTCCCAGTCGTCGGCCTGCCCGGGTGCCCAGCGGGCGAACACCACCTGCGCCGCGGCCGGCGGCTGCTTGTCGCCGAACCACCGGACGTCGGTCCAGGTCACCTGGTGGCTGAGGTTGAACCGGAGGACGTAGTGCACACCGGTCGAGGCCCACACCCGCTCGCCGGGGCGTACGCCGACGTCGGCCACCCGGGGCGTCGGGGCGGTGCTCTCGGCGGTCGGTCGCACGATCCGTTGGTCGATCACCTGCATCGTGACGAGGTTGACCACCACGAGGGCGCCGAGGATCGGCAGCCGCAGGCGGGGCACCCGGGCCGCGGCGACGAGCAGCACACAGCCGGCGATGCCGACCAGCAACCCGACCACCGGTCGCAGCTCACGCCAGCCCCCGGTCAACGCCACCAGGTCCGGCGCGCTGAAACCGCCGTAGCGCAGCTGGTGGCCCTGGCTGGCCACGTACGCGAGTCGGGCGGCGATCAGCGCACCGCCACCGACCAGCAACGCCACAGCGACCGCCGCCCGGCGCAGCACCACCCGCCACCCGGCGGTGAACAGCACCCCCAGCCCGACCAGCAGCCAGAACGGCGCGAGCATCTGCACGTACCGCCCGTAGATGGCGTCCAGCGGCTTGCCGGTGATGCCGGACAGGATCACCGACGCGCCGCCGGCCACCCCGACGGTCACCACCAGCGCCACGCCCATCGTCCAGCGGGCCGCGTCGCCGTGCCGTGGGCGCCACAGCTCGCGGACGGCGCCGGCCCAGGCCACCCCGGCCAGTCCGAACGTGATCACCACGAGGTACCAGAGCTGGGTGGTGACCGCGGCGCTCACCCGGACCACACCCTGCGCGGAGGCGATCGCGTCGAGCGTGCCGCCGCCGGGAGTGCTGCCGAGCAGGTAGACCTTGCCGCCGAGGTAGCCGATGGCTGCCTCGTTGACCAGCGCCATGGCGAGCACCGGCAGCAGCGCCGCGAGCACCACGGGCGGGCTGATCCGGCGGCGGACGAACAGCAGCAGGACCAGCCCGGCGTGCACGGCCACGATCACCAGGCCGCGGGAGTGCAGCAGATGGAAACCGCCGACGAGCAGGCCCACCGTGGCGGCGGCGAGCGGGCCGGGCCGGGTGATCCAGCGGTGCACGGCGAGCAGCCAGGCGACCACGAGCGGCGCCATCACCGCGTCGATCATGGCGACGCCCGCGTAGAAGGCGGTGGCCGGCAGGGTCGCCGCCGCGACCGCGCCGAGCAGCGCGTACGAGCGGCGCAGTTGGAACAGACGACGACCGAACAGGTACGCCAGCGGCAGCAGCGTCGAGTTCACCATCGCGTTGATGAGCTGGACGATCCGGTAGCTGTCGGTGAAGTCCCGGTCCCCGAGGAACGCCGGCGAGATCAGCATCGGGTAGCCGACCCGGCGCAGCAGGTCGTTCTCGCTGCTGAAGCCCCCCGGGCCGCCGGCCAACGCACGGGCGGTGTTCAGGTAGCTGTCCTCGTCGGTGTGGGCGATCGGCAGCACGATGTGCCGGGACCACCACATCCGCCAGGCCACGCTGAGCACCCAACCGACGACCAGCAGCAGCGGCACCAGCCAACGTCGGGCGGGTGGGCCGCTCGGCGTCTCGGCCGCCACCACCGGCCGTTCGATCACGTCACTACCGGGTGCCATGAACGCCTCCAGAATTGCCGGCCGGACCGGGCCCGCGCTGATCCGACGGGCCCACCGGCCGGTGTCGGTGACGCCCGGGGTGGCCCGCTCGCACCGAGCCGGTGTGGATGTCAGGTGAACGTGGGACCCGGCTGCGCGCCGCGTCGCCGGGTCGTTCGCGCGGTCACTGTAGCGGCCCGATCAGACCAGGTCAGCCCACATCCGGGGTGGTCGGAAGTGTTCGCCTGCGCGGTGTTCGGCATTCACGGAGGCACAGGTTGTGGTTCACCCGCGAGCGCCGAGGAGTTAACCCGCCATGGCTAGCGTGTCACCCCGGTCGGCCGGCCCACTGCCGCTCGTTCATCCACTGACACGGGAGCACCACATTGAGTGAGTTGAATGGATCGTCCATTCTGATCACCGGGGGAACTGGTTCCTTCGGCAGGACGTTCCTCCGGCACATCCTCAACGAGGCCGACCCCGCCCGCGTGGTGGTGTTCTCCCGCGACGAGCTCAAGCAGTACGAGCTGCGCCAGCAACTCGGCGACGACCCGCGGCTGCGCTGGTTCATCGGCGACATCCGGGACCGGCACCGCCTCACCCGGGCCATGCACGGCGTCGACCACGTGGTGCACGCCGCCGCGCTGAAGCAGGTGGACACCGCGGAGTACAACCCCTCGGAGTACATCGCCACGAACATCACCGGCTCGCAGCACGTCGTTGACGCGGCGATCGAGGCCGGCGTCAAGAAGGTCATCGCGCTCTCCACCGACAAGGCGTCCAGCCCGATCAACCTGTACGGCGCCACGAAGTTGGTCGGCGACAAGCTGTTCGTCTCGGCCAACCACTACGCCGCCCAGCACCCCACCCGCTTCTCCGTGGTGCGCTACGGCAACGTGGTGGGCAGCCGCGGCTCGGTTGTCCCGCTGTTCCGCCGGCTGGCCGCCGAGGGCAAGAGCCTGCCGATCACCGACAAGCGGATGACCCGCTTCTGGATCACCCTGGACCAGGCCGTGCAGTTCGTCATGGACTCGTTCGACCAGATGCAGGGCGGCGAGCTGTTCGTGCCGCGTATCCCGAGCATGCGCATCCTCGACCTGGTCGAGGCCGTGGCCCCGGACGCCACCACCCACGAGATCGGGATCCGGCCGGGCGAGAAGCTGCACGAGGAGATGATCGCGCCCGACGACAGCCGGCGGACGCTGCGCGCCGACGGCCGGTTCATCGTCCAGCCGACCATCGCCACCTGGGGCTACCAGGCGCCGGTCGACTGCGACCCGGTGCCGGACGGCTTCGCCTACCAGTCGGACACCAACGACGAGTGGCTCACCGTCGAGCAGTTGCGCGACATGCTCGGCATCAACGGATGACGGGGATGCTCCCGTACGGCCGGCAGTCGATCAGCGAGGACGACGTCGCGGCCGTCGCCGACGTGCTGCGCGGCGACTGGCTCACCACCGGTCCGCAGGTCGACGCGTTCGAGGCCGACCTCGCCCAGTGGACCGGCGGGGTCGGTGTCGCCGCCGTCTCCAACGGCACCGCGGCGCTGCACGTGGCGTACGCGGCCGCCGGGGTGGGGCCGGGCGACGAGGTGGTCGTCCCGCCGATGACGTTCGTGGCGACCGCCAGCAGCGCTGTCGCCCTCGGCGCGACGATCGTGTTCGCGGACGTCGACGACGAGACGTTCTGCCTCGACCCGGCGGCGGCCGCCGCCGCTGTCACCTCGCGGACGAAGGTCGTCGCCGCTGTCGACTACGCCGGCCACCCCGCCGACTACGACGCGCTGCGCACGTCGGTCGAGGGCAGCGACGCGCTGCTGCTCGCCGACGCGGCGCACTCGATCGGCGGGACGTACCACGGCCGGCCGGTGGGTTCGCTCGCCGATCTGACCACGTTCTCGTTCTTCCCCACGAAGAACCTGACCACCGCCGAGGGCGGCGCGGTCGCGGCGCTGGACCCGGAGATCCTGAAGCGGGCCCGCCGGTTCCGTGGCGTCGGCGTGGTCCGCGAACGCGACGACCTACGTTTCCCGGACGAGGGTGGCTGGCACCAGGAGGTGCACGAATTCGGGCTGAACTACCGGCTGCCGGACGTGCTCTGCGCCCTGGGCCGCAGCCAACTACGTCGGCTCGGCGAGTTCACGGCCCGCCGCAGCGCCCTGGTCGCCCGCTACGACGAGGCGCTGGCCGACCTGGACGGCGTACTGCTGCCGAACCGCAGGTCGTGGGCCGACCCGGCGTGGCACCTCTACCCGATCCGGGTGCTCGACGGACGTCGCCGCGAGGTGTACGACAGGATGCGGGCCGCCGGCATCGGCGTCCAGGTCAACTACATCCCGGTGCACTGGCACCCAGCCTTCGCCGACCTGGGTTACCGGCGCGGGTCCTGCCCGGTGGCCGAGTCGTTCTACGCCCAGCAGCTGTCGCTGCCGCTGTACCCGGGGCTCAGCGACACCGACCAGGACCGCGTCATCGACGCGCTGACCGCCGCGGTGCGGCGCGGCCCGGTGCGTTCCGCCGCGTGATGGGAACCTGATGCACCACGCCAACCACTTCTACGGCCACGCGCACGTGCTGGCCCGGTACGCCGGCCTCGGCGACCGGCACCCACCCCGGATCAACGGGTACGTGCAGCACGGCTGGAACATCGGCGACGGCCTGGCCCCCGGCCACCCGTACGCCGACCGCACCCCCAGCCTGCTCTGGTCGGAGCAGACCCGCCGCCGGGCCTGGTCGGTGGGGCGACGCAACGTTGTCGTCATCGGCGCGCCGTTCAGCTACCTGTTGGCCATGCGCCCCGAGGAACCACCGGCCGAGGAGCGCGACGGCACCATCTGGTACCCGTTCCACGGCTGGGAGGGTCAACACGTCAAGGGCGACCACCGCAAACTGATCGCCCTCATCAAGGACACCGAGCCCGGCCCGGTCACCGTCTGCCTCTACTGGCACGAGTACCGGATGCGCAACGTGCGCCGGCTCTACGAGCGCGCCGGGTTCCGGGTGATCTGCCACGGCTACCGGGGACACTGGTGGAAGGACACCGATCCGGAGTTCCTCGACCGACAGCTCACCGAGCTGCGGCGTCACCGCCGGGTAGCATCCAACCGGCTGACCAGCGCGATCTTCTACGGCATCGCGGCCGGGTGCGAGCCTGCGGTCTACGGCGACCCGATGATCCTGTCCAACGAGGACCCCACCTTCGGCGGCACCGCTCGGATCCGACGGCAGTGGCCAGAGCTGCACGGCAGCACTGTCGACCTGCCCACGGCTGTCGAGATCGCCCGCGCCGAGCTGGGCACCGACCACCGCTGCACGCCGGCCGAGCTCCGCGAGCTGCTCGGTTGGGCGAACCTCCAGGAGGAAGAGGAAGACCGTGACGACTGAGACGGCACCCGCCGACCGGATCACCCTGCCGGGCGGCGAGATGCTGGCCTGGTCGGACCTGCCGCAGGAACGGCTGGCCAACGGTGGACCGCTCGCCGCACTGGCCGCACGGTTGGTGCCGCCCGGCGCCCGGGTCCTGGTGGCCGGTCCACACGACCCGGCACTGCTCGACCAGCTCACCCACGCCGAGGTCACCTGCCTGCTGCGCAGCCACCCGGACGCTGTGGCGCTGGCGCACCGAGCCGCCCGCGTGGTGGTGGGTGGTCCGGCCGGGCTGCCCGACGACGAAACGTACGACGTGGTGATAGCGGCTGCCGGGCTGGACCCGGTGGAGTCGGTGGAGGGCGCCCGGCTCGGGTGGGACGGTGTGCTGGCGCGACTCGTCGCCGCGGTGCGACCGGGTGGCGCGTTGCTGCTGCGCCTGGACAACCCGCTGGGCCTGCACCGGCTGGTCGACACCACCCCCTGGTACGCCCGCCGGGACGACTCCGCCTGGGTGATCGGCGGCGTGCTGGACCGGGCCCACCCGGCCAACCGGGACCAACTGCGCGAGCGGCTCGGCGCGGCGGGGCTGCGGACGGCCGCGTGCTGGGCCGCGTACCCCGGTGTCAACACCCCGACGGCGCTGCTGGACGCCGACCACCTCGACCGGGACGCCGGCTCCGGTCTGTTCGACGCGGTGCTGCACGGCGCCTGCGCCGGGGGTTTCACCGGCGCCACGGTGCTCCAGGACCCGGCCCGGCTCGCGGTGGACGCGCTGCACGCCGGGCGCGCCGCCGACCTCGCACCGGGCTGGCTGACCCTCGCCCACCGGCCCGCCGACCCCACGGACCCGACCACGCCGACCGTCGAGGCGGACCTGCCGGTGGCCCTCGTGCAGACCGGTCGACCCGGGATCGGCGTGCTGGAGGTGCTGCACGGCCCCTCCGGTTGGCGCTGGGGGCTCATCCCGGCCACCGACGCGACGACGCCGGCCGTCGCGCCGTTCGCCAGCCGCGAGGCCGCGTACCGGGACGCGGAGGCGCTGTCCGGACCGGTGCCGTCCGGCCGGCTGCTGCGTACCCTGCTGCTCGACGCGGCAGTGCGCCGCGACCTGGCCACCCTGCGCGCGCTGCTGCGCGGGTACGCGGGCTGGCTCACCGACCAGGCCGACACCGACGGCCGGATCGCCGGCGCGGCGGCGCTGGCCGGCACCGACAACGTGGTGGTCGACGGCGAGCGGTACGCCGTGCTCGACCCCAGCTGGCGGGCCACCGCCGCGCTGCCCGGCGACGTGGTGCTCGCCCGCGGGCTGTGGCGCTTCGCCACGGGCCTGCTCACCGGCGGGTACGCCCACCCGTGGTCGTCCACTCTCGACGTCGCGGGCCTGACAGTGGTGCTCGGCGGAATCGCCGGCCACGACCTCGACCGCGCGACAGTCAGCGAGGCCGTCGAGGCCGAGGCAGCCATTGCCGCCGCGCTGCACGGGCTGGACGCCGGCGCCACTGTCGGCCTCGCCACCGAACTGCACGCCGTCGCGCCGACCGACCCGCCGGTCGGCGGGCACAGCTACCAGCAGCTACGCGAGGCGTGGCTGCGCCAGCGCGAGGAACTCACACGGTTGGCAGCGCTGACCGCGTGGACCGAGGAGTTGCTCACCTCGCGGGAACGGGCGCTACGCCGGGCCGAGACGACGATCGGCCTGCTCAGCGGGTCGCTCAGCTACCGGGTGGGCCGGCTCGCCATCACCCCGGCCCGGCTGGCCAAGCGGGGTGCCCGCGCCGCCAAACGCCGGGCCACAGCGGTGCTGGCCCCCAAGCAGGAGGAGCAGCAGTGACCGCCGTACCGGTGCCCGTGGTCGCCGCGGACGACGCGGGGCCACGGATCGTCGGCATCGTGCAGGCACGCATGGGTTCGTCCCGGCTGCCCGGCAAGGTGCTCCGCCCGCTCGCCGGACGCTCCGTGCTGGGCCGGGTCGTACGCGCCGCCCGGGACAGCGGCGTCCTGGCCGACCTGGTCGTCGCCACCAGCACCGACGCGGTCGACGACGCGGTGGCCGCCGAGTGCGCGCGGCTCGACGTGCCGTGCCACCGCGGGCCGGTCGACGACGTGCTGGACCGGTTCGTGGGCGCCCTCGCGGCGCACCCGGGAGACGCCGTCATGCGCTTCACGGCCGACTGCCCCCTGCTCGACCCGGAGATCATCACAGTGGTCGCGTCGGTGTACCGGGCGGTCCCCGGGCTGGACTACGCCAGCACGTCGATCGCCCGGACCCTGCCCCGAGGGCTGGACGTCGAGATCATCCGAGCGGAGACGCTGCGCACCCTCGGCCGGCTCGCCACCGACCACCACCGGGTACACGTCACCTCGTACGCGTACACCCATCCGGAGCTGTTCCGGGTGCTCGGGGTGACGCTCACCCCGGACCGCTCCGCGCTGCGGCTCACCCTCGACACCGAACAGGACTGGGCGCTGGTCAGCGCGATCATCGACCACTTCGGTGACGTCAGCGTGCCGCTGGCCAAGCTCGCCGACTGGCTCGACGGTCAGCCCCGGCTGCGCGCGCTCAACGCCGACGTACGACAGAAGCACCTGGAGGAGTCCTGAGGACCCTGAGGGTCGGGTTGCGCTGCGACGCCGGCCCACGGCGCGGCGTCGGCCACCTCGTCCGCTGCCTGGCGCTCGCCGAGGAGTTCCTCGCCCGGGGCGCCGACGTCACGGTGTTCGGCACCGTCGAACGGCTCGACTGGGCCACCGCGGAGCTGGCCGCGCGGGGCATCCCGCTGCTCCCCGGCCCGGACTCGGCGGCCGAGCTGGTCGCGGCGGCCCGCCGACACCACCTGGACGTGCTGGTCCTCGACTCCTACGAACTGGACCCGGCCGGGGCCGGCGCCCTGCGCGCCGCCGGCGTCTACACCCTCGCCATCATCGACGGCGACAGCCGAGGCCAGGTCGCGGACCTCTACCTCGACCAGAACTTCGGAGCGGAGCTGTCGGGGTTGGGTTCCGGGGCGGCACTGCCGGGGCCGGGGTTCGCAGCGGAACTGCCCGGTCGGCTGCTCGCCGGGAGCGCGTACGCCCTGCTGCGCGACAGCGTGGTCAGCGCCCGGCCGCCGGTCGTCCCGCCCGCCACTGCGGTCAGCCGCCCCCGGGTGCTGGCCTTCTTCGGCGGCACCGACGCGGTCGGCGCGGCCCCGGTCCTGACCCGGGTGCTGATGGCCACCGGTCACCCGATGGACCTCACTGTCATCGTCGGACGACCCGAGATCGAGGCGGAGGTCGACGATGTCGCGCCCGGTCGGGGGCAGACCATCCGACCGGTCCCGCCCACCACCTCGCTGCCGGCGCTGATAACCGAAGCCGACCTCGTGGTCAGCGCCGCCGGCACGTCCACCTGGGAACTCTGCTGCCTCGGCGCGCCCAGCGCACTGGTCTGCGTGGTCGACAACCAACATGAGTCGTACACCCGGGTGGTGCGGCACGGCCTGGCCGCCGGCCTCGGCGAGCTGCCGGAGCTGACCGCCGGCGGCGTCGCCGGACGAGCCGCCCGCGCGACGGCGGCGCGGACCCTGCACGGGCTGCTCAGCTCACCGCAGCGGCGCGCGACGCTCGCCGCGCGCGCCTGGGCCACCGTCGACGGGCAGGGCCGGGCGCGGGTGGTGGACGCGGTGTTCGACGCCGTACGCGCCGCCGCCGTCCCCGGCTGACCGCAAGGCCAAGGTCGGAGCGGGCCGACACGGCTCACCGCTAGTACGGGTGTACGAAAGTGCTGCTAGGGTGGTCGCATGACGCAGGCCGCCTACCAGCCGTCGATGCTCGACCTGGCCGACGCCGGGCCGGCCCTGGGGCCACTTCCCGGCCAGATCCGCCGGCACCAGCTCAGCCGGGGCGCCTGGGTCGACCACCTCCCCGGCTGGGTGCAAGGCTCCGACACGGTCCTCGACACCCTGCTCACCGAGGTGCCCTGGCGTGCCGAACGGCGCACCATGTATGACGCCGAGGTCGACGTCCCCCGCCTGCTCTGCTGGTACGACGCCGCGAGGCCACTCCCCCACCCCGTGCTCACCGCCGCGCGGGCCGCGCTCACCGGGCACTACGCGCCCGAGCTGGGAGAGCCCTTCGTCACCGCCGGCATGTGCCTCTACCGCTCCGGTCGCGACAGCGTGGCCTGGCACGGCGACACCATCGGCCGCTCGGCGCACACCGACACGATCGTCGCGATCGTCTCCTTCGGAGCACCCCGACCCCTGCTGTTGCGCCCACGCGGCGGCGGCGAGAGCCTGCGCTTTCCGGTGGGCCACGGCGACCTGATCGTCATGGGCGGCTCCTGCCAACGCACCTGGGAACACGCCATCCCCAAGACCACCCGACCCGTCGGCCCCCGGGTGAGCGTCCAGTTCCGCCCCCACAACGTCGCCTGACTCTGGCCCGTACTAGGACGGAACCAGACGTTCAAGGCGGTGGCGGACCTCCTCGGCTGCGGGGTCGCCCACGTCCTCGTAGATCCGCGCCGCCAGGCGCCAAGCGGCAGCGGCAGCGTTCCGGTCGCCCATCCCTTCCCGGGTTTCCCCGAGACGGATGAGGGTCTCCGCCTCGTGATACCGGTCCGCGGAGTCGCGGAAGAGTGTGATCGCCTGCTCGTAGCAGTTGGCCGCGCGGTCGCGTTCACCGAGGCGGTCGTAGGCGAAGCCGAGGCTGTCCAGCGTCGCGGCCTGACCGTTGCGGTCGTCGGTCCGCCGTTGTTGGTCGAGGGCCTCGGTGCAGCTGGCGATGGCCTGGACATAGTCGCCGGTGGTGGCGAGCAGCCAACCGATCGCGTTGAGGGTCCGGGCTTCGCCCGCGTGATTGCCGACCTGTCGATAGAGCCGTAGCGCCTCGCGACCGTGCGCGAGCGCCTCGTCGAGCCGGCCGTCCAGGTAGCAGAGTTCGCAGTAGTTGTGCAGCGTCTGCGCCTGGCCGATCGGGTCGCCGAGACGTTCGTGCAGCTCAAGCGCGCGCTTGAGCCGGTACTCGGCCGTGGTGCGGTCGCCCAGTCGGGTCAGCGCGCGGGAGACCAGCCGGTTGGCGACGGCCTGACCGGCTAGGTCGTCGATCTTCTCCGCGGCCCCCAGCGCGACCTCTTGGATGGCGAGCTGGTTCTGCCAGAGGCCGCGCGGCGCCACGAAGGTGGTCAGCGCCCAGGCGAGCTGCCAAGCGTACGTTTCGAAGCCGTTCTCGGCGGCCTGTCGGACCACCCGGACCAGCACCCGATACTCCGCAGTGAACCAGGCGAGCGCGCCGTCGTGATCGGTCACCGGCCGCCTGGCGGGTACGGACAGCGGCGGCACCGGCTCGATCGGGGGCCACTGCGGCTGGAGTAGCCGGGCGGCCGGATAGGCGGCGTGCAGGTAGTGGTCGTACAGGCGCTGTCGGGCCGCGACGTGTTCGTCGCCGCGCTCCGAGGACTGTGCGAGCTCGGCCGCGTAGGCCCGCAGAAGATCGTGGAAGGCGAACCGGCCGGGCGCGTGCTCCGCCAGCAGATGGAGCCGGGTCAGCTCCCGCAGGATCGGCGTGACGGCAGCGGCAGACACACCGGCGAGCGCCGAGGCCGCAGCGGTTGTCAGGTCCGGGCCCGGATGCAGCCCCAGCAGGGTGAACAGCCGGGCCGCGTCCGGGCCCAGGGCCAGGAACGACCACGAGAAGACGCGCCGGACGTCGCCGTCGGCCAACGCGTCCAGCCTCGCCTCGGCCGAGTACAGTTCGGCGGCGATCGCGCTGAGCGGGAAGGTGGGATGTGTCGCGACGCGCGCCGCCACTATCGACAGCGCCAACGGAAGCCGGCCTGAGGCCTCGATGATGTCGGCCACCGCCACCGACTCGGAGGCGATCCGGCTGACCCCGAGACGTCTGGCGAGCAGGCTCCTCGACTCCTCCGCCGTGAGCACGTCCAGTGTCAACGGCGTGGCACATTCGGCGGCGATCAAGCCGCCGAGCCGGTCACGGCTAGTGACCACGACCATGCAGCGGCCCGCACCGGGCAGCAGGGCGCGCACCTGGGCGGAGTCACGAGCGTTGTCGAGCACCAGGAGCATCCGCCGCGAGGCCAGCAGGCTGCGGTAGAGACCAGTCCGAGCCTCCATGTCGGAGGGTATCCGGGCGTGGGGCACGCCGAGCGCTTCGAGGAAGCCGGACAGGGCGTCGGGTGGGGACACCACGCCGGCTTCGTCGTAGCCGCGAAGGTTCACATAGAGCTGGCCGTCCGGGAAGCGGTCGGCAACCGAGTGCGCCCAGTGCATCGCCAGGGCCGTCTTGCCGACTCCGGCCATGCCGGACACCACGGAGATGGCGCCGCTCGTCGGCGCCTCAGCCCCGCCACGCAGAAGCCCGTCGAGGCTGGCCAGCTCGGCGCTGCGTCCGACGAACTCCGGCACCGCACGCGGCAGTTGCTCGGGGCGCTGAATGAGCGGCCCCACTGCCGTGTCCGGCAGCAGCCGGTCCGACCCCGTTGGCGGTTGCGCCGCCAGTCCCGGGCGGTGATGCAGGATGTCGTCGTACAGCGCGACGAGCTCAGGTGCGGGATCGAGGCCAGTCTCCTCCGCTAGCGTCTGTCGGGCCTGCCGGAAAGCATCCAATGCGCCGGCTACGTCTCCGATGCGGTACAGGCCCACCATCAGCTGGCCCCACGCCCGCTGCCGCAGCGGGTGCCGGTCGAGCAGGCCGCGCAACCGGTGCACGACGTCGGCCGACGCGCCGAGGGCCAGCACCGCCTCGGCGTAGTCCTCCTCGACGAGCAGCCGGCGCTCCTCCAACTGCGCCACCCGCCGAGCCAGCGTCGAGCGCAGCGGCAGGTCCGACAGCGGTGCACCACGCCACAGGCGCACCGCGGCGGACAGTTCGGCCTCGGCCCGGCCCAGATCGGAAGTGGCGAGCGCCTCGCGGCCACGCACCGCCGCGGCGTCGAACAGGTCCACGTCCCGTTCGCCTGGGCCCACCCGCAGCAGGTAGCCGCCGGCCGCAGCGGTTATCCCATCCCAGGTCGCCCCATCGCCCAGCGACCGCCGCAACCCGCGCACATAGGTGCGCAGATTCGCCGCGGCCGACGCCGGCTCTTCGTCACCCCACAGCATCGCGGTCAACTCGTTGGTGCCGACGACCTCATTCGGGCGCAGCAGCAGGGTCGCCAGCAGGAGACGCTGCTTCACCGAGCCCAGTGGAACCGGTCGGCCGTCGCGGTACACCCGGAACGGGCCAAGGAGTTCGAAACGCAACCAGGCACCTCGCATGTGGACGCTGCCATGTGCCACCACGCGTACCACACCCGGACAAGCGGGCGGGTAAATGAGCTGTGCGTGAGTTGTGCGGGGGCTGTACCGGCCCCACCGTACCTTCTCCAAGGGGGGCCCGGAGCGGTGAGGACGGCAGAACCGTCCTCACCGCCCCATCCAAGAGCACCAATCGCCTGGCCTGGTCGCACGACGACGGGGCGAGGTCAAACGGGACCGTCTGCCCACACCTGCCGCGAGGCCACCTCGCCTCGTCGTGCCGGGCCTGACACTGCCGGCTGACACGACGCCTCAGCACCGTTGCCCCCTCATGATTGCCGACCAAAGGAGATACATGTCGTCGCTCCGCTCCACCCGCCGCATCCTCAGGAGAGTTGCCGTGCCCGCCATCGGCGCGGCATTGGCCATCGGCGTCAGCGTCACCGTCGCCACGCCGGCCGTGGCCAGCGGCTCCTACACGGGCCGGGCCTTCGTCCATGGCACCGGCGCGGTGTCTGACGACTTCGATGACGAAGGCGTCACCAACGTCACCACGCACCGCAACTCGAACGTCGCCTGTCTCTGGCAGACCATTCTCTGGGCGAACGGCTACCTGCCCTCGTCCGGGGTCGACGGCGTCTTCGGCGACCAGACCGATGCCGCGACGAGGAACTTCCAGCGCGACAAGGGCCTCTCAGCGGATGGCTCCGCAGGCCGGAACAGCTGGACGAAGGCCGGCGACAAGCTGGTGCAGCACGACAACCAGAACGGATGGCTGTACGTGGTGTACCACGGGGCGACGGGATCCCGGAGCCCGTACGGCTCGCACCAATTCGTCCTGCAGCGTTCGCCCGACGGGAACTACCGCTTCTACCCTCCTCAGGGCAGCGGCCCCTACTGGGCCGCCTACAACTCCCGCACCTGCTGACCTCGCCCAGGGATGATCGTGCTCGATCCGGGATCGAGTGGCATCACCGCGTCGGTGAACCACTACTTCCAGGATCGAGCACGATCGGCGCGCCGGGCGCGCCGGACGCACGCCAGGAACACCGGGCGCACGCCGGGCGTGCGCCCTGGGGACGGCACGACAACGCGGGTGGGGGTCAGTCGCGTTCGATCAGATGGCCTACGACAGTTGGGCCGAGCATCACCGCGAAGCCGCTGCCGTCGCGGCGTGGGTCCGCCGCGGGCAGCTCCACCGGGTCGCCGGTGCCGGTCGCGCCGACCGGTCGCGGGCCCACCCAGGCGACGGCCACGTCCGTCTCACCCTTGAGGAACCGGTGTGCGCGCACGCCGGCGGTCGCCCGGCCCTTCGCCGGGTACGCCTTGAACGGCGTCACCTTGACCGTCGCGCCGGTGGAGGTGACCACCATCGGCTCGCCGTGCCCCGGGTCGTCGGTGCGCACCGCGCCGAAGAACGCGACCCGCGCCCCGGCCGGCAGGTTGATGCCGGCCATACCGCCGCCCTTGAGGCCCTGCGGCCGCACCAGCCCGGCGGGGAAGCGCAACAGTGACGCCTCCGAGGTGACGAAGGTCAGCGTCTCGGTGCCGTCGGTCAGCCAGGTCGCCCCGACCACCTCGTCACCGTCGCGCAGACCGATCACCTCGAACTCGTCGGAGCGCACCGGCCACTCCGGTGAGCAGATCTTCACCGCGCCCTGCCGGGTGCCCAACGCCAGCCCCGGTGAGCCCTCCGCCTGCCCGCCGAGCGGGGCCAGGCCGACGACGGTCTCCCCCGCCGCCAACGGCACCAGCTCGGCCGCGGACATACCGCCCCGCAGTGACACGGTGCCCGCCTGCTCGGGCAGCACCGGCAGCGGCAGGACGTCGACCTTGAACGCCCGACCGGCGCTGGTCAACAGCAGCACCCGTCCACGGGCGGTGGAGTGCGCGATGGCGCGTACCGTGTCGTGCTTGACCCGGCCGTTGCGTCGGCGCCCCTCAGAGCTCTCCTCCGACTCGGCCGCGGTCCGGGCGACCAGCCCGGTCGCGGAGAGGATCACCTGGCACGGGTCGTCGGCGACCTCCAGCGGGCCGGCCGGCGCGGACGCGGCCAGCACCTCCTTCAGGTCACCGTCGACAAGGGTCGTACGACGTTCGGTGGCGAACTGCTTGACCACTGCGGCCAGCTCGTCGGAGACCACCTTCCTGAGCACCCGCTCGTCGTCGAGAATCTTGCTCAGCTCGGCGATCTCGGAGCGCAGCCGTTCCTGCTCGGCCTCCAGCTCGATCCGGTCGAACTTGGTCAGCCGGCGCAACGGAGTGTCCAGGATGTAGGTGGCCTGGATGTCGGAGAGGCCGAACCGACTCATCAGCCCGTCCTTCGCGGCCTGCGCGTCGTCGCTGCCCCGGATCAGCCTGACCACCTCGTCGATGTCCAGCAGCGCGATCAGCAGACCGTCGACCAGGTGCAGCCGTTCCTGGCGCTTGCGCCGACGGTACGAGGTGCGCCGGGTGACCACCTCGTACCGGTGGGCCAGGAACACCTCCAGCAACGCCTTGAGGCCCAGCGTGCGCGGCTGCCCGTCGACCAGGACCAGGTTGTTGACGCCGAACGACTGCTCCAGCGGGGTCAGCCGGTAGAGGTCGGCGAGCAGCGCCTGCGGGTTGACCCCGACCTTGCACTCGACGACGAGCCTGGTGCCGCTCTCCCGGTCGGTGAGGTCCTTGACGTCGGCGATGCCGGTCAGCCGCTTGGTCTTGGTGACCTCGTTGGTGATCGCGGCGATGACCTTCTCCGCGCCGACGCCGTAGGGCAGCTCGACCACTGTGATCGCCTGGCGGCCCCGGCTGCCCTCGATCGGGCCGATCTCCACCTTGCCGCGCATCCGCACCACGCCGCGCCCGGTCTCGTACGCCCGGCGCACCTCGTCGAGGCCGAGCAGCACGCCGCCGGTGGGCAGGTCGGGGCCGGGGACGAACTCCATGAGTTTGTCCAGGGTGGCGTCCGGGTGGTTGATCAGCCAGCGGGCCGCGGAGACGACCTCCGCCAGGTTGTGCGGGATCATGTTGGTGGCCATTCCGACCGCGATCCCGGACGCGCCGTTGACCAGCAGGTTGGGGAAGGCCGCCGGCAGCACTGTCGGCTGGGTCAGCGAGCCGTCGTAGTTGGGCTCGACGTCGACGGTGTCCTCGCCCAGCTCACCGACGAGCAGCATGGCCTCGCGAGACATGCGGGCCTCGGTGTTGTGGTTGACGAAACCGCCAGCGAGGAAGGAGTGGTCCTCGGACTTGACCCGAACCGAGTAGACCTCCGCCGGCTCGCAGGGCGTCACCTCGGTGACGCGCTCGAACCGGTAGCCAGAGTCCATGATCGGGAGAATGGTCGCCAGAAGTTCCGGCTCTTTGATGCGATCGATGATCCGGAGGCGCTCGGTCTCCCATCGCTCGACGCGATCGAAGTTGTGCGTCGTCAGCCACTTGCGGCCGCTACCACGACGGTCGAAGTCCAAGGTGTCACGCACGTAACTGGCAACGAAGGGAACGTGGTCCTTGCTCAGCCGATGTGGGCGCAACGGCGCGTGTCGCAGAACCTTGTTCAGCTTTGCCTGTTTGGTGCGGAGGAAGCCCACCCGATTGGCGAATGCCTTGATGTTTCGCAGGCCGGAAATCACCAAGCGATGCTCGACCGAGCCGCTGGGGCGCGTGTAACGGCGCCAGCAGGCAACAACCCCGAATTCGGTGAGCAGCTCCTGGACCTCCCTGGTGAGCCGCTCGCTGTAACTCGTGTACTGGATGGTAAAGCTGTCCTTGGCGACCCGCACCCTGCCGTCCCCTTCGAAAAGGGACATGAGGAAGGCGCGCTTAACACCCCAGCCACCGTTCCAGACGAATTGCGGTACGAACTTGTCCCGGGCCTGGTGCCCGATGAATTCGGCCAGCGGACTTGCACGGAAAGCGTCCATACCGCCGGCATAAATCTGAACATCGATTTCCTGGACACGCTTCCGGTCGCGACGGGTCTGCCGTTCGCTGACGTACCGCCGACCACCAACCACTTGATCGTACGCATGCAGAACCTCACCGAAGAAGTGCTCGTCGGTGTTGTTGAACCTGGCCCTGGACTCACTCGCGAAGCCCTCGGACGCCCACGCGCCGCCGAGGACGCCCAGCGAGTATTCACGAGCGGTGGGTATGACCTGGGACCAAGCGTTCCGTGCCACACAGACGATCGAACCAACTGCAAGCTCGTCTAGCCGTCGCCATTGGAAGAGGGGAACGCCCGCGGGCGCCTCAAGACAGAGCACGAGGTGATTCTCGCTGCCCCGGAGCGAGAACCCGGCCTCCGTGCCGATCCGGACCGTCGGATGGACGCCGGAGTTGAACACCTTGTCGACCTGGACAGCTTTACCGTCTTTGTCGAGCACCTCGAAGTCAACATCGGCTTCGCTGTCTGCAGGGAGGCTTACCAGGTCAGCAATTCGAGGGCTGGTGCCGTCAACAAGTCGAATGCGGGTATCTCCGGTAACGCAGTATCTCGACGCGGCCGGTCCATCGTCTGGGGACCCGAAATTTCCATGCCCGTCGATGAGCGGGACGTTGAGGGAGAAGTCCTGGGCGAGCCGGACCATGGCGTCATAGATCGCCGTGTCACCGTGCGGATGGTACTTTCCCATTGTATCCCCGACAATTCGGGCAGACTTCACGTGCCCGCGATCCGGGCGGTAGCCCTGCTCGTACATCGACCAGAGGATGCGCCGGTGCACGGGCTTGAGGCCGTCACGGGCGTCGGGCAGGGCGCGGGAGTGGATGACCGAGAACGCGTACTCCAGGTAGGAGTCGGAAACCTCGGTGACCAGCGGGTTGTCGAACACCCGCGCGCCGGCCTGGTCGAACGAGGAGAGGTCGACCTTGTTTTCCTTACGGCGTGCCATGACTCAGCTCTCCATCGGAACTGGAACTGGAACGGAACGGGCGCTGCACCGAAGATTCGCTCGCTGTCGCTCGCTCACGCGTCGATCGCATCCCGGTCGACGCGGTCGGCGGAGTCGATGAGCCAGTTGCGGCGCGGCTCGACCTTCTCGCCCATCAGCAGTTCGAGGATGCGTTCGGCGGCGTCGACGTCGTCGAGGGTGATCCGGCGGACGGCCCGGGTGGCCGGGTTCATCGTGGTGTCCCACAACTCGTCGGCGTCCATCTCACCGAGACCCTTGAACCGTGGGATGGGCGTGACGATCTGCTTGCCGGCCTTCTCCAGCTTGCGGACCGTCGTCTCCATCTCGGCCTGGGTGTAGGTGTAGACGGTCTGCGGGCTGCGCCCCTTGGTGGTGATCTTGTGCAGGGGCGGCATCGCGGCGTAGAGCCGACCAGCCTCGATCAGCGGCCGCATGTACCGGGCGAACAGGGTGATCAGCAGCGTACGGATGTGGGCGCCGTCCACGTCGGCGTCGGCCATGATCAGCACTCGGCCGTAGCGCAGCGCGGAGAGGTCGAAGGTGCGCCCCGAACCAGCGCCGAGGACCTGCACGATGGCCGCGCACTCGGCATTGTCCAGAACCTGCTGGAGGTTGGCCTTCTGCACATTGAGGATCTTGCCGCGGATCGGCAGCAGCGCCTGGTATTCCGAGGAACGGGCCATCCGGCTCGTGCCCAGGGCGCTGTCACCCTCGACGATGAACAGCTCGCTGCGATCGATGCCGGTGGCCCGGCAGTCGACGAGCTTCGGCGGCATGGACGCGCCCTCCAGGGCGGTCTTGCGCCGGGCGGCGTCCTTCTGTTGCTTCTGGGTGAGCCGCACCCGAGCGGCGTCGACGATCTTCTGCAGGACTGTGCGCGCCTCGGCCTTGGTGCGCCGATCTTCCAGCCAGGCCTTGATGTGCGCGTCGACCAGGGACTGGAGGACCTTGGTGATGCCGGTGGTGGACAGCTCGTCCTTGGTCTGCGAGGTGAACTGCGGCTCGGGGATCCGCACGTGCACCACCGCCGTCATCCCCTCCAGGACGTCGTCCAGGGTGGGCGGCTCCTCCTTGGCCTTGAGCAGACCGCGGGTGTTGCGGATCGCGTCGGCGAGCGCACGGACGAGGGCCCGCTCGAACCCCTTGCGGTGGGTGCCGCCGTGCGCGTTGCGGATGGTGTTGGTGAAGCATTCGACGGTGCGCTCGTAACCGGTGCCCCACCGGAACGCCACCTCGACCTCGGCGCGCCGCTGCACGTTGGACTGCATGACGCCGTTGGCGTCGGCGGCGTTCTCCCGGTAGGTGCCCTCGCCGTTGACAAGCAGGGTGCCGGAGACCGGCCGGTCGCCGGCCGGGGCGAGGAACTCCACCATGTCGCTGAGCCCGTTGGGGTAGTGGAACCGCTCCTCGGCGGGCGCCTCACCGGTCAGGTCGCGCAGCAGGTAGGTCACGCCGGGGACCAGGAACGCGGTGTTGCGCAGCTTCATCCGGACGGCGTCGATGTCGAGCGCGGCGCCGGTCTCGAAGTAGCGGGCGTCGTGCCACCAGCGGATCGAGGTGCCGGCGCGCTGGCCGCGCTTCATGGCGCCGGTCACCTGGAGCCCGGGGCCGGCGGTGAAGGGGGCGTCCGGCCCGTCGCCGTCGAAGATGCCCGGAACGCCGTGCCGGAACGACATCGCGTGGATCTTGCCGGCCCGGCGGACGGTCACGTCGAAGCGGCGGGACAGCGCGTTGACCGCCGACGCGCCGACGCCGTGCAGACCGCCGGAGGTCTTGTAGCCGGAGCCGCCGAACTTGCCCCCGGCGTGCAGCCGGGTCAGCACCAGCTCGACGCCGGAGATGCCGGACTTGGCGTGCACGTCGGTGGGGATGCCCCGGCCGTCGTCGTCGACCTGCACCGAGCCGTCGGCATGCAGGATCACCTCGACGTGGCTTGCATGACCGGCGACACCCTCGTCGGTGGAGTTGTCGAGGATCTCGTTGACGAGGTGACCCACGCCACGGCTGTCGGTGGAACCGATGTACATGCCGGGCCGCTTGCGGACAGCGTCCAGCCCCTCAAGGTGAGTGAGGTCATCGGCCCCGTACAGGGTGTCAGGCTCTGCGGTCAACTGGTCGTACTCCCCGGTCTCGGCGGTGTGGTGCCGCGTCCGAACTGTCAGTCGGCCGGCGCGCGCCGCAGCGAGCCTAACCGGCAGATGCGACACGACGACGGCACCCCGCAGTCGGGGCCCGCATCCTCGTTGTGGATGCGGGCCCCGCCATCGTGTGCCGCTGTCCGGATTCGACGCGTTAGCCGCGCCGTGACCGGTTGTCTCTCAGCCGTCCGACTACGGTGCCACCTCGACAACAAGCGAGCCGTGGCCGACGTTCCCGGCGCTGTCCACCGCGGCGACGTACAGCGTGTTGGTGCCGTACGCCGGCGTGGCAAGGGTCACTGACACGGTCTTGCCGGAGTAGCCGAGGCTGGTGCCGGCCTCCGCCTCCTCGGTGGGCGGGCTGCTCCAGCCGTAGCGGAAGCTGACCACGTCCGGGTCCGGCGAGCGCAGCTTGTAGGTGTAGAGCTGCCCGGGTGGGGCCGGGGTGGAAACGGCGTCGACACTCACCGCGGGCGGCTGGTCGTCGACGGTGAATTCACACCAGGCCGACCAGGGGCTGATCACGTAGCTGTCGTCGCTGCGCGCCCGGAACGCGTACGACTTCCCGCTGGCAGTGCCGGTCACCGCGGCCGTGGTGGACCGCGCGCCGGCAACCACTGTCGAGCCCGTCGGCGGGCTCATCCGGGGGGTGGAGCTGTCGTAGGTGCCCGAGGCGGGGATCTCCAGCAGTTCGTACGACGTCTGGAGGACCTGGCCCGTGTCCGCGTCGGGGAAGACGGCGGAGAGGGTCGGCGGGGTGGTCCGGGTGACCCGGCCGCCCGCGACGCAGGCCGCGCCGCCGGCCTGGAGGCTGGTGGGCTGGGTGGGCGCCGAGTCGTAGTCGACGAGCAGGCGCGCCGTGCTCGGGTCGAACTTCTTCCACCGATCCAAGGTGCTCTCGCCGGTCCCTGCCGAGTCGCTACAGGCACAGAGCCCGTAGGTGATCGAGGACTGGTGAGCGGCCGTGGCGCTGCTGAGGCCGGCGGCGACGCTGCCGGTGAATCGCACGGTCATGGCTGGTTGCGGTGAGCCGGCGCAGCCAGTCGCACCGACGTGCGAACTTGCGGAAGCCCGCAGCGTGGTCAGTGCGGGGGCCCACGCGGTGCGAGGAGTGCTCGCGATGCCCGCCGACTGGTAGAGGTAGGTCGGGGTGTCGAAGCAGGACCAGGTGTGGGTCACCCCCACCTGGACGGAGGCCGACCTGATGAGCTTGCCGCTCAGCGCCGTGATCGGGAACTCGAAGTAGGAGCGGTAGATGACGCCGGAATCGACATTCTTGCCGACCCGGGCGGCCGTCGTGTCGCTGTTGGTGGAGTTGTTGTTCGTGGCGTACGCCCAGCGGGAGCGGGTGGCGGACCAGGCCGGGTCGATGAACACCGGGAAGGTGGCCTTGGCCGGGTCGAGCAGGTCCGGCGACGGACGCAGCACGAGGTCGCCGGCGCGGTCGACAGCGGTCGCCACGGGGGCGGTGCGGGCGGCTGCGCCGGGGCCGGACGGCGACGAGGTCGCCGCCGAGCGGGCCGAGCGGCCGGAGCCGGCCGAGTCCCACATCTCGGCCGCCGCGCCGCGCGCCACCTCGGTCTCGCCGGCGAGCGCCCGCAGCGAGCCGTCGGCCTCCCGCCGGACCCGCACGTCGCCGCCGAGGTCGAACCGGATCTCCCGGAGCGCCGGGTTCGCCGCCGCCTGCGGTGTCTTCACCACGAGGACATGGGTGAAGCCGGTGTGGGTCGCCGTGAGCACCAGGTCCACACCGGGCAGTACCTCGGGGTAGGTGGCCGCGTCCTTGGACACGGTCGGCGCGGGCAGCCCACCCGGCCAGCCCAGCGTCATCGCGCTCTTTCCGCTGGTCAGCGTGGCCGCGGGACCGTGCCCTCCGGACGAGAACACCAGGTCGGTCGGGGAGACCGCCGGTCGGAGGCCGGTGGCGCCGCGCCGCAGGGACAGGTCGACGTCGGACCAGGATCCGTCGCTCTGACGGATTCGCTGGGGAACGGCGGCGGTTTCGGACACGAAGCCCCCGCCCGGCTTGGCGAAGACCTGGGTCAGCTCCGTGCGGGCGGAGACGATCTCCACCCGCTGGCCGGTGCGCGTGGCCGTGGCGGTTGCCTGGACGGCCTCCGGGCCGGCCGCGCCGCTCGCGGCGGCGCCCCCCGCCGGTGCGGCCGACGCGGGTGCGGCCGACGCGGGTGCGGCCGACGCGGGTGCGGCGAGCAGAGCGACGCCGATGGACGCCGCGATCCCGGCGGCGAGCAGGCCGCGCGTGGGTGGTCGGTACATCGTGGACGGTTTGTGGATGTGGACAGCATGCATGGAGCGGCCAGTGGCCACCGCAACCCCCGTGGATGTAAGACAGCCAGACGGGGGAACTCTAGAGAGCGGTATCGGGCACTGTCCACGTCTGTCACATCCGGTGAGCACAAATGGAACGAGGTGCCGCATTACGTGCGAGGCGCGGGCCTCGACCGGGACGGTCAGTGACAGCACGAGGAGCAGCTCGGTACGGCTGTGATCGCCGGATCACGCAGAGGCATTAACCTCCGGTAGGCTCACCCACCCGACCGGTCCTCGGAGGGTGCTCCCGGTGGACGAGACGATTCGCGACGCGCTGCGGCGCTCCCTCGGCACGCAGGCTCGGCGGTGGCTGCTGGTGGGCACCCTGGTGACCGGGCTGCTGGCCGCCGTGGCGCTGGTCTCTGCGGCGGATCCCGCCGACCGGGCCTTCGCCGAACTCTCGGGCACCGTGCAGAGCCTGATGTCGGTCGCGACCCCGCTCTTCGGCATCCTGCTGGTCCGCGACCTGCGCCGGGCGCCGGTTCGCCTCCCGGTCCTGCCCACAGTGCTCGCGGTGGGGCTGCCGGCGGTCGTCATCGGCGTGGTCGGTGTGCTGATCTGCGCCGCGACGCTGGCCCTCACCCCGGCCGACGTCGACGACGCGCCGTGGCGGTTCGCCGGGACGGTCGCGGTGGGCAGTGTGCTGGTGCAGGTCGTCGCCGGTCTGGTGGGCACCGGGCTGGGCCTGCTGCTGCGCTCGGTGATGCTGGCGTTCCTGGCCACGATCATCCTGCCGTTGGTGTTGTTCGCACTGCTGGGCGCTGTGGACGCGCTCCGTCCGGCGCAGCCGTGGCTCACCCCGTTCGGCAGCGTGCGCAACCTGCTCTCGGGGAACATGACCGCGCTGCGGTGGGTGCAGTGGCTGTGCGTACTCCTGATCTGGGGTGTCGGTCTGAATGCCGTGGGCGCGGCCCTGCTGCGCCGCCGCGATCGCCCGACCGGTCGCTGACTCCGCGCCGAGGGCTGTCGACAGCCCGGGGTACGGGTCCAATCTCGACGCGGTAGCCCGTCATGTCTACGGACGCATGTCTTTCGTCGAACGAATCTGTTACGGGCCATTGACGCCTGTCGCGCAGGGGTGATCTGATCGCGCTCTCAGAGAATCTTTCATCTTTCGATGGTTGGGGGCCCCATGCCCAGGTTCCGGCGTACCGCGCTCGCCGCGGGACTAACGATCGCCATGGCCGCGTTGTCGACCGCCGTGGCGCTGCCCGCACCCGCGTCCGCCGCGTTGCCCACCGCCGCGGTGGCGCTCGGCGACAGCTTCATCAGTGGCGAGGGCGCCGGGGCGTACACCCCTGTCGTCGACGTCAACGGAGTCAGCCAGGGCTTCCCCGGTTGGACCGCGGCGAACAACAACGCGTTCTTCTGCCACCGCTCGGCGAACGCCTCGCTCAACCAGGCCAACCTGCCGGGCATCCAGAACCGATTCAATCTGGCCTGCTCCGGTGGTCAGCCACACGACATCGCCAACGCCTCCCAGGCGCGGACCAACGGTCGTACCGTCGCCTCGCAGCTCAGCCAGCTGCGCGCCGTCGCGCAGACCCAGGACATCGACCTGGTGCTGATCGGGCTCGGCTCCAACAACAGCTCGTTCACCTTCGGCAGCGTCGCGGAGAAGTGCGCCAACCGGTTCATCGCCGACGCGTGGACCGGCTGGTGGGAGTTCTGGGCGTACCTGAACGGGCCGGTGGAGCAGAAGCCGTGCAGCGACGCCGACCTGGCCACCGCCGCGCAGCTCAGCGCGGCGACCGCGGAGACCACAGCGGCCGTACGCCAGATCCTGACCACCCTCGACCAGGTGGATGCCGACGGGCAGCACCGGGTGGTGTTCCAGGACTACACCAACCCGCTGCCGCTGGACCTGAACCAGCAGTTCCACGAGGAGGACAGCCGGGACGACACCCGGGACAAGTTCCGTGACCTGGGTGCCGAGCGGTACGCGGCCGGTTGCCCGATCCACCGGGCCAGCCTGGCGCCGGGGCACCGCTTCTCCCAGGGTCTGGGCAGCATCGTGAAGTCCACCCGGGACACTCTGGCCGCCGAGTTCCCCGCCGACGACCTGGTGTACCTGAGCGTGCAGCAGGCCTTCAACGGCGCCCGGCTCTGCGAGCAGACCAGCAGCCCGAGCGGCGCGCTGGCCACTCCGATCCGGCTTCAGGACGGCGCGACCGGCACCTTCGTCACCAGCCTCGCCGGCAAGGACAAGATCGCCATCCAGCGCATCGCCAACACCTGCGTCACCTACTTCCAGACCTGCCAGGAGTCGTGGCACCCGAACGCCACCGGGCACCAGGTGCTCGGCCAGTGCCTGAGCGGCGCGGCCTCCACCAGCGCCCGTGCGGTGGCCTGCGTGCGGGCCAGCAACGGGGCGATCTCGGTTTCCTGACCGCAGCGTCCTTCGGAGGGCTCCGCCATTCGGCGGGGCCCTCCGTCGCGTCCGTCGAGCGCGCGGCACGTCTGCCCAGCGTTGTCGTGGACCCCGCGGCCTACTGCTACCCGTCGGTAACGTCAGGCCGTAGGCTGGGCCGGTGAACGGGGACCCGGAGTACGCGCAGGAGTTCGTCGACGTCGACGGTGGCCGGTTGGGTGTGCAGGTCTATCCGGAGCCGGCCGGGGTGTCGGGCGCGCCGGTGGTCGTGATCTGGCCCGCGATGGGGGTCCGGGCCCGCTACTACCGGCCCTTCGCCGCCGCGCTGCGCGCTGCCGGGCTGGCAGTGGTCGTGGCGGATCTGCGCGGCACCGGGGCGAGCACGCCCGCGCCGAGTCGGGCGGACCGGCACGGTTACGCCGAACTGGCCGGCGACGTCGGCGCCGTCCTGGCCGCCCTCAAGCCACGTCTGGACGGCCGAACCCGACTGCTCCTCGGGCACTCGCTCGGCGGGCAGGCAGCGCTGCTGCACCTCGCCGTGCACGGCAGCGGCGAGGTGGACGGGTTGGCGCTGGTGGCGGTCGGCATCCCGTACTGGCGGAGCTACCCGGGCCGGCGCGGCCTCGGCGTACTGCCCTACACCCAGGGGATCGCCGCCACGGCGGCCCTGCTCGGGGTCTGGCCGGGCTGGGGCTTCGGCGGTCGGCAGGCACGCGGCGTGATCCGCGACTGGGCCCACACCGCGCGGACCGGCCGGTTCCCCCGGCTCGACGGTACTGACACCGAGGCCGCCGTCCGCGCGGTGCGGACCCCGGTGCTGGCCGTCAGTGTGGACGACGACCAGTTCACCCCGCACGAGACCATGGACCACCTCTGCGCGAAGCTCGCCGACGCGCCGGTGACCCGGGAGCGGTACACAGTGGCGCAGGCCGGTACGACGGTGGACCACTTCACCTGGGTCCGCGCCAGTGCTCCGCTGGCGCGGCGGATCGCCGGGTTCGTCGGCGACCTGCCGCCCCGCTGAGCCGTACCGGCCGGTCGGCTCACTCGTCCTGGTCCAGCGGCACCAGCTCACCGTCGCGTTCCACCTGGATCTCGGCGTGCTCCTTGCGGGGTGCGACCTCCGCGGTGTTCCGGTGTGGGTCGTTGTCGGGGTGCATGAGCACCGCGTCTGTTTTGGGGGTCTTCTCCCGGCTCTCGTCCGGCTGCGACATCGCGTTCCCCTCTCGTCGGCGTCGCTCGGGATCTACCCGCCACCGGGCGAACGACTCCTGCTCGGGGCAGGTCGACCCGCCGACGCCACGGATGTCCGGTAACGGCTCGCCACGGCAGGGATCGGCCCGCCCGGGGCGGGGTTAGCCGCCCGACCGGCGGGTAAGCCGCACCGCCCGACACGGCGGAAGGGGATCACATGTCCGAACGGCATACCGCACTGCGCTCGATGCACGATCTGGGCCTGGCGGCCTGGTTTGGCGGCTCCCTCATGGGTGCCTTCGGCGTCAACGGCGCAGCTGCGAAAATCAGCGACTCGACCCAGCGGCTCCCGGTCGCCTCGGCCGGATGGTCCAAGTGGACACCGGTCAACGCGGCCGCGATCGGCGCCCACCTGGCCGGCGCCGTCGGCGAGCTGGTGACCGAGAGTCCACGGGTGGCGGCCCAGTCCGGCGTGGGCCGGGCCAGCGCCATCAAGACCGCGTTGACAATCGGCGCGCTGGCGGTCACCGGCTACAGCCGATTGATCGGTATGCGGCTGGAGAAGGCGGGCGGTCCGTCGGTGAGCGGTGCCACCGAGCCGAACCACCAGACTCCGGCCAGCGTGGCCTCGTCGCAGCGGCAGATGAAGCTGCTCCAGTGGGCCATTCCGGCGCTGACCGGGACCCTGGTCGTGGTCACCGCGTACATGGGTGAGCAGCAGAAGCCCGGGCAGGTGTTCCGGGGAATGCTCAGCCGGGGCGGTGGAGCGAAGAGCATGATCAAGATGGCGGGAATGAGCAACGGCAAGCGGCCGATGGCGATGGCCGGACGCTGAACGTCGGGCCGACCGGCGTCCCGCCGCCACCTCGACGGCGGGGCGCTGGCCGGCCTGTGCGCGCACCGGAGCGATGACGGGTCGCGCGCGGCGGCGTGCCGGCGACATGTCGTGCGCCGCGCCGGGGCGGGCGGTCCCGCAACCGAGGACGGCACATCGTCCGCCGTGGCGGCGGACCGACGAGCGGGGTGGCCATGACGGCGCACAAGGGACGCAGCGGTGACAACGACCGGCTGGAGCCGGAGGCGACCAAGCCGTGGGGCACCAGCGACGGCTTCGACGCCGACGCGCCCTGGGGCACTGACGACGACTCACCGATGGACGAGGGCAGCGAGGAGACAGCGGTGCCCGAGGGACGGCGCGGAGAGCGACGCGCTGGTGCCCCTGCGGGCCGGTCGGACCCGGCGGGACGACACGGCTTCGGCTCGGTCGAGCCGACCCGTACGACGATGGCCGGACCGGGTGCCCCACCCGATCCCGCCCCCAGCGGCCGGAGCTTCCCCGACGACGCGGACATCGGCGAGTCGACCCAGGACGCCCTGCGCAGCCGGGGGCGGCGGTCCTGAGCGGACCGGCGTCGGGCCGGGCGGCCCGTGCGGCGATCAGCCGGTCGCCGGGACGGCCTGCTCGACGACCATCGTCTCGGCGAGCAGTTGCGCCAGCCGGGTGGCGTCGTGCTGGGCCTGCCCGGCGCAGCAGTTGTTGAACAGCACGTGCAGCTCGTCGGAGACATCGGCGAACTCGGCCAGCCGTCCGGCCCAGTGCCGCAGCTCGGCCTCGGCGTACGCGTAGCGGAACTTCTCCTGCTTGTCGCCCTCGCCCCAGGCGTCGCTGTGACCGTGGAACCGGACGATCGCCGGCTCCGCCGTCATGGTCAGGATCGGCGGCACCGACGACGGGTGCCCCTGTGGCATGTCGACGCAGACCACTGACAGGTCGTGGGTGCGTAGCAGGTCCAGAGTGTCCGCCGCGGCGTCGTCGTCCAACCAGGAGCCGTGCCGCAACTCCACACCGACCCGCCACGGCCGGCAGCGCTGCGCCAGTTCGATGATCCGGCGTTCGGCGGCGGGGCTGCGCACCAGCCACGGCGGGAACTGCAACATCACCACACCGAGCTTGCCGGCCGCCGCGATCGGGTCGAGGGCCGCGCGGAACCGGGCCCACAGCTCGTCGTACGCCGGCTCCGGCAGGTCTCGGCGGCGGATCCGGCTCGGGCCGCTGGCCGGTCGCAGGTCCCGGGGTAGCACGGCCACCGGTGTCGGGTGACCGGTGAAGAGGCTGAACGCCTTGACGTCGAAGGTGAAGTCGTCAGGTGTGGCGTCCACCCAGCCCTGTGTCGTCTCCGGCACCGGGATGGCGTAGTAGGACGTGTCCACCTCGACCATCGGGAACCGGCTGGCGTAGAAGCCCAGTCGACGGGCCGGCGTGCTGGCCGAGCGGGGGTACCACCCGGAGCGCAGCAGGGACTGGTCCGCCCAGGACGACGTGCCCACCTTAATCACACCCATGTCATTCAGTGGACCGCCGCCGGCGCGGATCGGCAACCGCTGGGGGGTCTTCGGTCGAGGAGGTGTCGTACCCGGAAAGTGTCGGTGCCTCGCCCTACGGTGGCACCGGTGGACATCAACGAAGGGTGGCGGCATGACCAGCACTGAGCAGCTCACCGGTGAACGCGCCGACCTCCTGCAGACACTCCGCAGGCACCGCGGTTTCCTCTTGCAGACGGTCGACGGGCTCACCGACGAGCAGGCGGCGAGCCGCCCCACAGTAAGCGGGCTCTGCCTCGGCGGCCTCATCAAGCACGTGTCCGGCGTCGAGCACCGGTGGATGCTCTTCGCCGTCGGTGGCGCGGAGGCGATGGGCCGTGAGGAGATCGACTGGGTTGGTCAGTTCCAGATGTTGCCGGGCGAGACCCTCGCGGGGCTGGTCGAGCGCTTCCAGGAGGTGGCCGCCCAGACCGACGAGTTGGCAGCCTCCCTTGACCTGGACGCGGCGCACCCGCTGCCTCAGGCGCCGTGGTTCGAGCCGGGGGCGAGTTGGACGGTCCGCCGGGTGCTGCTGCACCTGATCGCCGAGACGGCCCAGCACGCCGGGCACGCCGACATCCTGCGGGAGTCGATCGACGGCGCCAGGACCATGGGCTGACTTCGACGCCGACCGTCGCCGGGCCGAGGGCTGCCGCGCCGCCTCAACGCAGACGCTGCCGACGTTCGGTGGTCCGGTCTCTCGCGTAGGCGTCGGAGTGACCCCAACGGCCCGGGATGTCCAGCAGCTCCAGCCGACCGAACCCTTCCGGCACGGCCGGGTTGACCAAAAGGTTGTCGCCGGTGGGTCGCAGGCCCAGCATGGTGCCGAGCAGCATCAGCAACGCCCCCGACGCCCACGCCTGCGGGCGACAGCTCGTCGTCAACTGGACGGGGTAGGTCGTCAGGTCGCGCGCGTAGCCGGCGATCACTCCCGGCACCGCGCCACCGAGCGTCTGCGCCATGTCGAAGATGCCGTCCGCGATCCGGGCCGCCTGCGCGTCGAGGCGGTAGCGGCGCAACCCGGCGGCGATCAGCGCGTTGTCCGACGGCCACACCGCGCCCAGGTGTGTGCCCACCGGGTTGTACGTGCGCTGCCCCGTGGCGAACGTGCGTACTCCCCACCCACTGAACAGTCGCGGCCCGACCAGGTGCTCGGCGACAGCCTCCGCTCGGTCGTCAGCGACGATCCCACTCCAGAGCAGATGCCCGATGTTGGAGGCCAGCGCATCGACCGGTTCGCCGTACGGGTCGAGCGCCAACGCGTAGTACTCCCGGTGTGGCAGCCAGAAGTCCCGGTTGAAGCGCTCCTTCAGCGCTGCCGCCTCCCGTTCCAACCGGTCGGCGTACTCGGGGTCCCCCCAGAACTCCCGGGCCAGCCGGGCGCCACGCCGCTTCGCGTCGTACGCGTAGCCCTGCAACTCGCAGGTGGCGCGGGGGAAGGCGGGTTGTCGACCGTGGGCATCGACGATGGCGTCCGGGGAGTCCTTCCAGCACTGGTTGATGGTGCCGTCGCGCTCGTTTCGACTCTGGTAGCGCAGGTAGCCGTCCCCGGTCAGGTCGCCGTACTCGTCGATCCAGTCCAGCGCCATCCGGGCCGGGTGGCGCAGCGCGCGGACAAGTTCCGCGTCACCGGACCAGCGCTCGTACTCGTCGAGCAGCACGACGAACAGCGGTGTGGTGTCCGCCGCGCCGTAGTACAGCGCGCTAGCCCGGTCGCTGAACGCCCCTGTCTCGCCGTACCGGAGCTGGGCCAGGATCTTGCCGGGCTCCTCGTCCAGCGCGTCGTCGAGTTGGCCGCCCTGCATGAGCGCCAGCATCCGTAGCGTCGCGGGAGCCAGTTCGGGGGTGAAGGCCATCGTCTGGAGGCAGGTGATGAGGGCGTCCCGCCCACACAACCCCATCGACCACGGCAGACCACCGATCGGCACCCGCTCGCGGTACGACAGCGGCCTGTAGCGCAGCGCCGCCAGGTCGGCGAGACTGCCCTGGTAGAGCTCCTCCAGGCCCTTGCGTTCGGCCACCAGCTGCGGTGCCCGGTCCAGCCAGTCCACCAGGTCCTCGCGCATCCCCGTCCGCACGGTCTGCTGGTGCGACTCGATGTCGGCGCGGATATCCCGGCCGTCCTCGCCGCCCATTGTCACGCTGACGTGCAGGTCGGTCTCCCACTTGCCGTCGGGTGCGATCCGGATCCGGAACGTCATTCCCCGCTCGTCCACGTCGGCGGGGACGGTGCTGCGCACCGTGGTCTCACGGACGAAGCGGTCCCGCTGGTAGCGCAGCACGAGCCGCTGCCTCGCCGGGTCGGCGCTGACCTCGACGGCCCGCCGCCGGAGCTGCCCGACCTCGATGATGTCGGTGAAGTCGCTGGCCATCTCCACCCGGACGGTGAACTCGGCGGGCTCCGACGAGTGGTTGAGCACTGTGATGTTCTCGTGGAGGCAGTCGTGCACCGAGCGGTGCCTGATGATCGACACGTCGGCGTCGACGTAGTGACTCGCCGCACCGGGGACCAGGAAGAACCGGGTTTCGAAGTAGGTGAGGTCGTCGCGGGAGAGCGCGTTGATCCGTTCGCCGTCGATCCTGAGCACCCAGTGCGACAGAAACCGGGTGTCGTAGGCGAAGAGCCCGAGCGGAACCTGCGGATCGGCCTCGATGTCGCCCTGAGCGTCGCTGATCGCGAACAGGTTGCCGGCGATGACGTGCACCTGTTCCTGCTTCACGACCGCTCGTTCCGAGCTGTCGTCGCGGCCCGGCCAACCAACGCGGCACGACCCAGCTCGTGCGGATGACGGGCGCCGTCCGGTCCGGAGAAGATCCGCCGCAGCAGCATCAGCAGTTGCATGTTGCCCTGCACCGTCAGCTCGTTGCGCAACAGGCCCGCGCCCGGGTGCAGCTCACCACGGGCCATCCGGTCGAAGACCGCCCGGTCAGCTCGCACCACCAGCTCGGCGTCGTCGGCCGAGCGGGTCACCCGGACTCGTTGGTCGGCGATGGTCAGGTACCAGTGATCGGTGCTGCCGTCGTCGCGGACGTCCAGCCGCAGCGTCCCGGCTGTGGTCTCCGGCAGGTCGGGCCGCCGACCGGTGTCCAGCTGTCCCAGGTACTGCTCGGCCGTCGCGCCCATCGGGTCCCCTCCCCACGGTTTCCCGCAGGATCACCCGCGTCGGGGTGAGCCCGGCTCACCTGAAGAGGGTGAGGGGCGCGTCAGCCGGCCTCGATCAGGCCGCGCACGTAGGCGGCCTGGCCCACGTGTTGCAGGTCGTCGTCGACGATGCTGACCAACCGGACGCCGAGGGTGACCGGCGGGTCCCACGCCTCGTCGACCACACGGTCCAGGTCCGCCGGGCCCAGACCGGCCAGGAAGCTTCCGGTACGCGCCGCGACCGCCTGGTAATAGTCGATCAACGCCTGCGCGCTCTCCGGCCGCACGGCGGCGACCTGAGCGGGCGAGTGCCCGTAGCCGGTGTTGTCGGGGTCGGCGGCGAGCCCGAACCGACCCGCCCAGTCGCCGCTCACCCAGATCTGCTCGGCGTCGAGCAGGTCGGCGACGTGGTGGTCCTGCACCCGGGTGAGGTGCCAGACCAGCCAGCCGACCGAGTTGGCGCCCGGCCCGGGCTGGCGGCGCAGTTGCTCGGGGCTGAGGCCGTCCACGGCCGCGCGGACGAGGTCGGGCAGCCTGTCGTACGCCTCGGTCAGCAGGTCACTCACGTCCACGGGTACGCCTTTCTGGTCGGTTTTCCAACAGGTACCGCCGCACCAGGGCACGCAAACCTCGGCCGCTACGGTGATCGAATGGTCGCCGCGGTGGAGTTGTACCTGGACCCCGACGCCACCCGCCGGATCGGGGTTCTCTGGGACGCGCTGGAGGCCGAGGGGGTGCAGAGCATGCGCTCGCTGCTGGAGCAGCGCCACCGTCCGCACGTCTCGCTCATGGTGGCGCCCCGTTTCGATCCGGAGCAGGTCGCCGAGGCGCTACAGGGGACGGTGGTGGCCGCCCCGCTGCGGCTCGACTTCCAGCACGCCGGTCAGTTCGTCGGTCGGGTGCTCTGGCTCGGCCCGGCGCCCACCCCGGAGTTGCTGGCGCACCACCGGCTGGTGCACGACCGGCTCGCCGGCGCCGGCATCGCCCTCGCCGCGCACTACCAGCCGGGGCGGTGGGTGCCGCACTGCACGCTGTCCATGCGCGTGCCGAACACGCTGATGGCCGCCGCGGTGCGCCGCTGTCTGGAGGTGTTGCCGCTGGCCGCGACAGTGGTCGGCGCGGCGCTCACCGACCACGCGCGTGGCATCGCCCACCCGCTGCCTTGACCACGCCTCGACCGTCAAGGCGTAATGTCCGGTTTGGCGGGCGACAGTCGGAAACCCGAAAACAAGCGGTGCGGATGCGGCCGGGCGTGGGAAGGTTCGAGTGGCTGTCGTACCGGTGGTGGGCTGCTCACAGGCGGTCCGCCCGGCCGGTGTGGCGCGAGGTCACCCCGCGCCACCCACGGCGGCTTCGACGAGGAGAGGCAGGGCCCATGCAGGCTCAGCGCAGGCCACCGCGCACGGAGCGGAGCCAGACCCGGGACGACCGGACCGGCGGCGGAATGACCGGAGCGGCCACACCACTGACGATCTGGGCGGCCGCCGTACTGCTCGGCCGGATCAGTGCCGGCGACGACGACGTCGAGGACGAACGGCACATCCTGCGCGGCATCGAGTGATCCCGGCCGCACGGCTCAGAGCCAGCCGCGCCGCTTGAAGATCACGTAGAGGGTGCCGCAGACCAGCAGCATCAACAGCAGCGCGAAGAGGTAGCCGAAGCGCCAGTTCAGCTCCGGCATGTGGACGAAGTTCATGCCGTACACGGTGCCGATGAGCGTGGGAGCGAAGAGGATCGCCGCCCAGGAGGAGACCTTCTTCAGCTCCTCGTTCTGGCTGTAGCTGGCCGCGGTGAGGCTGCGCATCTCCTCGTTCTGCTGCTGCGAGACGAGGGTGGCGTTGACGGTGAGGATGTTCTGCAACAGGTGCCGGAAACCGTCCACCCGCTCCACCACCTGGGTCAGGTGGTCGGTCACGTCGCGCAGGTAGCGGCGTAGCTCCTCGTCGGCGCTGGCACTGCCGGCGCCGTCGGCCAGCGCGTCGAGCACGCTGAGCAGCGGGCGGGCGGCCCGCTGGAACTGGATGACCTCGCGGCTGAGCCCGTAGATGCGGCGGCTGGCGTTCGGGTCGCCACCGAACACCTGGGTCTCGATCTCGTCGATGTCGTTCTCCAGCCCGGCCACCACCGGCGCGTACCCGTCGACGACCTGGTCGAGGATCGCGTACAGGACCGCCTCCGGCCCCCGGGCGAGCATCTGCGCCTCGGTCTCCAGCCGCCGCCGCACCGCGGCCAGGTCGGGCGCCTCACCGTGTCGGACGGTGACCACGAAGCCCGGGCCGATGAACAGGTGCAGTTCGGAGAACTCGACCTCCTCCCGGAGGTCGTCGTAGCGGGCGGCGCGCAGCACCACGAACAGGGTGTGCCCGTACCTCTCCAGCTTGGGCCGCTGGTGGGCGTTGATCGCGTCCTCGACCGCCAGGTCGTGCAGCCGAAAC
Source organism: Micromonospora sp. NPDC048842 (assembly GCF_040649935.1). NCBI lineage: Bacteria > Bacillati > Actinomycetota > Actinomycetes > Micromonosporales > Micromonosporaceae > Micromonospora > Micromonospora sp. NPDC048842. Next base: position 238,252 of record NZ_JBEZGK010000005.1, on the reverse strand, counting down.
TCGCGGGCCAGCGAGGTGATCTGCTCGATGTCGGGTCGGTACAACCCGATCCAGGCCATCGCGCCGTCCTGCTCCTGGAGGCAGCGGTACGTCTCGGCGAGGCCGGACGGCGAGGCGAACCGGTGCCCCCTGATGTAGACGGCGCTGTCCACTACGCCAGCGGCGGGTGGATGGGGCGACTCCGTCGATGGCGGCACGCCGACCCTGGTCTCGTACTCGTCCAGTTGGCGACCGAACCCATCACCTGAGCGGGAGCGCCGGCCACCGACCATGCCCTGTCCCTCCCCCGGTGACGTCCGGTGCGGCGTGACTCCGCCAACCCGGGGGCGCTGCTTCCCCCCTGTATCTGACCCGAAACCCGTGCTGACGCCGGGCGAGTTCCGGGCACCGGCGGACGGGCACGCCCCGGCGGGCGGATACTCACGGTGACCATGGGCGGGATGACGGGGGACGCGCCGATGGAGGTCAACAGGCGCGCCGGTCGGTTGCGGGGGTGGCTGCTCGACGCCGACTCGGACCAGGCCGCGCAGCACCCGGGACCAGGCGGACGTCCGCCGGAGCACCGGCACCACCCGTGGTGGAAGGTGATGTGCCTGACCGGGGTCGACTACTTCTCCACGCTGGGTTACCAGCCGGGCATCGCGGCGCTGGCCGCCGGGGCGCTCTCACCGGTGGCGACCCTGGTGCTGGTGCTGGTGACCCTGCTGGGGGCGCTGCCGGTCTACCGACGGGTGGCGGTGGAGAGCCCGCACGGTGAGGGTTCCATCGCGATGCTGGTACGCCTGCTGAGCTACTGGCCGGGCAAGTTGCTGGTGCTGGTGCTGCTCGGTTTCGCGGCCACCGACTTCATCATCACCATCACCCTCTCGGCCGCCGACGCGACGGCGCACATCGACGAGAACCCGTTCTGGCCGAGCGGGCTCAAGGATCACGAGGTGCTGGTCACGCTGCTGCTGGTGTCGCTGCTGGGCGCGGTGTTCCTCAAGGGATTCACCGAGGCCATCGGGATCGCCGTCGTCCTGGTCGCTGTCTATCTGACGCTGAACGCCGTGGTGGTGGCCGACGCGCTCTGGCGGGTGGCGACGCATTCGAGCGCGGTCGGCGACTGGGCCACGATGCTGACCACCGGGCACGGCGATCCGTGGTTGGTGGTCGGGCTGTCGCTGTTGGTCTTTCCGAAGCTGGCGTTGGGTCTGTCCGGCTTCGAGACCGGGGTGGCTGTCATGCCGAGCGTACGGGGTGACCCGCAGGACTCGGAGGCACGACCGCTGGGCCGGATCCGTGGCGCCCGCCGGCTGCTCACCACAGCAGCCGTGATCATGAGCGTCTTCCTGATCACCAGCAGCGTGACGACCACAGTGCTCATTCCGCCGGAGGCCTTCCAGCCGGGCGGGCCGGCGAACGGGCGCGCGCTGGCCTACCTGGCGCACGCCCACCTCGGCGAGGTGTTCGGCACCATCTACGACCTGTCCACCATCGGAATCCTCTGGTTCGCCGGGGCGTCGGCGATGGCTGGCCTGCTCAACCTCGTACCGCGCTACCTGCCCCGCTACGGCATGGCGCCTACCTGGGCGCGAGCCGTCCGGCCGCTGGTGCTGGTCTTCACCGCGGTGGCGTTCCTGATCACGATCGTCTTCGAGGCCAGCGTGGACGCGCAGGGCGGCGCGTACGCCACAGGGGTCCTGGTGTTGATCACCTCGGCCGCGACGGCGGTGACGCTCGCGGCGCTGCGGCAGCGTCAGCGCGGCCGGACCATCGCGTTCGGGGTCATCGCGGTGATCTTCGTCTACACCACTGTCGCGAACGTGGTGGAGCGTCCGAGCGGCGTCAAGATCGCGGCCTGTTTCATCGGCGGGATCATCCTGGTGTCGGTGCTGTCCCGGCTGATGCGGGCCTACGAGCTGCGCGTCGACCACGTCGAGCTGGACCACGCCGCGGCCCGCATGATCGACGAACGCGCCGGACGACGGATTCGCCTCATCGCGCACGAACCCGACCGGCGCGACGAGACGGAGTACCGCGCCAAGCTGGCGCAGACCATGGCGGACAACGACTTTCCCGACGACAGCGACGTCATCTTCGTCGAGGTCACTGTCACCGACCCGTCCGACTTCGAGACCGAGTTGCTGATCCGCGGCAGTGTGGTCGACGGCCGCTTCCCGGTGCTCAGCCTGGCCAGCTCGTCGGTGCCCACCGCGCTCGCCGCCCTGTTGCTGGAGATCCGCGACCGCAGCCGTCGGCGCCCCCACATCTACTTCGAGTGGTCCGAGGGCGGCCCCACCCGCAACTTCCTGCGCTACCTGGCATTCGGACAGGGCGCCATCGCCTCGGTGACCCGGGAGATCCTGCGCCGCCAGGAGCCCGACCCGCACCGTCGACCGCACGTGCACGCCGGCTGACCTGCGAGCCGGCGGACCGTCGCGCGGCGTGAGCGTGGTCATAACGACTGGACGATCCACAGGTTCGTGCTGCTAGCCTCGGCGCAGGTCATGAGTGCCAGCGCGAAGCCCCGGCTCGCTGGCCGGCAACCCTCCTCCGCGGTGGGGTGCCCCGGGTGAAGACCAGGCACCGGCAGGACGTCGGTGCAAGCGTGGCCTGGCACCCAGGTCAGCACAGACCCGGGAGAACCATGCGCATCCTCAGCACCACACCACCGACCGACGTCGCGGACTCCCGCACCGGTCGACCCTCGCCCGCACTGATCCGGCGACGGCACGTGGACATGATGCGAATGTGCAGCGCCGCCTGTCGCGGCACCGCGCTCTAGCACCCCCTTCCCCAGCTCTTTCCCACCGGTACGCCCATCGGGCGCGCCGTCGGTGGCGCACGTCCGTGCGCGCCGAGACACCACCCTTCGGAGACACCAGTGCGATTCCTTCCTGCCCTGACCCGCGCCGCCGCCCTGGGCGCCGCCACGATCCTTGCCGCCACCGCCCTCACCGCCTGCGGCGACGACAGCTCGTCCGACGCCACCGCCAACCCGTACGGCCTGGCCCAGGCGGGTGTGCTGCGCGCCGGAACGCTGACCGACGCCCCGCCGAACGTGTACCTCAAGGACGGCAAGTTCACAGGCTTCGACAACGACCTGCTGACCGCCGTGGCCGGCAAGCTCGGCCTCACCGTCGAGTTCGTCGGCACCGACTTCTCCGCGCTGCTCAGCCAGGTCAACAACCGCAAGTTCGACGTGGGCAGCTCCTCGATCACCATCACCGAGGCCCGCAAGAAGACTGTCGACTTCGGCGACGGCTACGACTTCGGCTACTTCGGCCTGGACGTCCCGGCCGGCTCGCCGATCACCGGCTTCGACCAGCTCGCCGGCAAGCGGGTAGTGGTGGTGCAGGGCACCGTCCAGGACGACTACGCCAGCGGCAAGCAGCTCAACCCGGTGCGGGTGCCGGACTACAACGGCGCGATCAACCAGCTCAAGGCGGGCACCGCCGACGCCTGGATCGCCCCGGCGGAGATCGGCGAGAAGTCGGCCACCGACAGCAACGGCAAGATCACCGTAGCGGCCAAGGAGCTCAGCCCGGCACCGACCGCGTACGCCGTGGCCAAGGGGAACGACAAGCTGCGCGAGGCGCTCAACAAGGGCCTCGACGAGGTCGTCGCCGATGGCACCTGGAGCCGGTTGCAGGCGCAGTACTACCCGGGCCGGCCGATCCCGGCGGACTTCACGCCGGGCAGCGGCACTGTGCAGGCCCCGTCCGCGTCGGCTGCGCCGTCGGCGTCCGCGTCGACCGCGTCCTGAGCCGGTGACGAGCGAGCGGGGCGGTAGGAGGAGCGACCGATGGATCCGTTGAGCACCCTGTGGGAGACCTTCTTCGACTGGGACGCGATGCGCGAGGCACTGCCCGAGATGCTGACCGTCGGGTTGCCCAACACGCTGATCCTGGCGGTCTCCGCCGCCCTGCTCGGCTCGGTACTGGGCCTGCTGCTGGCCGTCGCCGGGATCTCCCGCAGCCGCTGGCTGCGCTGGCCGGCGCGGGTCTACACCGACGTGTTCCGAGGACTGCCGGCCGCGGCGACGATCCTGCTGATCGGCGTCGGGCTGGCCCCGCTGGGCATGCAGGTCTGGGGGCCGGACCCCTACCCGTTGGGCATCCTGGCGCTGTCGCTCATCGCCGCCGCGTACATCGGGGAGATCTTCCGCTCGGGCATCCAGTCGGTGGAGGCCGCCCAGTTGGAGGGCTCGCGGGCGCTCGGCTTCTCCTGGGCAGACTCGATGCGGCTGGTGATCATTCCGCAGGGCATCAGGCGGGTGCTGCCAGCCTGGGTGAACCAGCTCATCGCGCTGATCAAGGACTCCAGCCTGGTCTACTTCCTCGGCCTGGTGGCCAGCCAGCGGGAGCTGTTCCGGATCGGGCAGGACTACGCGGCCACCACCGGCAACGAGTCGGCGCTGCTGCTGGCGGGGCTCTGCTACCTGGCGTTGACAGTCCCGCTGACGCACGTCGTCAACTGGATCGACAGGCGGCTGCGCAACGGTCGGCCGGCCACCGCGTCGACCGAAGAGGACGACGACATCGCGTCGTACGCAGCGACGGAAGGAGATCGGCGATGACCACCGCCACGACGACATCGGTCAGCCTCGACGTACGCGACGTGCACCTCGCCTTCGGACCGAACCGAGTGCTGCGCGGCGTCGACCTCTCGGTGCCCCGGGGCGCGACGGCCTGCGTCATCGGGCCGTCCGGGTCGGGTAAGTCCACCCTCCTGCGCACCATCAACCGGCTGATCGAACCGGACCGGGGCGACGTGCTGCTGGACGGGCGCAGCGTGCTGGGCGACGACCCGGACGCGTTGCGGCAGCGGGTGGGCATGGTGTTCCAACAGTTCAACCTCTTTCCGCACATGAGCGTGCTGCGCAACGTCACGCTGGCCCTGCGCCGGCTGCGCAAGCTCGGTGCGGACGAGGCGGAGACCGTCGCCCGGGCCCAGTTGGAGCTGGTGGGGCTGGCCGGCAAGGCGAACTCCCGGCCGGCGCAGCTCTCCGGTGGTCAACAGCAGCGGGTGGCGATCGCCCGCGCGCTGGCGCTGCGGCCCGAGGTGATGCTCTTCGACGAGGCCACCTCGGCGCTCGACCCGGAGTTGGTCAAGGGCGTCCTCGCGGTGATGGCCGACCTGTCCGCCGCCGGCATGACCATGGTGGTGGTGACCCACGAGATGGGCTTCGCCCGGCAGGTCGCCGACACCGTCGCCTTCATGGACCGGGGCGTGGTGCTGGAGGCCGGCCCACCCGAGGCGATCTTCGAGCGGGCCGAGCATCCGCGGCTTCGCCGGTTCCTCGACCAGGTGCTCTGAGCCCTCGATCACTCGTTGGGTCCGCGCCCCAGCAGCCGGATCTCCTCGTTGTCCAACGCGGCCTGGAGTTCCTGGAGCACCAGGTCGTCGATCTCCCGGTTGTCGCGCAGTCGGGTGACCTCGCGCCGCTTGTGGGCGAGGACGCCGAGGCGCAGTCGGCGCTCCAGCCGGCGCTCCTCGGCGGTGTTTCCGCCGCTCTCGTTGAGGTCCTCCAGATGCCGCCGGTACTCGGCCTCCAGCCGGCGCACCGAGTCATCCCGGGCACCGACCTCCGCGGCGACCTGCGGTAGGGCGGCCAGGCCCACCTCGGTGGCCCGCCGCCGGGCGTTGCGGGCCTCGTCGACGCGTTCCGGGTCGCCGCTCAACCCGGCCCAGCGCACCACCAACGGCAGGGTGGTGCCCTGAAGCAGCATGATCAGCACGATCACCAGCGCGGTGACGAAGATGATCAGATCGCGTTCGACCACCGGTCGGCCGTCGACCATCACCGTCGGCACGGCCAGGGCGGCGGCCAACGAGACCGCGCCCCGGAAACCGGACCAGCCCGCGACGGTCCCCACCCGCCAGGCTGAGGGACCTCGGCCGTCGTCGTCCACCATCCGGCGGCGTCGCAGCCGCGCCGACTGCGCGGTGAGGTAGATGAAGAGCAGCCGGGTGCCGATCACAACCACTGTGACCACCAGCACGATCAGCAGCGCCCGCTCGGGCGAGGTGCTGGTGATGCCCCGGACCGCGCGGGGAATCTGCGTACCGAGCAGGACGAACAACCCGCCGTTGATCAGGAAGGTGGACAGGTCCCAGAACGCGTACGCCAGCACCCGGGACCGGGCGCGGATCACCCGTGGGCCGGCGTAGGCCAGCACCAGGCCGGCGACCACCACCGCCAGCACACCACTGGCGTGCACGGATTCGGCGAGTAGGAAGGCGCCGAACGGGGTCAGCACGCTGAGCGCGCCCTCGCGCAGCGGATCGTCGAGCCGTTTGCGGATCAGCACCACTGCGGCCCCCACCAGCAGACCCGCGACCACGCCGCCGACGCTGGCGCCGACGAACTCCTCGCCGATGCCCAGCACGCCAGGCTTGTCGCTGTGGCTGAGCAGACCCACTGCCACCGCGAAGACCACCAGCGCCGTGCCGTCGTTGATCAGGCTCTCCGCGTGCAGGGTGGTGAGCAGCTTCCGGGGCAGCCGCTTGGCCAGGCCGGTGACCGCTGCGGCGTCGGTCGGCGCGAGGACCGCGCCGAGCACCCAGGCGGCTGCGGGGTTCACCCCGAACGCCTGCGCGGCGAACGACACGGTGACCATGGTGAGCACCACCAGCACCACGGCGAGCAGCCCGATCACCGGCAGATTGGCCCGGATCTCCCGCAGGCTGATGGTGAGGCTCTCCCGGTACAGGATCGCCGGCAGGAAGATCAGAAGGACCAGGTCGGGTTCCAGGGTTACCTCGGACAGCGGCGGCGTGAGCCCGAGCAGTACGCCCAACGCGATGAGCAGGACCGGCGGGGCGACCCGGTACCGGCCGCCGAGGGTGGTGCCGACGAGGACGGTGAGGCCGAGCGCCACGATCAGGATGAGCGCCTCCACGCGTACACCCCCTCGGACCATGGCCGACGGCGGACGCGCCGGTGGTTCCATCTGACCGCACCCGCCGGTGCGTTCCGGCCCAAACCGGCAAGTCGCCAGGTAAGCAGGGGGGCTCAGGTTGGGTCGCCGTCGCGGAAACGTGCGGTGAGCACCCGGGCGGTACGGCGGTGCTCGGCGGCTTCCTCGTCGCGGCCCAGAGCAGCGGCCAGATCCGCGAGGTGCCCGGCTACCGGGCCGACGGTGACCACACCGCTGCCGGCGGCCAGTTCGGTGACGGCCGGGCGGAGCGCGGCGGCGACGCGTTCCATGGTCGGCCGGTCGTCGATGGCCAGCGCCGCCCGAGCGGTGAGGCACAGCCGCACCTCCCGCAGCAGGTCGTGCGGCCCGTCCGGCAGGGCCCGCAGTGCCGCTCGGGTGGCACTGCGGTCGCCGGCGGCGGCGAGCAGCAGGGGCTGCACCCAGGGCTCGTACGGGCCCCAGTCCAGCCGTGCCCAGCCCTCGTCGTCCGGCCCGGGAATCGGCCGCCCCTCGGCGACCAGGTGGGCGTCGCCTACTAGTGCGGCGTCGGCCAGGCGCAGGCCGAGCAGGGCGAGCGGCAGCAACCCCTGGGCCAGTCCCGGCATACCGTCGGCGGGTAGTCGTTCGGCGGCAGCGCGGTACGCCCGCGCCGCAGCGTCCGAGTCGCCGTCGAATGCCAGGCGCAGTGCGGCGTACCACCGGGTGAAGACGCCGACCAACGGCAGCTCGTACCGTTCGGCCAGGCGGTCGGCGGCACGCGCGTGCGCGTCGGCGGCGGGTCGGTCGGCCAGCGCACAGTTGGCCTGGACCAGAACGAGGTGGCCGAGCACCTCGAAGGTCACCAGGTGGTGCCGGGCGGCAAGCTCGACCAGTTCGAGGCCGATCCGGGCCCGCGTGTCGGCCAGACCGACGCGGTGGAAGGTGTGCATGAAGCGGGCGTTGAGCGCGAAGGCCACCAGCCCGGGATCGCCGATGTCGCGGGCGATCGTCTCGGCCTCGGCGGCGGCGCGGCGGCCACGATCGGTGGTGGTGCCGCGTAGCTCCAGCGCGAGGGTGCTCAGCAGCCGGCTGCGTTGCGCCGAGCCGGTCGGGCCGAGCGCGGTCAGGGCGTGTTCGGCGGCTCGGACGATGTGCCCGGAGAGCAGGTCGTCGTCGTTGCGCGTCCAACTGGCGGGCACGTCGAAGCCAGCCAGCGCCTGCTGCATCAGCAGGGGGTCGCCGGTGGTCTCGGCGACGGTGATCGCCTCGGCACGCCGTAGCCGCGCCTCGGCCAGCCGGCCCGTCACGGCCAGCGCCCGCCCCAGGCCGAGCAGCGCTGTCACCCGCCCACGCGGCTCGACACCGCCGGCCCTGTCGTACGCCTCGATCGCCTGGCCCCACAGGCGGGCGGCCTCGTGCGGGTTGCCGCCCCGTTCGGCCCGCTCGGCCGCCACCCGGGCGTACGTCGATGCCTCGGCGGCGTACACCGGCCCGCCGGCGCGCAGCAGGTGGTACGCGAGGGCCGCCGGCTCGACGGGTTCCCGCTGTCGCAACACCTCGGCGACGGCCGCGTGCCAGGCGGCGCGGCGCGGCGCGGACAGGTCGGCGTAGAGCGTGTCGCGGACCAGGATGTGGGTGAAGCGCAGCCGCCCGTCGGGCTCCCGTTCGGTGAGGAACCCGGCTGCCAGGGCGCCGTCCACGGCGTCCAGCGCTGTCGTCGGGTCACCGGCCAACACGCCCAGCACGTCCGGGTCGAGGTCCCGGCCGAACACTGCCGCCTGCCGCAGCACGGTACGGGTGGCGGCGGGTAGCTGCGCCAACCGGTGCCGGATCACGTCGCGTACCCCGGGCGGCACGGCGGCCAACCCCGCCTGCCCCGTGCTCTCGTAGAGCTGGGCCAGTTCGCGGACGAAGAACGGGTTACCGCCGCTGCGCTGGTGGATCGACCGGGCGGTGGCCGGGTCCAGTTCCGCCCCGACGATGGTGCCGGCCAGCTCGCCGGTCGCCGACGCGGGCAGGCCGGCAAGATACTCCCGGACCGGCTCCAGCCCTGCGGCGCGGGCCAGGGTGGCGGTCAGCTCCGGGCTGATCTCGGTGGCCCGGTAGCTGCCGAGGATCAGCACCGGCCCGCTGGCCGGCTGCGGGCCGGTGAGCAGTGCGGTCAGCAGGTCCAGGGTGTCGCCGTCGGCGCGGTGCAGGTCGTCGAGGACCAGCAGGACCGGCTTCCGGTCGGCGACCGCCGAGATCAGCGAGGCCACCGCGCGGTGTCGACGGAACCGCACTGTGGCGGGGTCAGCCGAGCCGTCAGCCGGGTCGGCGGCGGGGGCGGTTGGGGCGGCGACGGCGGGGGCGGGCCCGGCGAGCGCGTCGGTGATCTGGGTCCACGGCCACGCCGGTGGCGCGCCCTCGTACTCCGGGCTGCGCCCCCATGCCGTGGTCCAGCCCTCGGCCGCGAGCCATCGGGCCAGGGCCTCGGCCAGTGCCGTCTTGCCGGCGCCCGGGTCGCCGCTGAGCAGTACGAGCGTGGGCTGGCGGCGGCGGGACGCGGCCTCGGCGGCGCGCAGCAGCCGCTCCAACTCCGCGTCGCGGCCGACGAAGGGGCGCTGCTCGGCCTGGACGGGTCGAACGGGCTCCCCGAGCCCGGGGGTGGCGGCCCGGTCGAGGGCCGGGGCGAGGTGCGGCGCCTGGGCCAGGATGTCGGCTTCCAGTCGTCGCAGCTCGGGCCCCGGGTCCACGCCCAGCTCGGTGACCAGGACGTGGCGGGCCTCCCGCAGCGCGGCCAGCGCGTCGCCCTGCCGGCCGGCGCGGTACCGGGCCGTCGCGAGCAGCCGCCAGGCGTCCTCGCGCAGCGGATGGCTGGCCAGGTGTGCCGGTAGGTCCGCGGCGGCCTCGTCCGGTCGGCCCACCGCCAGGAGCGCCTCAGCCCGCCGCTCGACGGCGAGCATCCGCAGCTCGTCCAGCCTGTTGATCTCCGCGACCGCCCAGGACTCGTTGGCGCAGTCGGCGTACGCGGGCCCGCGCCAGAGCCCGAGCGCCGACTCGAGCGCGGCCAGGGCCGGCGCGGGACGCCCGGCCGCCAGCAGCCGGGCCGCCTCGCCGACGGCCGCCTCGAACTGTCCGGCGTCCACAGCGTCCGGGGCGGCCTTCAGCGCGTACCCGGGCGGCTCGGTGACCAGGATCCGGGGTGCCTGGCGGGGTGGCCGGTCGGGTTCCAGGGCCCGGCGCAGGTCGGCCACGAAGGTCCGGATCGCGCCGACCGCGCCGTCCGGTGCGACCTCCCACAGGTCGTCGACGAGACGATCCACCGGCACCACCCGACCGTGGGCGATCAACAGCCGGCCCAGCACCAGGCGCTGCCGGTGTCCCCGCAGCGGGAGCGGGCCGCGCTCGGTAGCGGCGGTCACCGGCCCGAGTACGCCGAAGGTCACCGCGACGGGCGCCGTCAGCTGCCTGGTCATGGCACCAATCTAGGCCCGTGGCCTGGCCGGCACTGATCCGACGCTGACCGGCTGCTGATCACCGCCGGGCAGGCTCGGTGAGGTACGACGGCGACGGGCCGCTGCCCCCGCCGGCACTGCTCACCAGGAAGGTTCCCCGTGGACCCGAAGATCAACGGATTCGACTACCGACGCGTCACCGTCGCCGACGGGGTGACGCTCAATGCCGCCGTGGGCGGTTCCGGACCGGCGATCGTGCTGTTGCACGGCTTTCCGCAGACCCACCTCATGTGGCGGCACGTCGCCGCCGATCTGTCCGCCGACCACACTGTCATCTGCCCCGACCTGCGCGGCTACGGCGACAGTGACAAGCCCCTCGACACCGACGGCACCGGGTACGCCAAGCGCACAATGGCCGCCGACATCGTGGCGCTGGCCGGCGCGCTCGGTCACGAACGGTTCGCGTTGGCCGGGCACGACCGGGGCGCCCTGGTCGCGTTCCGCGCCGGCCTCGACCATCCGGCGGCGATCAGTCACTTGGCCCTGCTCGACGTGCTACCCACACTGGACATGTGGGACGTGTTGCACGGCGCCAGCGCCGCTGTGGCGTTTCACCTCTATCTGATGGCGCAGCCACCCGGCCTGCCCGAAGAGCTGATCGCGGGCAGCCCGGACGCCTTCTTCGGTCACTTCCTGGACGTCTGGACCCGTGATCCGGGCGCCCTGTCGGCGGAGGTGCGGGCCGCGTACCTGCGCGCGTCCCGCGACGCCGTTCCCTCGATCGTCGCCGACTACCGGGCGTCCGCCGGGATCGACGTGACCCACGACGCCGCCGACCGGGCGGCCGGCAACCGGCTGCGGATGCCGGTGACGGTGCTCCAGCAGGACTGGGGTGCGGCGCTGGGCTACGACGCGGCGGCGGTGTGGCGGGCGTGGGTACCCGACCTGGACCACCAGACGGTCACCTGCGGACACTTCATGGCGGAGGAGGCCCCGGCGGAGGTGCTCCGGGCGCTGCGCGCCCTGCTCGCCCGTTGATCGATTGGCGACCCGGCCGCCGCCGTCACCCTGGGCAAGATATCCGACACTCATCGTCACCAGGTGGTCGTGCGGCCGGGTCGCCGCGCTGCACCCGTCCCACAGCCCCAAACCAGCCAGCAACGGACTCTGACCTGCGGGAATGCGACGTTACAGCAGGTGGACGCCAACCGGCCATCGGTGATACACAGGCAGATACCGGCAGCCAACGACGTCGAGTCCGCTCCATCTTCTCGCCCAACGACCGTCCACAGGCAACGCACCACTGGCCTCCGCCGCACGGACCGCAGCTCGACAGTCGCGACCCACCGAACGGCACTGGTCCACCGGGCGCTGCCGGACGCCGGTCCTCGACCAAGGAGTTGCCGTGGGAAACCTACGAATCCGATCCCGCCACCAGCCGTACGAGATCGCTGTCCTGGCCGCCGCACCGCTCTGCGGCATTCTCATGATGGCCCTCAACGTCCGGCCGACGTCCGTACAGACGTCGATGCCGCATCCCATCCAGGTCGCCTGGGAGTTGGGTCTGATCGCGGTGGGCGTGGGTGGACTACTGGGCATCCTCTGGCCCGGCCGGCTCTCCACCGGGCTCGGCCTCGAACTCGCGTCGGTACTGGTGCTCGGCACGCTCACCGGCATGTACTCGGTAGCCCTGTTGGTCATGTCGGGTCGAAATTCCATCGTCGCCACGTCGTTCGTGATCGCGGTGACGGTCGGGTCGCTCTGGCGGGCCGCGCAGATCGCCATCGATCTGCGTCGCCTGGCCCGAGCGTGCGAATTTGTGACCTACGAACAGTTGCAGGCAGGTGTCACGTGATTACCGCACCCGCACCGGCTGCACCCCACTGGGTGCAGGTGGCGCTCAGCGTGCTCGGCATCCTCGGCGGAGGCACCGGCTTGGCCGCCATCGCCACCGTCGTGGTGCAGCGCGGCAAGTTCAAGGCCGATGCCGCCGACACGCTCACCGAGGCCGCCCTCACGCTCGTGCAGCCGTTGCAGACACGGATCACCCAGTTGGAGGGCGAGGCGTTCAGCGCCCGGTCCGAGCTGGGCATGCTCCGCGAGCAGGTCAACCAGTTGCAGTTCGTGGTCCGGGTGCTCACCCGGACGCTGGACCGCTGGCGCGCCGCGATCCGTGCCCCCGACGCCACGCTCCGCAAGGTCCGAGCGGCGGTGGCGGAGTCCGACCGGATTCCCGGGATGGACCGTTGACCGCAGTGGGGTCCCCGTACCGCCCGGCCCGCGGCCGGCAGGCTCAGCCAGCACCACGAAGACGTTCGGCCAGTTCGCGCACCGCCGCCCGGAACTCGGGGTCGGTCTCGCCCGGATGGTGCCCCCGTAGCGGCGGCGCGGACCGCTCCCCCGGCGCCGGCAGCAGGTTCGGTGGGTCCCGCAACCGCCTGTCGACCTGGCCCGCCGGATCGGTCGGGTCCGGGGGTGGATCGCCGGGGCGGTGTGCGGCGAAGATCCAGCCACCGACCGGGTCGGTGTCCCGCCAGAGGTTGAGCCACCGCCACTCGACCCGCTCCCCTATCTCACGTAGCACCTTCTCATTGAGGTAGGCCGGGAAGAGCCGGGCGTACAGGCGGTCCAGCGGTGACCCGTAGGTGAGCAGCGCGACCCGTTGACGTACGCGCGGGGGCAGCCGCAGCACCGCGAGAGCGAGCAGCGCGGAGCCGTGGCTGTGCCCGCAGAGCAACACACCGACGTGCCGTTCGGCCAGTTGGCTGATCCGGTCGGCCAGTTCCGGCACCGCGCGGTCGGCGTAGCTCGGTGGTGCGAACGGGTGCGCGGCCCGGGGCCAGAAGGTGCCCAGGTCCCACAGGATGCCGACGTGCCGGCGGAACCACGCGGTCCGGTAGGCGAACACGCCGCCGGCCACCAGCGTGAGCAGCAACGCGGCGAGGAGAAAACTGCCCCCGCTGAGCCCCATCTGGACGGCGCCGGCCGGCAGCCCGAGCAGTTGCCGGGTCAACTCCTCCGGTTCGCGCCCGGTACGCCCCACCAGACTCGTGGCCAGTCCGACCACCGCGAGCACCGCGTACGCGGCGGCCAGCAGGCCCAACCACTCGGTGAACCGAGCCCGGGCGATCGTCTTCGTGGCCAGCCGTAGCCGCCCGACCGCCTCCGGTGGCACGACCGGAAAGTCACGGGCGGTGATCGCCGCCGCCGCACGCCGCCGGCGCCGCCGCGACACGACCGTCAACGCGCCACACACCAGCACCGCCGCGACCACGTGCAGGAAGAACGCCAGCAGCGTCCAGCGGTACGGCGACGGTGGCCCACCGTCACCGCGGTAGCCACCGAGCAACTCCCCCGTCTGGTAGACGAGGCCGGCGGAGAGCGCGCCGGTCAGGCCGACCGCGATGGCGGCGAGGACCGCCGCGCCCAGGCCACCCGGCAGCGCGGACCGGCCGCCCACCCGACCGCGCTGCCACAGCACCACCGCGCTGAGCAGCACCAGCAACATCATCTGGCCGAACAGCGCCACAGCCGCGAGCCCGTCGTAGCCGGGAAGCCCGGTCGCCGACGACCAGTCGCGCCGGTCGCTCGCCACCGTGGCGAGGGTCACCACGCTCAGGACGGCCGCCACGACGCCCGCCGTGCGGGCGGTCCAGGTGGCAGTTCGCGCGGTAGCCGCCCGGTCGATCAGTCCCGGAGCGGCGAGCAGACCGACGCAGGTCAGCAACACCGCCGCGCTGAGCGCCAGCAGCAGGGTCGTGGAGAACGTCGCGCCGCTGGCACGACGGGCCGTGAGCAGCACGACATCGAGTGCGGCGAGGGCTGCGGCCACGTGGATCGCGCGCAGCCGGTGCACCAGGGGCTCCACGGCCCACAGTGGGTTGTCGGCCGGGCCGGACCGACGGGTGCCGAGCAGGCGCAGGAGCGCTATGGCGGCGATCGGCAGGAACGCCAGCACTGCCAGTCGCTGCCCGACGTGCCGGCCGTCGAGCCCGGCCATGGTGTCGAAGGGCGGGCGGCAGCGGGCCGCACCGAGACACTGCCAGGCGAGCAGGTCGAGGGCGACTCCGGCGATGGACACCACGTACAGCACTGTGAGGTTGAGTGCGAGGAGCCGACACAGCACGCTGACCGCGGCGGCGCGGCGGCGACCGGTCGGGCGCATCCACACGGCCACGTTGCTGAGCATGAACGGCAGGAGGAAAACCATGGCGAGGGTCCGGCCGACGGTGCCCGAGGGCAGGTCCCCCCAGCGGTACGCCTCCAGCGTCACCCCGTCCGGGCCGACCCCGTCCGACCCGGCGGACCGGTGGAAGCCTCCGCTGCCGTCGCCGGCGACCTGCCGGACCTGCGGCTGGTCGAGGATGACCGTCGGGTCCGCCCCGGACACACCGTGCACCCGCAACTCCACCACGTCGTCTCGTCGCGGTTGGTCGCCGGCCATCGCCATCCTTCAGGCGATCAGGCCGGACGCCACGGTCCAGAGCCGCTCGGCGTTGCCCGGATCGACCGCGTACGCGGCCACGCCGCTGTAGTCGGCGGGCCGCTCGGTGACGACCGGGGCCTCGGCGCAGTCCTCGAAGTAGCGACCGCCGACGCCGTCCAGCAGCGGGGACGCCGCGAGCAACACCGAGGTCGCGGCGCCCTGTTGCGGGGTCTTGTGCATCTCCTTGGGCGACTTGAGCCCACCGGTGTGCTTCTGCAGGCCGGTCGCGATGGCGCCCGGGTTCAGCGCGTTGGAGTAGATGCCCTCGCCGGCCCAGCGGCGGGTGGCTTCCACGGCGAGCAGGGCCTCGGCGCTCTTGGACTGCCCGTAGGCCAGCAACGGGTCGTACGGCCGGAACGCGAAGTGCAGGTCGTCGAAGATCACCGGGGAGAAGAGGTTGCCGCTGGAGCTGACCGACACCACCCGGGCGCCGCCGGCTGCGGCGAGGGCGTCGTGCAGGCCGACTGTCAACGCGAAGTGCCCCATGAAGTTGGTGGCGAACTGCATCTCCCAGCCCTCGGCGGTGCGCTCCAGCTCGGGCAGCGCCATGATCCCCGCGTTGTTGACAAGGATGTGCAGCGGCTGGTCCCAACCGGCGACGAACTGGCGTACCGACGTCTGGTCGGCCAGGTCCAGCGCACGGACGGTGACCCGCTCCGCGCCGATGCTGGCCGCGATGTCGGCGGCGGCCTGCTCGCCCGCCGCGACCCGGCGGACCCCGAGCACGACCTCGGCGCCGGCGGCGGCGAGCGAACGGGCCGTCTCGATGCCGATACCGGCGGCGCCGCCGGTGATGATGGCCCGCTTGCCGCTCAGGTCGACCCCGGCGATGACCTCGTCGGCGGTCGAGGCGAAACCGAAGGGGGTCGTGATGCGCTCTGTCATTGCTGTCCCGTCTCTCGATCACGCTTACTCCGACACTGTCACCCCGACGGCAGGCGCTAGCCGGTTCCCTGTTTTTCCTGGTAGTGGCAGGACCAGGCTGGGCGGTCGGTGGCGGCTCCTACGATGGGCGGGTGAGCACGGCCGGCCCGCTGGGCGAATACCTGCGTGCCCGGCGCGAGCTGATCGGGCCGGGTGACGTCGGCTTGCCCGCGCACGGCCGTCGGCGGGTGCCGGGCCTGCGCCGCGAGGAGGCGGCGCTACTCGCCGGCATCAGCGCCGACTACTACCTCCGCTTGGAGCAGGGGCGCGACCGGCACCCGTCGACGCAGGTGGTCGAGGCGCTGGCGCGCGCGCTGATGCTGGACGCGGAGGCCGCGGCACACCTGCACGGCCTGGCCCGGCCGGTGCCGGCCCGCCGCGCGGCGCGACCCTCGGAGCGGGTGCCGGTGGGCATCCGGCAATTGGTCGGTTCGTGGGCTGAGACTCCCGCCTTCGTGCACGGTCGACACCTGGACGTGCTCTTCGCCAACCCCGCCGCGACCGCGCTGGCGCCGATCTTCACGACCGGGGTGAACCTGCTGCGCGCGGTCTTCCTGGACCCGAGCGTGCCGGCGCTCTATCCGGCTCTGACGGCGGTCGCGGCCAACGCGGTGGCTGGACTGCGCGCACAGGTCGGCCCCGAGGTGGACGACCCCCGCCTCATCGAGCTGGTAGAGGAGCTGACGGCCGGCAGTGAGCGGTTTCGCCGGTTGTGGGCCCGGCACGACGTCACGGCCCGTGCGGGCGGCGGGGTGCGGGTGTTCCAGCACCCGGAGCTGGGCGAGTTGGCGCTGCGCTACGAGAAGCTCACGATCAGCGGCACCACCCAGTCGCTGGTGGTCTATCACGCCGAGCCGGGCAGCCCGTCGGCGCGCTCGCTGGCCCGGCTGGCTCGACGGGCAGCACGCTAGGGCCGGCTATCGGTTGGCCGCCCGCTCGGCGACCACCACCGCGATCCCGTCGAGAACACGTTGCAGCCCGAACTCGAACGCGTACTCCGGGCCGTACGCGGCGCCGTGCTGCTGGCCGGCCGCAGTGCCGACCCGGGACGCGGTCGGGTAGGCGCCGGGCTTCAGGAAGGTCTCCAACCAGGGCGCGTGCGACTGCCACCACTGACCGTCGGTCATGCCCGTCTCGCGCTCCAGGTCGACCACCTCGGAGGCGGCCCGGGCTGCGCTCTTGACGTGACCCAGCACAAGGGTGAGCACCGCGTCGACCTCGACGTCGGTGAGCCCGATGTCGACGATCGCGCCGAGCTCGTAGTCGTACTTGGCCATCAGGTGCGGGCCGAGCACCGGTCGGGTCGTCTCGGCCCGCAGCATCCAGGGATGCCGCTGGTAGAGCGCCAGATTGTCGCGGGCGATCCGTTCCAGCCTGGTCCGCCAGTCGCCCTCGACGGTGGGGCGCGGCATCTCGCCGTACGCGGTGTCGATCATGACGGCGACGAGTTCGGTCTTGCCCGGCACGTAGGTGTAGACCGACATCGTGCCGACCCCCAGCGCCTCACCGACCCGACGCATGGTCAGCGCGTCGAGCCCCTCGGCGTCGGCGATGTCGATCGCGACCCGGACGATCCGGTCGACGCTGAGCGCCGGACCCGCGCTGCGGCTGGTCGGCTCCCGGGTGCGCCAGAGAAGGGCCAGGCTGCGGGCCGGGTCCGCTGTCGCCTTGCGCTCACTCGCCATGGTGCGGCCATCCTAACAACGCGGCCGTACGCAGTACGCCCTCGCCGGCCCGCTCCCGGGTGGTCCGCGCTGTCGCGCCAAGGCGTGCGTCAGAGCGCCTCGCGGTCGTCGGACAGCGTCGGACCGGCAGCGGCGGGCACCAGGTGTCGGACCTCCGGCTCCCCGTCGGTCAACTCCCGGGCCCGTTGCTCGGCCGCGCGGTCCTCACCGGTCAACCGGCCACCGTGCTGGCGCAGGTGCTCGTCCCAGGACGGCACGAGATACACCTCGACGAACCGGTCCACCGTCTCGGCCGGGCGGAACAGCCCCCAGCGCATCGCGCCGGTCCGCTGCCGCGCGCCACGCACCAGGTCCATCGCCGCCAGGAACCGTTGGGTCCGCTCCGGGCGGACGGTGTACTGCACCATCACCAGCACCGGTCCCACCCCCGGGTCCGGCTCGTGCGCCAGGTGCAGTTGCGGCCAGTAGGCCGCCGGTTCCCGGTCCACCGACCGCAGGTCCGGCAAGGGCCAGATCCGACTCGTCAGGGTGCCGACGAGCATCAGCGCCGCCGCCGCCAGGTACGCGAGGAGCAGCCCGGCCATCTCGGCCACCAGACCCCACAGCAGCGCGCCGGCGGCCTGTCCACCGGCGAAGCACACCTGGTAGACGGCCAGGCCCCGGGCCCGTACCCAGCTGGGCAGGAAGAGCTGCATCTCGGCGTTGACGTTGGCCAGCACCGTCACCCAGGCCATCCCGGCGGGCAGCAGGGCCAGCAGCACCAGCGGCACCACCCGCACGGTGCCGACCACTGTCAGCGCCACTGTGAACAGCGCCCCGGCGATCAGCAGGAGCTGGTTGGCCGACAGCCGGGCGCGGATCACGGCCAACAACACGCCACCCGCGATGGCGCCCACGCCGAGGGCGGCCAACAGCACCCCGTACCCGCCCGAGCCCAGCCCCAGCCGCCGACTCGCCACCAACGGCAGCAACGCCCACAGCGCGCTGGCCGGAACCACGAATACCAGCGCACGGCGCAACAGCCGGCGGACGGTTGGCGAGTGGCGTACGTAGCGGCTGCCGGCGCGCAACGCGGCGGTGAACCGCTCCGGCACCTCGACCGCGCGCGCGTTACCGGGACGCCAGCGCCACAACGCGTACGCGAAGATCCCGAAGGCGACCGCGTTGCTACCGAAGACCGGGGCGACGCCGGTACGGGCGATCAGCACGCCGGCCACCGCGGGCCCGACCGCCCTCGCCACGTTCACGCTTATCGAACCGAGCGCGGACGCCGACCGCAGTTGGTCCTGCGGCACCAGCTCCGGGATCACCGCCGCCCAGGCCGGCAGGGTCAGCGCCTGCCCGACCCCGAACGCGAAGGTGAGGGTCAGCAGCAGCGCCGGCGGCATCCGGCCGGTCAGGGTGAGCAGCGTCAACGCCACCGCCACCGCCACCAGGAAAAGCTGCACGGCGATCAGCAGGTGCCGGCGGTCGAAGCTGTCGGCCAGCACCCCGGCGGGCAACGCCAGCAGCAGCACCGGCAGCAGACTGGCGGTCTGCACCAGCGCGACAAGGGCGGAGGCGTTGGAGTGGTTGATCAGCAGCCACTGCGCGCCGACGGTCTGCATCCAGGTGCCGATGTTGGCGGCGAGCAGGGCAAGCCACAGGTTGCGGTAGACCGCCGTCCGCAGCGGCGCCCAGGCCGAGGCCGGACGGTCGGCGGGTCCGGCTGCGGCCGTCACCACCGCCCGTCCGCGCGCAGCACGCGCTCACCGGAGACGTAGAGGTCGTCGGGTTCGAGCAGCAGCAACCGGACGACCTCGGTGGCGACCTGTTCGGGCATGGCGTACACCTCGTCCAGGAACTCGGCGCCCACCCGTTCCTGTAGCCGCGTCGGCATCGGCCCGGGATGCAGCTGCATCACCTTGACCCGGTTGCTGTGCTGGGCCTCGGCCAGCGAGTCGACAAGGCTGTTGCCGTAGCTCTTGGTGGCCCGGTAGACGGGGATGCCGGGCCGGGGGGCCGCCAGCGCCAGAGCGCCGATGTAGACGACGTTGCCGTGGCCCTGTCGGTGCAGGTGCTGCACCGACTCCCGCAGCAGGTACGTGATGCCCAGAACGTTGATCTCCACGGCCCGGCGGATGTGTTCCACCGACAGGTCCCCCAGGTCGCCGCCCGCCCACATGGAGGCGCAGGCCGCCACCCCGTCGATCGTGCCGTAGCGCCCGACCACATCGGCGAACCCGTCGCGGACCTGCTCGTAGGAGGAGATGTCGCAGACGGCGCCGTCGCAACCCAGCTCGTCGGTCGCGGCGGCGACCTCGGCCGGCACGTCGCCGAACACCACTACCTGATGCTCGTCGACGAGCAGTCGGGCCACCGCGAGGCCGAGACCGCTGGTCCCGCCGACCACCACGAAGGTTCTGGCACCCATGTCTCTCCAGCCGCCGCCAGCACAGGTCACGCGGGCCGCGTGACGGCGCGTTCTTCCCGTTTCCGAACCCCGCACACCCGTTCGCGGGTATTGCTGGGCATACCCCGAAGAGTGGATCTGGACGGCTGGGGCACCCGGTCGCACCCGATTAGCGTCTTCTGCATGACCACGGAACACCCTTCGCACCTGGCCGAGGCGCTGCGCCGCCGCCGCTGGCTGATCTCCGCGTGGCCCTGGCGCGCGCTGGCCTACCTGGTGACCACAGTGCCGATCGCCGGCGTGCTCGGCGTCGGGCTGCTCGTCATCGGCGCGCCACTGCTGGCCGCCGTCAACGGGCTCCGCCAGCACGGCCGACCGCCGAGCATCGCACTGATGCTGTTCCTGGCGACCGGCAGCCTCACCCTGTTGGCGTTGGCCCCGCTGGTGAGCTTCCCGGTGGCCATCGTCGAGCGGTGGCGGGTCGGGCTCGTCGACGGTCGTCCACCGTCGCCGTCGCCGTGGCCGGGCCTGGTCGCCCGCTACCGCAGCGCCGCGACCTGGCGGGAGGTGGCGTACCTGTTCTGGCTGGGCGGGTTCGCTCCGGTCGCGTACTGGGTGTTCCTGGTGCTGGTGCTGCTCGACCTTGGAATGATCTCCAGCCCCTGGCTGGCCGGCGACGCCAACCAGCCGGTGGTGATCTGGCAGCCGATCGACAGCACCGGCGAGGCCATTCCGTACGCGATCGTGGGGGTGCTGCTCATCCCGGTTCTCTGGTATGCCGTCGGTCTGCTCGCCGCCGTCCAGGCAGCCGTGGCCCGGTGGTTGCTGGCCCACCCGGTGGACGCGGCGGCGCTGCGTGAGGTCACCCGCTCCCGCACCCGACTGGTCGGCGCGTACGAGGCCGAACGCCGCCGCATCGAGCGCGACCTGCACGACGGCGCACAGCCCCGGCTCACCAGCCTCACTCTCCAGCTGGGGCTGGCCCGGCTGGACGTACCCGAGGACTCCCCCGCCTCCCGACCACTAGCCGTGGCGCACGACCAGGCCCGGGGTCTGATGGTGATGCTGCGGCAGTTGGTGCACGGCATCCGCCCGCAGAGCCTCACCGACCTCGGCCTGGCCGGCGCGGTACGCGAGCTGGCCGACGCCGCCACCATCCCGGTCGCCGTGCACGCCGACCTGCACGACGAGTTGCCGGAGATCGTGGAGACCACCGCCTACTTCGTGATCTCCGAGGCGCTGGGCAACCTGGCTCGGCACGCCCGGGCGACCCGCGCCGACGTACGCCTCACCCGGGTCGGCGGTGACCTCGTCGTCGAGCTGACCGACGACGGCCACGGCGGTGCCGACCCGGCCCGGGGTACCGGCCTGACCGGGCTCGCCGACCGGGTCGCCGCCGTGGACGGCCGGCTGCTGCTCTCCAGCCCGCCCGGCGGGCCTACAGTGGTCCGGGTGGAGCTGCCATGTCGTCGGTGACCCGGGTCGTGCTCGCCGAGGACGAGGTGCTGCTGCGGGAGGGTCTGGTCGCGCTGCTGACCCGCTTCGACTTCACTGTGTGCGCGGCCGTCGGGTCCGCACCGGACCTGCTGGTGGCGGCCCGCGACCACAGACCGGACCTGGTGCTGACCGACATCCGGATGCCGCCGGGCCGCCGCGACGATGGGCTGCGCGCGGCCGTCGCGCTGCGCACCGAGCGACCTGACCTCCCGGTCGTGGTGCTCAGCCAGTTCGTGCAGACCGGGTACGCGGCGGCGCTGCTGGACAGCGGCGACGGCCAACGCGTCGGCTACCTGCTCAAGGACCGGGTCGCCGAGGTCGCCGAGTTCGTCGACACGCTGCGCCGGGTCGCCGATGGCGGCACCGCCATCGACCCGGACGTGGTCCGGCAACTGCTGCACCGCCCCCGCGACCCGCTCGCCGCGCTGTCCGCCCGGGAACGCGAGGTGTTGGCGCTGCTGGCCGAGGGGCGGTCCAACGCGTCGATCGCCGGCCGGTTGCACGTCAGCGAGGCGGCGGTCGGCAAGCACGTCGGCAACATCCTGCTGAAGCTCGACCTGCCCCCCAGCGACGACACCAACCGGCGGGTGCTCGCGGTCCTCACCTACCTGCGCGCCGACCCGGTGAGCTGACGGGCCGAGATCGGGCCCGACCGCCCCCGGCGTAGATTCCTTTCAGCGGTACCGGCGCCAGGTCAGGGCGCGGACCAGGGAGATGGGGGCACGGCATGGCGAAGGCGCTGCGGGTTGGTCTGCTGGGGTACGGGCTGGCGGGTCGGGTGTTCCACGCGCCGCTGATCGCCGCGACTCCAGGGCTGCGGCTCGACGCCATCGTGACCCGTGATCCGCAACGACGCGAG
Source organism: Micromonospora sp. NPDC048842 (assembly GCF_040649935.1). Taxonomy (NCBI): domain Bacteria; kingdom Bacillati; phylum Actinomycetota; class Actinomycetes; order Micromonosporales; family Micromonosporaceae; genus Micromonospora; species Micromonospora sp. NPDC048842. Next base: position 216,088 of record NZ_JBEZGK010000005.1, on the reverse strand, counting down.
CAGGCGCGACAGCACTTCCCGGACGCCCGCCTGGTGGACGACGCCGACGATCTGTGGCGTACCCCGGACGCCCTGGACCTGGTCGTGGTGGCGACGCCGAACCGGCAGCACGTGCCGATGGCGCGCGCCGCGCTCGCCGCCGGCCTGCCGGTCGTCGTCGACAAGCCCCTCTCCCCGACCGCCGCGGAGGGCCGCGTGCTGATCGACGAGGCCACCGAGCGAGGGGTGCCGCTGACGGTCTTCCAGAACCGGCGCTGGGACGGCGACTTCCTGACCGTCCGCCGCCTGGTCGAGCAGGGCGAGTTGGGGCAGGTGCTGCGCTTCGAGTCCCGGTTCGAGCGGTTCCGTCCGACGATCAAGCCGGGCTGGCGGGAACTCGCCGGTCCGGAGGAGGCCGGCGGCGCCCTCTTCGACCTCGGCGCCCACCTCGTCGACCAGGCGGTGCAGTTGTTCGGTCGGGTCGAGCGGGTCTACGCGGAGGTGGACCGCCGCCGCGCGGGCGCGGCCGTCGACGACGACGCCTTCGTGGCGTTGACCCACGCCAACGGGGTCCACTCGCACCTGTGGATGGGCGCGGTGACCGCTCAGCTCGGGCCGCGCCTGCGGGTGCTGGGCGACCGGGCCGGCTACACCAGCTACGGGCTGGACGTGCAGGAGGCGGCGCTGCACGACGGTGGTCGACCGGACCAGCCGGGTTGGGGCGAGGTCCCGTCGGACCGCTACGGCCTGCTCGGCGTCGACGGTGACCTGCGGCCGGTGCCGACCGAACCTGGCGCGTACCAGAGCTTCTACGCCCAGGTGGCGGCTGCGCTGCGCGACGGCACGCCGATGCCGGTGGACCCCCGGGACTCGGTCCACACTGTCGAGTTGATCGAGCTGGCCCACCGGTCGGCGGCCGAGGGTGTGGTGCTGCCGGTCCCGACCGTCTGACCGGGCCGGAACACCCGGCCGGTCGGCACCTCCCGCCACCCGGGCTCCTGACGCGTACGCGAAAACCAGTGGAGCGGCGCCGTCGTGCGCCGTTACCGTGCTGCGCAACGTGGTCGTCTAGGCAAGGACGTGCCGTTGTACACCCTGTGAGACCTCCCGAGAGCTGATCTGTCGCGCGTCGCGCAGTTGCGCCGCGCTCCTTTTTGCTGCGGACTTCTCACTGAGACCGGTGTACTTCTGTGCTCAAAAATTGGGCCGTCGTGCCCACCTGCCTGCCCATCGTTCACCGCCGTTGCCACGCGTGCGCGTCCCACCGCCTTCGGGCGAGCGGCAAGTTCCGTGTCAACGCCAACCACAAGCTCCTCGACGTCTGGCTTCTCGCGCTCTGCACCGGGTGCGGGGAGACGGCCAAGCTCACAGTCCTGGAGCGGATGACGGTGCGCTCCATCCCACCCGAACTGCTGGACCGGCTCCATGCCAACGACCGGGGCCTGACCGCCGAACTGCTTCAGGATCCGGCCGTCCAGCACCGGAACCGGTTCGTCCTGGACTGGGACAACGCCTGGCGTCTCGACACCGGCGGATCGGAGCACCTGGACCTCGACGTGATCGACGTCGCGGTCCGCAACGCGGCACGGATCCCGGTCCGGCCGACCCGTCTGATCGCTGAGGGTTGCGGTCTGTCGCGGGGCGAGGTCGACCGACTGATCATGGATGGGACTGTCGTTTCGGCGTTCCGGTTGAGCGGCAAGCTCTCCGGCGACTTCACCTTCACGCTGAAGCGCTGAGCCCCTCGCTGGCCGACAGTGGGCCTGTCCGGCAGGACGCCGGGCAGGCCCTGTTGGCGGCGGGGTTGGGCGGCCAGCACGTTGATCGACTCGGTTTCCCTGAAAGCGCGGGGTCGGACCGCCTCCAGCACCGCAGTTTCACGGAAACCGAGTGGATCTTGCCTGCTGTCCGGTTCCGGTGGCCTCAGTCGGCGTTCTGCTCGGAGCGAGCGTCGTCCGGCGCGCGGGCGTCGTCGTCGGTCAAGGCGTCATCCGACGTCGTGGCCAGGTTGGCGAGCCGGCGCTCGGCCTCCCGGACCTCCTCGTCGAGCCTGGGGTTCTCCTCGTCGGGGCCCTGCGACATGTGCGACCTCCATCGGGCGCGACCGGCAGACCCACGTGTACCCGACCTGAGGGCGGAGACACGGAGGTAGCCACGACGCCTTGGTCACGTGATGGGAAGTAGCCGGGTGCTGGGCACGCACTGAAGGGCTCTGGAGAGGCCGTGGCGAGCTGGCGGCTGCCGTGTCGCGACAACTGCTCGCAACTGGATTCGGCATTGGTGCTTCTGGCCGACGTTGCTTCCGTCATGCTTCAGAAGCGGTGACCTGCGAGCTGGACATTCGGCAGCTGAACCACTGAGCGGTTGCGGCGGACCAACGTACCGAGCGCCGGGCCGGTCGGCGGGCGCGCCGGGCTGGAGCCCGGGAGCGTTGCCGACCCGGCCCGGTGCCGGATCAGCGCTGCTTTAGCTCGCGCCAGGATGGGTGGGTGCCGCGCCAGGCGTCGGCGAGGATGGCCGCCGAGGCCCGGCTTGGGCACTGCTGCACCCGCTCACGACCCGACGCCCCACCGATCTGGGCGCGGACCTCCCAACCCTGCCCGTCAGTACGGATGTACACGTCCCGGCGCCCGCGCGGGGTCGTGTCTCCGTTCCACCAGTGCTCCTCCACCTTCATTCGCCGACCGTATAGCAATTCCCGCGCCGAGGGTACGGCGCAGGTATGCCCGGACCGGGGCAAGGGCGACAATCCAGGCGCATTTCGGGCCAACCGTTGACGGTTCGAAACCATAACGGGCGGTTCTCCCGCTCCTGACTTGCGAATCAGGAACCCCGCCCCACTCTGCACCCTCCCCGCAACTCCCACCCCCAGACCTTGTTGATCAAGAGGTTCGCGTCACCAATCGCGTTCCCGGTGACGCGAACCTCTTGATCAACGCGAGACCGGCAGGGAGAGGGGGCGGCGCGGTCAGGTTTGGGTTGTCAGGAGGTAGTCGTCGGCTTCGGGGCTCCAACGCAGGTCCAGTACGCCGGCGGTGGCGGCGGCCTTGCAGAACTGCAGAAAGCTGCGGTAGCCGAGCTTCTTCTCGCTGAAGTCGGGGCGGGCCCGGCGTACCTGGTTCTTCAACCCGGACAACGCCACCGGGTTGCCGCCGCTACCCAGGTCCGCCACGACGCCCCGGAGTAGGCCGAACGCCACCTCGCGGTCGCCGTGCTCGGGCAGCGAGACCTCGGGGTCACCCTTCGCCGGGCCCTCGGCCAGCTCGATCACGTTGCGCTCGGCGAGGTGGCGCAGCAGTTCGCCGAAGGTGCGGAAGCCGTAGTCGGACTCGCTGAAGGTGGGGTCCTTGCGCAGCAGGGTGCGCTTGAGCCGGGAGGCGGTGACCTCACCGTTGGCACTGCCCTGCAACCCGGCGACCGACTGGGCGACGAGCACGGCGAGGGCGTCCACGTCGCGGCCGGGCTCCTCCCCCGCCGGCCGGCGGTCCACCTCCGGCTCGTGCTCCCGCTCCGGCTCGGGTGGGCGTTGCTCCGCGCCGGCCTGGCGGGTGGCGGGACGGGCGCGGCGACCACGGGCCGGCGGGATGTCCACGCCCTCCAGCCGGTCGTAGTACAGGAACTCGTCGCACGCCGGGGGAAGCAGTCCCGAGGTTGACCCCTCGACCCCGACGCCGATGACCCGCTTGTTCAGCTCGCGCAGCTTGTGCACCAGCGGGGTGAAGTCGCTGTCACCACTACAGATCACGAAGGTGGAGATGTAGTCGCGTTCGAACGCCAACTCGATAGCGTCGACGGCCATCTTGATGTCCGCGGCGTTCTTACGGGACGCGCCCATCCGCTGCGGGATCTCGATCAGCTCGACGTGGGACCGGGTGAGCATCCGGCGGTCCTCGTCGAAGTAGGACCAGTCGGCGTACGCCCGGCGGACCACCACCCGACCTCGTTCGGCCAGCGCGTCGGCGATGGGCCGGAAGTCGAAGGCCGCGCCACCGCGATGGTCGCGCGCCCCCAACGCGAGGTTCTCGTAGTCGAGGAAGAGGGCAATCCGGTCTTCTTGATCCACGCGGATCAGCCTACGCCGGGCGTGAGCTGGCTGGGGCGGGCGACGCGCGACACCTCAACTCGACGACCGTCCATTTCTTGCGGCCTGATAGTCGTTTATTTTCGTTGTTCGATAGGCGTCTTGCAGTGCCCTGTCTGGTGCTGCATCATGACGATCAATGTCGGGCGTCGGGGGAACGCCGGGCGGACCTCCACCACCACCCACCCAGGAGGGTCACCGATGTTTCGCAGCCTCACGCCGGCGCGGGGACGCCCCGGCCGGCCCAGCGGCACCGCCGTCGCGCTCGCGGCCGGTCTCGCCGTGCTGGTCGCCGGGCCCACCGCGGCCGCCGCCAGTCCACCCGGGTCCGCCGGCGCGCAGCCGGTGGTCACCCGGGCCGCCCTCGATCCGGCGCTGGTAGCCGGACGCGGCGCGGACGTCGACTTCCTCGAGCAGGAAGCGGAGAACGCCCGCACCAACGGCGAGATCATCGGGCCCGACCGGTCCGCCTACACGTTGCCCGCTGAGGCTTCCGGCCGCCGCGCGGTCCGGCTCACCCCCGGGGAGTACGTGGAGTTCGTCCTGCCCAGCGCGGCGAACGGGATCACCGTGCGGTACAGCATCCCGGACGCGCCGCAGGGCGGTGGGATCACCGCGCCGCTCAAGGTCGCCGTCAACGGCAAGCACCTGCGCACCATGACGCTGACCTCGCAGTACTCGTGGCTCTACAACCAGTACCCGTTCACAAACGACCCGCAGGCCGGGCTGCTGCACCCAGACTGGTGGATCACCGAGTGCCAGTGCGTGCCGTCGGCCACCACGCCGTACCCGAGCATCGACAAGCCGTTCCGGCCCACCCACTTCTACGACGAGCAGCGGCTGCTGCTCGGACGTACCTACCGGGCCGGCGACACGGTCCGGCTCACCGCGCCGCCCGGTAGCGCCGCCGCCTGGACCGTCATCGACCTGCTCGACTCCGAGTTGGTCGCGCCGCCGCACGTCCGGCTGCTTGCCGCGAACGTGCTCGCGTTCGGCGCCGACCCCACCGGCCGGCGGGACTCCGCCGACGCGCTGGACCGGGCCATCGCCTTCGCTCGGCGCGCCCACCTCAAGGTGTACATCCCGCCGGGCACCTACCAGGTCAACCGGCACATCATCGTCGACGACGTGAGCATCGAGGGCGCCGGCAACTGGTACACCACCATCAAGGGCCGCGAGGTCGCCCTGCCGACCCCCGCGCCGGATGGCTCGGTGCACACCGGAGTCGGGTTCTACGGACGGGACGCCGCCGACGGCGGAAGCCGTAACGTGCACCTCTCCGGCTTCGCCATCGAGGGCGACGTGCGGGAGCGCATCGACACCGACCAGGTCAACGCGATCGGTGGGGCGATGAGCGACTCCACCATCGACGGGCTCTACCTGCACCACACCAAGGCGGGCCTGTGGTTCGACGGCCCGATGCGCAACGTCCGGGTCACCAACAACATCATCGTCGACCAGATCGCCGACGCGCTCAACTTCCACACCGGCGTGACCGACTCCCTGGTTGCGCACAACTTCGTCCGCAACACCGGCGACGACGGCCTGGCGATGTGGTCGGAGAAGACGGCCAACGCGCGGAACACGTTCGACCACAACACAGTGCAGTCACCGACACTGGCCAACGGCATCGCCATCTATGGCGGCACCGACACCACCGTCTCGCACAACCTGGTCGCCGACCCGGTACGCGAGGGCAGCGGTCTGCACGCCGGGGCCCGCTTCGGCGCGGAGCCGTTCACCGGGTATCTGCGGTTCACCAACAACACCACAGCCCGCGCCGGCACGTACGAGCTGAACTGGAACATCGGGTTGGGCGCGATCTGGGTCTTCGCCCTGGATCGCAGCATCGAGGCGCCCATCGAGGTGACCGGCGACGCGTACCTGGACAACACGTACAACGCGATCATGCTGGTCAGCGACTGGCCCGTGAAGGATCTCTACTCGATCTCCGATGCGCGCTTCCGGGACGTCCGGGTCGACGGCACCGGCACCTCGGTGGTCAGCGCCCGCGCGGCCGGGTCCGCCTCGTTCGCCAACGTGGACGCCCGCAACGTTGGCGCGGTCGGCGTGAACAACTGCGGATCGTTCCACTTCACCCCGGCCGGTTCGGAGTTCACACTGACCGACCTCGGCGGCAACGACGGCGGGTGGCTCGCGCCGTGGCTGCTGCCCAACACCATCACCTGCGACGACCGGCCGCCCGTGTCGCCGCCCCCGCCTCCCGCGCAGTGGTGACAGCGGTGGGCGGCCCGAGCGATCGGGCCGCCCACCGCACACAGATCAGCGGGTCCTGACGTACGCCAGCGGCACGGTCGTGGACTGACCGTCCCACCTACCGCTCAGCATGCCCCCCGCCGGCCCGTCGACCCCGGTCCCCGGCCGGCGCACGACGACCAGCTCGACGGTGTCGGTGTCGATGAGCGTGCGGTCCTCGTCGACCACCCGCCGCACCGCGCCGACGGCCGGCACCTGGGCTTCGGCGGGGCCGTCGACGACGACGGTCACCGTCGGCTCACGCACCTCACGCCGGCCGTCGACCTCGAAGTACTGCTCCGCCTGGCCGCTGCCGGTGAGGATCGCGTGGGCGAGCGCGGCCGCGTACACCGGGTCGACGCAGCCGTCGTACACCCAGCGGCGGCCGAGCACCGAGTGCTCGGTGGTGCCGACCAACCAGCCGTCCGCACCGTCGAGGGGCGCGGCGCGGTAGGTGAGCGGAACATGGTGGACCGGCCCGTCGGCGACGCCGACCAACATCGTCTCGATGCCGACCTCGCCGGCCGGGTCGTCGAAGCGGTAGGCGCCCCGGCTCACCACCTCGACGCCAGCAGGTCCGGCGAACCACTGTCGGCCGGGCAGCCAGGCCGTTAGCAGGTCCAACTTCGTGGGGTGCAGGGTCGCCCTGTGCAGCAGTGCCATGACGGCAGCCTAGTCAGAGGCCCGCGCACTGTTGCCCGCCGATCGTGCAGCTCTCCGGCTCCCGGGCGTTCGGCCGGCTGTCGCGGACGTCGAAGCTGATCGTCTGCGATCCCCCGGCCGCCACGGCGGCTCCGGTGAAGGTGATCACCCGTCCGTCCTGTCGCCAGTTCGCGCCGTCGACGTCGTCGACCGTGGTGCCTTCGGCGAGGGTGACCACCACGGCCCAGTCCGACACCGGGGCGCCGCCGGGGTTGCGGACCACGATCTCGCCGGTGTAGCCGAACAGCCGGTCGGAGTCGGTCTCGTATCGGGCGGTGACGGGCGCCGGTGGTGGAGGTGGAGGTGGCGCGGCCGACGCGGCTGTCCGTGAGGGCTTCGCCGACGGGGTCCGACTCGGCGAGGTGGTCGCCGACGCGGTGGTCCGGGAGGGGCGCGTCGAGGGGCTCGCCGTGGGGGCGACTGTCACTGGGCCGGCCGTCACGGTAGGCGACGCGGTCGCGGTCGGTGCGGGCGCGGCGGCCGGCTTCGGGTCGGACGGCAACGTCACCCATGCCGCCGTCCCCGCCACCATCGCGGCCCCGACGACAACGGCGACGAGCGTACGACGCCGACGAGGGTTGCGGCCGGTCCTGCCGCGTACGCCGATCAGCGGCAGTTCCCTGGTCATCCCACCATCGGCCTGGCGCAGGTCGACCTGCTGGAAGGCGAGCCAGTCGAGGATGGCGGGCAGCCGTACCGTCAGCGCCTGCCGGAGCTGTTGCTCGCGCGGCTCGTGCTGCTCGGCGGACCACGCGCCGTGCGTGCTGACCTCCCGTAGCTCCAGCCGACAGCCCTGCTTCGTGGTTGTGACCGTGCAGGTCAGCTCGCTGAGCCGGCCGGCCTCGTCGCAGGCGAGCACGAGCAGGTCCGGCTCCTGCCGCTCGGTCACCTCGACCTCGACGTTGGCCTCGAAGCCGGGCAGGTCGGCGGTGTGCAGCAGCATCCGGTCCGGTACGCCCTCGACCACCTCGGCCTCGGCGAACCACCGGCCGAGCAACTCCCGATCGGTCAGAGCGCGCCAGACCCGCTCAGCCGGGTGGGACAGGTCAACCTGCGCACCGATCTCGATCACGGCGAGACTCTAACGGGTTGCCCGCCTAACCTGCCCCGCCCGCCCGAGCCGGTTGTCGGCGTCCTGGTCAGCCCCAGCGACTGGACCGCTCGACCACTGTGGCCAGCGCGGCCCGAGCGTCGGCGCTCACCTCGGCGATGACCTGCGCCGCCGGTACGTCCCGGGCCAGCGGGTGCGCCTGCCCGGCCCACAGGTTGGCCACCGACGCGTCCGCGTCGCGCCGGGCGGCGGCGAGCAGGGGACGGGTCAGGTGCAGCACCTGGGGGTAGCCGCTCGGTGCCGCCGCGTCATGCTGGCGCAGGAAGTCGTTGGCCACGCCACGGGCCCGCTTACCGGTGAATGCCCGGGTCAACGCGGTCGGCGCGGCACTGGCCACCGCCGCCCGGTGCATCGGCGAACTGCCCGCCTCCGGGCAGCGCAGGAAGGCAGTGCCGAGTTGCGCGGCGGCGGCGCCGGCAGCCAGCACGGCGGCCACCGAGGGGCCGTCGACGAGGCCACCCGCGGCCACCAACGGCCGGTCACAGCGGGCGGCGGTCAGCCGGAGCAGCGGCAGCAACCCGTAGTCGTCGTCGTCCGGCAGGCCGCCGCGATGCCCACCGGCCTCGGTGCCCTGCACCACCACCGCGTCCACACCCAGGTCGGCGGCGGCGGTCGCGGCCTCCGGTCGGGTGACTGTGGCCCACACCTCGGTGCCCCGTTCGCGCAGGGCGGTCACCGCCGCCCGGTCGGGCAGCCCGAACACGAAGGACACCACCGGGACCGGGTCCGCGAGCAACGCGGTCAGCTTCTCCGGGTACGAGTCGTCGCCGCCCACCGGCTCGCCCAGGCTCACGCCGCGTCGCGCGGCCTGCGGGGCGAGCCGTTCCGCGTACGCCCGGACGGCGGCCTCGTCGACGCCGCCGGGGTCGGGCAGGAAGAGGTTCACACCGAACGGCCGATCGGTACGCGCGCGGACGTCGGCGACGTCGGCGACCAGCCGATCGGTGTCGATCATCCCGGCGGCGAGGAAGCCCAGCCCACCCGCCGCGGACACTGCGGCCACCAGCGCGGGCGTGGACGGGCCACCAGCCATCGGGGCGGCGACGATCGGGTGGCGCAACGTGGACAGGACGGACATCCCCCCATCCTGCCGCAGGGCCGGCCCGCTCACCGGCGCGCGGTGTGCCTCCACCACAGCACGCCGGCCACCCCGAGCAGGACCAGCAGTGTTCCCGCGCCGAGGGCCAGCGGCCAGGTCCGCCCGCCCCCTCCGCCGACCTCTCCGGCGGCCGGACGGACCGCAGTGGGCGACACCGGGTCGACGGACTCCGTGGAGGGCGCCGCGGTGAGAGTGGTGGCAGTGGCCGGGTAGCGCAGGATCGTCGAGCGGGTGCCCGCTGGTTGACCGGCGGACTCGGAGACGGTGAGCAACGAGCGGCCGTCACGGCTGTAGGTGATCGACTCGCCCTGCGGCTCGTCCGGCAACGGGGTGATCCGCGGGGTGCCGGTGGTCAACGCGCGGACCACGTCGCCGTCGGGCACGTCGTACTCGAAGGCGTCGGCGTAGCTGCGCAGCACCACCCGCCGTCCGTCGGGCGCGCTCGCCGCGCCGGTGATCACGCCGCGCCCCAGGAACGAGAACGGGTTACTGGTCGTGGTCGACGGCACTGTCACCTGGCCGAGCGCGGTCAGAGGCGTCGACGCGTCCGGCCGCAACGCGGTGGCCGGCGCGTACAGGAAGACAGTGCCACTGCCGCCCTTGGTGACGATCAGCGGCCGACCGGACGCGTCGAGCAGCAGCGCCTCGGCGTCGTGCGGACGGTCCGGGTAGGTCATCCGGTGCAGCACCGGCTGCTTCGCCCCCGGCGCGAGCCGCCACACGCCGACCGTCGGCCGGGAGCGGTCGTTGTCGCCGATGTCGGCGACCCAGACGGTGCCGTCCGGGCCGATGGCCAGGTCCTCGGTGTCGCGGGGCCGGGACGGGAAGGAGACGGTGCGCACCACCGCGCAGCGCTGGTCGAGGAAGAAGATCCGGCGGCGGGCCTCGTCGTCGGCCCCGTCGTTGATCACCACGTACCCGTCGTCGGTGGCGACCATCCCGGAGATCTCGCGCAGCCGGTCGTCGCGCACCTGGCAGACCGCCGTCCCCGCTGCCGCGCCCGCCGTGGCAGCGCCCGGCACCAGCACCACGGCCGGCGTTAGCGTGCCCGCGAGCATCGCGGTCACCACCGCCCCCGCACGAGCGCGCCGCCCCCAGGTCAACCGTCCACGTACCCGCATCGCCCACCCTCCTCGTCGCGGCCGTGACCGGCCACCCGCCCATCCTGGCCGATCCCGGCCACGGTCGACGGCCATCGGGGGGACGCGCCGAAACCCCTGGTCGATGTACTGTCGCTCCGCCTGATCTTCAACCCGGGGGGTGGACATGTCCGTGAGCGACACCGCGCCGGCCACCCGGTTCGGACGGCGGCTGCTGCGCCGCCTCGGCCGCCCGGCCGGTCGCGCCGCCGTCGCGTGGGTGCCGCTCGCCGCGGTCGTCTGCGGCCTCTTCGCCGGCGCGCTGGCCAGCCGGGCCGCCTGGGAGACGTCCCGACCGCAACCCGACCGCGCCGAGGCCGCCGCCATCCTCACCGAGACCTTTCCCGGCCACGACCTCGGCGAGATCGACACCCCACCGGCGCTCTTCGTCGTCTACGGGCACGCGCTGCGCCTGGGGACCGTCAAGACCCTGGTGTTCGGTGACGGCGGCGAGTATCAGGAGAGCGCCACCGGCGCGGGCGCCCTCGGCGCGCCACCGGTGCCCGCCGAACAGATCGTCACGGTGGCCCGGGAGCGCCTGACCGGCTCCGGCTGGCGGGTGTACGACCCACAGGTGTCCGATCGCGTGAGCTGCGCGGACAAGATGTGCGCCACCCCGCGGGCGGTCGCCGACACCGCGCTGACCGCCCGACGTGGCGACACCATCCTGAACGCCTCGATCTCCTCGCAGACGGCAGTCGACGCCAGTTACCTCTCGGTCGAGCTGCACCGCGCGCCGCCGTCCCTTGTGGTCCCCGCCGGAGTGCTCGGCACTGTGCTGGGCGCGGTGGCCGGTTGGCTGGTCTTCGGCTGGGTCAGCCGACGCACCGAGGGACGCCGCAGCCGCGGCACTGTGAACGGCCTGATCGGTGTGGCAACGGTGCTGTGGTGGCTGCCGGTGCCGCTGGCCGCACCGCAACTGCTGCACCATCACCTCGGCGAGCCACACCCGGCCTGGCACCCGTACTGGGAGTGGCTGGGCCAGCCGGCCGCGTCGCTGCTCTTCCTGGTCGGCGCGGTGTGCGTGCTGCTGGCGCTGGGGCTGGCCGCCGGAACCCGCCGGCACACCGCCCCCGAGGCGACGGCCGACTGACCTGTCACGGTCCGCCCGGGGCCGGCCCCGTCGGGGTACGACGTGAACCGGCCCGGGCGGTCAGTCAGCGGACGGACCAGCGCTGTGCGCCGGTGCCGTTGCAGGGCCAGAGCTGCGTGGTAGTGCCGTTGGCAGTGCCGGCGGAGGTCACGTTGACGCACTTGCCGGCCGAGGTGAGCACGATCGAGCCGTCGGTGCGGAACGTGAAGCGCTGCGCGGCGGTGCCGTTGCAGGTCCAGATCTGCACCCTCGTGCCGTCGGCGCTCGCTCCGCCGTTCACGTCCAGGCACCGGTCGCCGTAGACCCGAAGCTCCCCGGCGGTCGTACGGGTCCAACGCTGGTTGGTTCCCCCGTGACAGTCCCAGATGATCGTGGCGGCGCCGGCGGTGGTGCTGGCGCCGTTCACGTCCAGGCAACGTCCGGAGGCGCTGTTGACCAGGCCGACGGCGGCGCCCACCGGCGGCCCGCCCGTCGGGACCAGGCTGCCGGGCACCGACTGCAGCGCGGCGTACCAGCGGGCCGCCATCTTGTCGTACCCGCCGCCGTTGGGGTGGACGCCGTCGGCGAGGTCGGCGGTGGTGAGCGCGGCGTGCATGTCGACGAGGTGCACCCGGCTGCCCTTCTGCGCCACGATTCCGGGGATCGCCGCGTTGTACGCCTGCACCCGCGCCTCCAGGTTCGGGTCGGACTCCGGAGTGATGGTGGCGACGAAGACGTCCGCCTCCGGAGCCGTCGACCTGATCTTGTCGATGAGACCGGAGAGCCGGGCCGGAGCGGTGGCGAGGTTGTAGTTCTGGTTCACGTCGTTGGTGCCGATGTGCAGCAGCACAGTACGCGGATCGGTGGCCCGCAACCAGGTGACGATGTTGGCGTCGAGCTGGTCGATGCGCCAACCGGAGTGGCCCTCGTGGTCGTGGTCACCGAGGCTGGCCGGCCCGTTGAACCCGGAACCGACGAAGTCGACCGTGTAGCCGCCGCCAGCCAGCCGCTGCCACAGGTTGATCCGGTACCCGCCGGGCACGTTGAACCCGTCGGTGATCGAGTCACCGAGTGGCATCACGCGTACGCCACCGTTCGACTCGGCCTGAGCGGGTGCGACCTGGGTTAGTGCCAGCGCGGCGCCGAGGACGAGCCCGAAGGCCCCGGCGGCGGCCCGTCGTGCGTTCCATCGCATTGTTGATCCCTCTCCTCGAAGGTAGCCCGGGACCGTCGGTGGTACGCCGTCCGCCGAAAACGACGACCACGCCCGGACAAGTCCATAGATGATGAGCGATGCATTGGCCTGGCTGGGTCGACCCCGGCACTGGCGCGAGCCGAACGCCGAGCTGGCTGCGCCGAGCGGTCCACGGGTCCGCGCTGCGTCGGGCACCGCCGCCGAACCTGTCGTACCCGTGGTCCATGATCGTGTCGTCGCAGCGGCGCCGGGAGGGGCCGACATGCGCATCACCCTGGGGATTCGATGGTGGGAGGGCGTGACGTGACGGACGCCGACAGCGCCGGATGGCGACGGCGCAGCGTGCTGGCGGTGGTGCCACCCGCACGGCCTCGCAAGCTGACCAAGGTGCCCTTCGTCGAGCTTGCCGACGGACGGTTGCAGGGCGTTGTCTCCAGCGGGTCGGACGTCGAGCGGGTCTACGTCTCGTCGGTCGCCGCCGGCACCCACGCGTACCAGTGCAGCACCAACAACAACCGGCCCTGCGGCGGTCTGCGCGGCGCCCCGTGCAAGCACCTGCAGGCGCTCACCGATGAGGCTCTGCTCCAATACGGTGTCGACCGGGTCGCCCGTTACCTCCGGGTCGACGTCGGCGACGGGGTGTCCGGCGGCACCGACCTGCTGGCCCGGCTGAACGGCCAACCCGAGCCGGCCTCGGCGGCGGTGGTGTTCAGTCGCTTCCTGCGCCACCTGTCCTATCTGGAGCTGCCGGGCAGTACGGCCACGCTGCCCGAGCTGCACTGGTTCCCGGCCACCGGGGCGGGCCGCTGATGCGCGGCGTCCAGGTCGCACAGCTGCGCGAGGTTCCGGCCGGGTTGGTCGACACGCTCGAGGTGGTCGCCGGCTTCGACGACGCGCTCGCGGGCGGCTTCGGCCGGGTCGGCGAGCGCGGCGCGACGGCGCTTGCCGCGTTCGCCAGCGCGCTGGCCGGCACCCCGCTCGCCGACCCGGTGGCCGCCGCGGTCGACGCGGTCATCGCCGGATCGGTCACCCCGGAGCACATCGCCGCGCTCGCCGGGGCGCGTTCGGCGTTGTTCGGCGCGGCGCACGACGCCCTGCTCGGGCAGCTCGACACCGCGCTGGGCCGGGCCCGGTCACCATGGACGGCGCCGGGCGTCCGGCCCGCCGAGACGCCGTCCGCCCTGGCCGGGGCGCGGGCGTGGTGGCACGAGGTGGCGGTCACCGGCTGGCACGGCGTCGACGACGAGCTACTCTCCGCCGCCGCCACAGTGATCGAGGCGACACTGGCCGTTCCGGAGCTTCGCCGCATCGCGGTGCTGCTCGACGGTTTCGCCGCGGAGCTGCGGGCCTGCGTGCCGATCGCCACCATGACCGAGGTGCCGGCCCGCCGGTGGGCCGATCTCTGGGCCCGCGGCGTGCTGCTCACCGAGGGCGTGCCGCCGCCCGAGGAAGCGCCACTGGTGTCCGGGCGGCTGCTGCCGCTCGGCGTGGACGTGCACACCCACGACACGGCAGTGCAGGTCCAGTTGCACGCCATCCTGGAACCGGCAGGCGGCGGGCCGACGCGGTTGGTGCGCGCCGCGGTCGCCGCCGCGAAGGTGGACACCATCATCGGTCCGGCGGTCTGGCGACTGCTGTCGGGGCACCCGACGCTACTCACCGCGTTGGCCGAGCGGCGGGCGCTGACAGTTACCGACCTGCCGCTGCACGGCGGCGACCTGGGCTGGGCAGACGATCGGGTCCGGCTCGACGAGCCTGCCGACCCGTTCGCCACCGCCCGGGTGGTGTTGCCCGCGGCGAGTACGGCAGCGACCGCTCCGCTGGACCGGCACCCGGCGAGCATCGCCGAGCCGGTCCTCATCGAGGGCGCCCCGGTGCGCGACGACGACGGCGGGCTCGCCGTCGAGGTGGACGGCGAACGGATTTCGCTGGCCGTCGACCGGTTGCCGGCCGCCGGTCCGCTCAACGCCGACCTGCTCGGCGCCGCGTCGGCCATGCTGGGCCTGCTGCGCTGGGACGACTGTCAGTGGCAGCTCCAGCCGTTGGCCGTGTCCACCACTGTGAAGCGGCGGGTCGTGCAGGCGCACAACGGCGACTGGGCGTGCGGCGTCACGGATCCGAAGATCGCCAAGGAGGAGGCCCGGACGGGCGACGCCGTGGCCGTGTTGCGCGAGCGCGCGGGACGGTTGCTGCGCCGATGAACGCGCCCATCCCCACCAGCGGGCTCGCTGACGCCAATCGCCGCCAGGTTCTCTACTGGCGATTGCTGTCCCGCCTGTTCGACAGAGACGAGCAACCCAGCCTGGAGTCGGCGAGCATGGCCGTGGTCGACGACCTCGATCTGCCGGCCGCACTGCTGGACCCGGCGGTCTCGGTGGACACCATCGTGCAACGCTTCCCGGCGCTCACCGCCGAGCTACGCGGGCTGCTCACCCCCGACGGCGCCCAGCCGGACGACGACGGGCCGGCCTACCGTCCCGGTGCGGCCGAGGTACGCCGGGCCGCGCTGGTGTCGAAGGTGCTGCTCAACGTCTTCGCCACCGGCTCTGGTCCGGTCAGCGCCACCCAACTGGCCCGTTGGCAGTCCGACGCCGGCTGGTTCGAGCAGGCCCTCGGGTGCGAGCCCGGCGACCTACGCCGCCAGGGCGGCGAACTGGCTGCCACCCTGGGAGGGCTGGAGGGCGACCTGGTCCGGCGGATGCACCTGCGGGAGGTGTTGGCGAACCCGGCGCTGGCCAGCAGGCTGACCCCGAGCATGTCACTGATCGAGCAACTGCTACGCGACAAGGCCAACCTCTCCGGAGTGGCCCTGGCCAACGCCAAGTCGCTGATCCGGCGCTTCGTCGACGAGGTCGCCGAAGCGCTCCGGACGCAGGTGCAGCAGACCAGTGTGGGGGCCCTGGACCGCTCGGTGCCACCCAAGCGGGTGTTCCGCAACCTGGACCTCGACCGCACCATCTGGCAGAACCTGACCAACTGGAGCCCGGAGGACGAGCGACTCTACGTCGATCGGCTCTACTACCGACACACCGCCCGGCGCACCACCCCGGCTCGGCTCATCGTCGTGGTCGACCAGTCCGGCTCCATGGTCGACTCGATGGTCAACTGCACGATCCTCGCGTCGATCTTCGCCGGGCTGCCGAAGGTGGACGTGCATCTGGTGGCCTACGACACCCGGGCACTGGATCTCACCCCGTGGGTGCACGACCCGTTCGAGGTGTTGCTGCGTACCCGGTTGGGGGGCGGCACCGACGGCACGGCAGCGCTGGCGCTGGCACGGCCGAAGATCGCCGAGCCGAAGAACACGGTGCTGGTGTGGATCTCCGACTTCTACGAGGCAAACAACCAGGCGGTCTTCGACGGTCTGCAGGCCGTCCACCGCTCCGGTGCACGGGTCATCCCGGTCGGCTCGGTCAGCAGTTCCGGGCAACAGAGCGTCAACCCCTGGTTTCGGCAGCGCCTCAAAGACCAGGGCACCCCGGTCATCTCCGGCCACATCCGCAAGCTCGTCGTCGAGCTGAAGAACTTCCTCACCTAGGAGACCCATCCCTCATGTCCGAGATGCTGCGCGCCCCCGCCGAGGTCACGTACGCCGACGAGCTGGATTTCCTCGAGTCGGTCGACACCGGCCCGAAGCCGTTCTCGTGGCGCCTGAGCCCGCGCATGGTCCGGCTGTTCGTCCTCGGCTCGGAACGGGCCGACGGCCTGTCCCGGGAGATCCCGCAGAAGTGGTTCGGCGACCGCAGTTTCGTCGAACGCGCCATCGTCACCCTTGCCTCGGATCGTGGGCTGCTGCTGATCGGCGACCCCGGCACCGGCAAGAGTTGGCTGGCCGAGCTGCTGGCCGCCGCGATCTGCCGCAACTCGACCCTGGTCGTGCAGGGCACCGCCGGCACTACCGAGGACCACATCAAGTACTCGTGGAACGTGTCCATGGTGATCGCCAAGGGGCAGTCCCGGGAGTCGATGATCCCGTCACCGATCATGACGGCGATGGAGCGCGGCGTGGTCGGCCGCTTCGAGGAGCTGACCCGCTCCACCAGCGACGTCCAGGACGCGCTGATCTCGATCCTGTCCGAGAAGTACGTCGCCATCCCCGAACTGGACCAGGACAACATCGTCTTCGCCCAGCCCGGCTTCTCGATCATCGCGACGGCGAACAGCCGCGACCGGGGCGTCAACGACCTCTCCTCGGCGCTCAAGCGACGGTTCAACTTCGTCCGCATACCGGTGGTGACAAACAAGCGCAGCGAGGCCGAGATCGTCCGTTTCCGCACCGAGGAGCTGCTGCGCCGGCACCGTATCGAGCTGGATGTGCCGCCCACCCTGCTGGACATCCTGTTGCAGAGCTTCGCCGACCTGCGAGCCGGCGCCGCCTCGGCGACCAGTGACGACGAGAAGCTGGAATCGGCGCTGTCCACCGCTGAGCAGATCGGTGTTCTGGAGGACGCCATCCTGCACAGCCAATTCTTCGGCGACCGCACACTGCGCGCCGCGACCCTCGCCGGGTCGCTGGTCGGCTCGCTGGCCCGCCGCAGCCCGGAGGACCTGGCGATCCTCAACAAGTACCTGCACGGTGTGGTCGAGCCGCGGGCACGCAAGGACGACGACGGGTGGGCGGGCTTCCTCGACGGCGGTCGCCAGGCGATCGCGTCCCTGTCGTGACCGCACCCACCGTCGCCGGTGCCTTCGGCGCGCTGCGCGAGCAGCTCACCGACGCGGCCGCCGCGTTCGCGGGCAGCCCCGACGCGCTCGGCGCGATCCTCTCCGGGATGGTCGAGGACGTCGACCGCGCACTCGGCGAGCGGCTGGAGATATTCCCGGTCTGCCACCACTCGCCGGCCTCCGCGCTCGCCATGGTGCGCCGGCTGCGGGCCAAGCAACCCCGGGTGATCTACCTCGAGTTGTGCGAGGACCTCCAGCCCCTGCTCGGGGAGCTGCGCAACTGCCGCCTCCCGGTAGCGGTGCAGGCGTTCGCCTCGGAGCTGTCCGGCTTCCCCGCCGACTGGGGGCCGCTCAGCGTCGTCGCGCCGGTAACCGAGGCGTCGGCGGAATACCAGGCCATCGCGTACGCGCTGGAGACCCCGGGCGTGGAGCTGGTCCTGGTGGACCGCTCCACCGACCACGTCTTCCAGTGGTCACCGAGGGCCCAGCCGGCCTCCGACGCGGGCCCGGCTGCCGAAGGCGGGGACGTGGCGACGGCTGCGGTCACGGGCGAGGAGTCCGCGCTGCACGGCGACGCCGTCGGGGTGGAGATCGGTGACCTGCGGCCCCGGTTCGCGGAGTTGGAGGCGTACCTGCTGCACCACGGCAAGGTGCGGCACTGGTCGGAGTGGTGGGACCAGTACATCGAACGCCCGCTGGCTGACGCCGACCACGACACCTACCGGCAGGTGATGGTGCTGATCGGCAGCCTGTTCCGGCGGCTACGCCCGGCCGGCTCCGACCGGCTGGACCGTGACGAGGACCGCGAGCGGTACATGTGGACGCGGATGCGTCAGCACCTGGCCACCTCCGGTGTCGATCCGACCGACTGCCTCTATGTCTGTGGCGCGTTCCATGCCGCCAGCCGGGTCGAGCAGTTCGGGTTGGGCGCCACGGCCGACGATTTCGAGATCACCCCGCGCACCGGTACCCGCTGGCGGTACGGGCTCATCCCGTCCAGCCATTCCGCTATCGAAACGCAGTTCGGCCTGGCGCCCGGCTCTGTGTCGATCGCGGCAGCGACCTGGACGAAGGCGGTGAGCAGGCACGGGCTGTCCCCGTACCGGCTCGACGGCCAGCGCACCTCGACCACCCGGAGGCGGCAGGGCCAGGCCCCAGCGGCACCTTCTCAGGCCGCCGGGCCGGTCAGCGACCGGCTCACCGGCTTCCTCGCCGCGCCGCCCGACCTGAACGGCCTGGACGAGGCGGAGCTGCGCGGCTGGTGCGTCGACATCGTCCGGTTGGCCCGGCGTAACGGGTACCTGGCCAGCACCGCCGACGCGATCGCCGTCTTCGAGACCTCGGTTCTGCTGGCCGGGCTGCGCAACCGGGCCCGACCCACCCCCTACGACTTCGCCGACGCGGCTGTCACCTGCATCGAGAAGGACGTGGTGCCGGGCCGGCGCGACGTCCGGCGGCTCTGCGAGATCCTGCTGGGCGGCGACCGGCTCGGTCAGGTCGGCTACGACGCCCTTCCGCCGTTGGCCCGCGACGTGCTCGACCGGCTTCAGCCGCTCGGCCTGGCCCTGGAGAAGCGAACCGTCCAGCGGGCGCTGCTGGATCTGGCCGGCCAGCCGGAGCTGGCCCGCTGCTCGGACCTTCTGTGGATCCTTCGGCACCTGCTGCCCCCGGACGCGGTCCGTCCGATCATGGGTGAGCGTCGGCTCGGGCACCGCTCGATCCAGGAGAGCTGGGACCTGGCACTCGGCCGCAACCAGCGCGCGCTGATCGAGCTGGGCTACGAGGGGGTGACCGTCGAGCAGGTCCTGGAGCAGCGGCTGCGCCGGGCGGTACGCGGCCCCGCCGCCACCGCCGCCGGTGCGCTCACCGCCGTCGAGGACGCCATCCGGCTGCTCGACAGCCCACGGCTGGTCGACGAGTTGGGCGCCCGGGCGGTCGACCTGCTCGCCGCCGAGCGCACCGTCGACGACGCCCCGGACGTCCTTCGCCGCGTCCGTCGCCTGCTGGCCCACTACCGGGCCACCTCGCCGACCCTGCCCGCCTGGTGCGAGGCGTTCGTGACCACCGGATACGCCCACTACTGCACCCTGCTGCCGACCGCCATCGCCGCCGAGGAGACGGAGGTACGGCAGGTCGCCGCGATGCTCGGCTTCCTGTTCTCCATGGAAGGCCTCGCCCTGTCGCTGGGTTGCGACCGGTCGCAGTTGGAGCTGGCGGTGGCACAGGCGCACCCGACGGCGCCGCCGAAAGTCGCCCTACTCTGGGCGGGTCAGCACCAGCTCGGGCTGCTGCCGCTGGCCGAACTGCGGGCCCGGTGCGCCGAACTGCTGGCCAATCCGCTGGTGCTGCCCGCCTTCCCGCAGTATCTGGCCGGCTTCGTGCACGCGCTGGAGCCGGTGCCCGGGCTGGCGCCGTTCGTCGTCGAGACGATGTCGAACGCCTTCGCCCGGCTGCCCGACCCGGTCCTGCTGCCCTGGCTGCCCACCCTGATCTCGACCCTGCGGGATCAGGGGCCGGAGCTGGTCCCGCTGCTGGTCCGCGAGGCGGGGCGCACCTTCCCGACCGCGCTGCCCGAGTTGGATTCCTGGGTGCCGCCGTGGGTGGCACCCTCGTCACCCGACCGGACGCTCACCGTCGCCGCGCCGCAGCGATCGGTCGGTACGCTGCTCGCCGCCCATCCGGAGCCGGTCGACGCTGTCGCCGCGCTGCTCGGCTGCCCGGGCGGGTGGCAACAGTTGCCCGATCCGCCCACTGACCGATCCGCGATGTCAGCCCTGCTGAACGGGCACCCCGACACCGCCGCGGCGGTGGCCGCACTCCTTGGGGTGTGACCGGCCCCGACGTCGATCGAAGACCGCCGAGGGTTACCTGTTGGTGCGCAGACCGGTACGGTCCGAGATGTCCACTGTCACGGCAGGCCCGGACGACGGCGCCACCGCCGGGTCCGGCACCCGGCGCCGACAGGCCGACCGGCGATGGAAGGGGCGCAGAGTGCGGATCAGAGCGGGGTTGTGTGTCGCGGCGCTCGTCGCGGCGGGACTGGCGGTCGCCACGCCGGCCGCCGCCACACCGGCCGCCGTGCCGGTGGCCAGCGCCACAGTGGTGCCGATCCAGGTCACCGGTGCCCCGACGACGCGGTTCAACCTGGTGCTGCTGGGCGACGGTTACACCGAGGCCGACCTGCCCACCTTCCGAGCACACGTGGACCGGCACCTCAACACCCTGTGGACGATCGAGCCGTTCAAGTCCTACCGCAGCTACTTCAACGTCTACGCGGTGGAGATCGTCTCGGCGGAGTCCGGGGTGGACTGCGACCCCGGCCTGTCCGCGCCGCGACGCGACACAGCGCTGGGCATGGGCTTCTGGGGTGGTTGCAACCCGGCGAGCGTGCAACGCCTGCTCACCGTCGACGGCACCGCCGCGAACGAGTACGCCGACCTGGCCGTCGGCACCAACCCCGGCAACCGGCAGTTGATCGCGCTGGCCAACAGCGGCACCTACGGCGGGGCCGGCGGCAGCAACGCCACCGCCTCCGGCGGCAACGCGCTCTCCGCGCTGATCAGCCCGCACGAGCTGGGGCACTCGCTCGGTGGCTTGCAGGACGAGTACGACTACTACGGCCGTGGGGTGCCGGGCGACACCTACAGCGGGTCCGAACCGGACTCGGTGCACCACACAGTGCTGACCGAGGAGCAGATGCGCGACACCCGGGCCAAGTGGTGGCGCTGGCTGGGTGAGCCGAGCGAGTCGGGCGGGACGATCGGCCGCTACGAGGGCGGCCTGTACCTCCAGCGTGGCGTGTGGCGACCGAGCCGGCACTCGATGATGAAGTCGCTGGGCTTCTACTTCGACCAGGTCGGACGGGAGCGGATGACCGAACGGATCGCCGCCCGGGTCGGCATCGTGCAGGGCGGCACGGCCACCGATCAAGCGGTTGGCGTGGACCGACTGCTCTGGGTGGACACCCTGCACCCGGTGAGCCACGCGCTGACAGTGACGTGGTCGGTGGACGGCACTGCGGTGCCGCGCACCGGCAACGCCCGCCACCTGGACCTGCGGAAACCACGGCTCTCCCCCGGCCGGCACACGGTGACCGCCACGGTGACCGACCCGACGGAGTTCGTCCGCGACCCGGCGATCCGCAGCTCACCGGCGCTGACCCGGACCCGCACCTGGACCGTGGACACCGCGCTGCGTACCCCGGCGGTGGCGTCGCCGCTGGCGATCACCGCCTCCACCGCTACCGACCGGCCGGT
This sequence comes from Micromonospora sp. NPDC048842, assembly GCF_040649935.1. Classification (NCBI taxonomy): domain Bacteria; kingdom Bacillati; phylum Actinomycetota; class Actinomycetes; order Micromonosporales; family Micromonosporaceae; genus Micromonospora; species Micromonospora sp. NPDC048842. Next base: position 194,533 of record NZ_JBEZGK010000005.1, on the reverse strand, counting down.
CGGCGCGCAGGACGTGGTGTACGTGGAGACCAACCAGCCCACCGATCGGGTGCCACGCGTGCGCTGGACGCTCGACGCCCGGCCGGTGGCCGACACCGGCACCGACCGGGACGTGGACCTGAGCACCCTGCGCCTGTCGCGGGGTACCCACCGGCTGACCGCCCGGGTCACCGATCCGGGCACCGGGAGGGCGGTGACCCGCACCTGGACGGTCGACGCGACGCGGCCGGAGGTGGCGTACGCCCTCTCCGAGCCGCTGCTCGCCGTCACCCGGCCCGGCCGACCCACCGAGTACGTGTACAACGGCCCGTTCACCATGGGGTTGACCGGCACCGACGACGGCGCCGGCCAGGTCACCTCGGAGTTCCGGCTCGACGGCGACGGGTGGCACAACTACTACGGTTGGCCTACCGACGCCCGATCGCCGTTCCTGTTCTCCGCCACCGGCACCGACGTGGACGGCCTGGTCTACGGCAACCTCGGCTCGGGCGGCCTCTCCGTGTCCCCGTTCGCCGAGCGGTCTCCCGGGTACGGCCGGCACCGCGTCGAGTACCGGGGTATCGACGCCGTCGGCAACATCGGGCCGGCCCGCGCGTTCGTGGCCACGCTGATCCCGCCACCACCGGCCTGCACCACGGTGGTCACTGGCCAATACGCCGGCCCGCTGGCCGTCACCGCCGGTGTCACCTGTCTGCGCGCGGCCACCGTGACCGGCCCGGTCACCGTCTCGCCGGGCGCCGCCCTGGTCGCCCAGGGCTCCTCGATCGCCGGAAACCTGACGGCGTCCCGCGCCACCGCCGTCGAGGTGCTGAACACCGAGGTACGCGGCGCGGTGGCGCTGACCGGCACCACCGACCACGTCACGATCGTGGGGGCGCGGATGGCCGGGCGGCTGACGATAACCGGTACGGCGTCGGCGCCCATCCTCGCCGGCGGCCAGGTGGGCATGTTGGCCTGCTCGGGCGGCCCGATGCCGGTCGACCTGGGGACGCCCACCACGGTACGGAATCCGGCAGCGGGCCACTGCCGCCGGGCGTGACGCCAGACCCTCTCTAGATCCGCGCAACTACCGGGAAGGTGCTGCCTCCACCGCTGCGGAGGCAGCACCTTCCCGGAAACTGCCCAGATCTTGACCGGCGTGGCGGCCTGACTGCGGCGGTGGCGGGTAGGCAGCGGCCCGGCGGCATGTCGACACCCGCCGGGTGGGAGGCTCCGATGAGCACATACCGGGATGAACAGGGCAACACGTTCCCTCCGCCGGAGGCGGATGCCCTGGAACAACGACAGGACGCGTTCGACGTCGGGCCGCCGGACCGGGTGTCGGGTGACGTGGACCCGGAGGCGTCCGAGGCCGACCTGGCCGAGCAGGGCGCCTTCCCGGCGGGCACGCTCGAGGAGGTGACGTCGCTGCCTGCCGACGCCAACCCGGCGGACGCCCTCGAACAGCGCCAGGAGATCCCGGCCCGCGACGAGGGGCGTCGCACCTGATCACACCCGCCCCGCTGGCCCAGCCGGCTCAACCGGCGACGCCGACCGGCCGGCTCAACCGGCGACGCCAACCAGCCGGCTCAACCGGCGACGCCAACCAGCCGGCTCAACCGGCGACGCCGACCGGCCGGCTCAACCGGCGACGACCTGCCAGAGGAGGAACGCGTTGAGCGCGACCACCAGCACTGCCACCACTGACGCGGCGGCGGTGGTGAGCGGGTGGTTGACCAGGTTGCCCATCAGGTCACGTCGGCGGGTGAAGGCGACCACCGGGATCAGCGCGAACGGGATGCCGAAGCTGAGGATGACCTGCGACAGCACGAGCGCCCGGGTCGGGTCGAGGCCGATGGCGAGCACTGCCAGGGCGGGCAGCAGGGTGACCAGCCGACGCAGCAGCAGCGGTACCCGCCGACGCAGGAAACCCTGCATGATCACCTCTCCGGCGTAGGTCCCGACGCTCGTGGAGGCGAGCCCCGAGACCAGCAGGGCGACGGCGAAGCCGAACGCGGCGGCGGTCCCGATGGTCTGGCCGAGCCCGGCGTGCACCCCTTCCAGGCTGTCCGCACCGCCCGGACCGCCGCCCCGGAAGCTGGCCGCGGCGATCAGCAGCATGGCGAGGTTGACCGCGCCGGCCGCGCTCAGGGCGAGCAGCACGTCGGTGCGCTGGCCGCGGAACAGGATCCGACGCTCGGTGTCGTCGGCGGCGGGAATGCGGTCGCGGGTGAGCGCGGAGTGCACGTAGATGACGTGCGGCATGACTGTCGCGCCGAGGATGCCGGCGGCCAACAGCACGCTGTCAGTGCCCTGTAGGCGCGGCACCATGCCGGCCATGGCCGAGCCGGGATCGGAGCCGGAGGCGAGCAGGTTGGCGGCGAAGGCCAGCACGATCACCCCGAGCAGGACGGCGATGGCGACCTCGAAGGCGCGGTACCCGCGTGAGCGCAGGGCGAGCACGGCGAACGCGGCGGTGCCGATGATGATCCCGCCGGGCAGCAGAGGGATGCCGAAGAGCAGGTACAGGGCGACCGCGCCACCGATCACCTCGGCCAGGTCGGTGGCCATGGCGACCAACTCGGCCTGGACCCACATCACCCGGTTCACCGGCCGGGGTAGGCGTTCCCGGCACAGCTCGGGAAGGCTGCGCCCGGTGGCCAGACCCAGCTTCGCGGTGAGCGTCTGCACCAGCATCGCCATCAGGTTGGCCACCACCACGACCCAGACCAGCAGGTAGCCGTAGCGGGCACCGGCGGCGGAGTTGGTGGCGAAGTTACCGGGGTCGACGTAGGCGACGGCGGCGACGAACGCCGGGCCGAGCAGGATCAACCGCCCGCGTACGCGGCCCCGGGCGCGAGCGGCCTGCAGTGGAGTCGCCCTCGACGTCGTCAGTTCGTTGGTGACCATCGAACACCTCCCCGTCCACGCGGATCGCTGCCGGTCCCTTCCCGTCGGGCTGACCCTTGGGTGCCAACCGGTGGCCTGCCGGTGCCAACGGGCTCCGCCCGCCGCGCCGGGCAGGACCTGCTGCGCCAGCCGGACAGCACGCGGCGCGCCGGCCGTGACGCGCCGTGCCCGGACAGAACCTGCCGCAGCGGGCTTGACAGCGGGTGGGTCACCGATGAAGCTGTCTATTAGTCCTACTGTCGTAGGACAACAGGAAGGATCATCGGGAGTGATCGAGTTCGTACTGGACAGCCGGTCGAAGGTGAACACCTACATGCAGCTCGTGCAGCAGGTGAAACAGGCGCTGCGAGTTGGCCTGCTGACACCGGGCGACCAGTTGCCGAAGGTCCGGGACGTCGCGCAATCCCTGGCGATCAACCCGAACACGGTGCTGAAGGCGTACCGGGAGTTGGAGATCGAGGGTCTGGTCGGCGGCCGACCCGGGGTGGGCACGTTCGTCCAGCGCACCCTGGCCAGCGCGTCGCTGCCCAACCAGGCCGAGCTACGCGACGACCTGGTCGCCTGGCTGCACCGGGCGCAAGTTGCCGGCCTCACGGCCGAGGACGTCATCGCCCTGGTGGAGACGACGCTGCGCGCCACCCTCGCCGACGACGCCCCGCACAAGGAGAACGCATGAGCGGAACGAGAGGACAACGGATGGACATGGTCTTGGAAGCAGACCGGCTCGGCAAGCGGTACGGCAGCACCTGGGCGTTACGGGACTGCTCGCTGCATCTGCCGGCCGGCCGGATCGCCGCGTTGGTCGGGCCGAACGGCGCGGGCAAGAGCACGCTGTTGCACCTGGCCGTCGGGCTGCTCAAGCCCGACGCGGGCGCGGTCCGGGTGTTCGGCCGGTCCCCCTACGGTGACACGGAGGGCCTGGCCGACATCGGCTTCGTCGCCCAGGACACCCCGCTGTACCGGGACTTCACGGCGTCCGAGTTGGTCGTCGCCGGCGGCAAGCTGAACAAGCGGTGGGACGCGGCGTTGGCCCGCCAGCGGCTGGCACAGCTCGGCATCCCGCCGGACAAGCCGGTCGGCAAGCTCTCCGGCGGTCAACGGGCCCAGGTGGCGCTTGCCCTGGCACTGGCGAAGCAGCCGCGGCTGCTGCTGCTCGACGAACCGGTCGCCAGCCTCGACCCATTGGCTCGACGGGAGTTCCTCCAGTCGTTGATGGGCAGCGTCGCGGAGTCGGGCACCACAGTCCTGCTCTCCTCGCACCTGCTGGCCGACCTGGAACGGGTCTGCGACTACCTGATCGTGCTCAACGCCTCCCAGGTGCAGCTCACCGGCGCGGTCGACGACCTAGTCGCCGAGCACCGGCAACTCGTCGGGCCGCGCCACGACGGCGGCGCAATCGGGGGCGTCGCCGCAGTGGTCCGGGCCAGCCACACCGATCGGCAGTCCACGTTGCTGGTCCGCACCGACGGGCCGGTCACCGATCCGGCCTGGACGGTCCGCGAGGTCAGCCTGGAGGACGTCGTGCTGGCCTATCTGGCCGACGGCACCACGAAGACCAATCACAGCGAGTGGGGGGTAGCGGCATGATCTGGTTGACCTGGCGGCAACACCGCAAGCAGGCGCTCTACACCCTGCTGGGGTTCGCGGTGCTGGCCGCCGTGCTGGTGCCGATCGGTTTGTCGATGCGGAACACCTTCGCCGACCTTGGGCTGACGGACTGCGTCAACCAGCTCGCCCGTGCCGATGTGGCGCAGACGACCCGCGAGACGTGCGATGCGGGCTTCCACCGCTTCACCAACCAGTACGGCAACCTCAACCTGCTGGCCGTACTCCTGATCACCCTGCCGGTGCTTGTCGGTCTGTTCTGGGGAGCCCCGCTGGTCGCCCGCGAGGTCGAGCAGGGCACGCACCGGTTCGTCTGGACCCAGGGTGTCGGCCGGAACCGGTGGGCCCTTGTGAAGTTCGGCCTGGTCGGCGCGGGCGTGCTGGTCCTCGCGGTCGGCTACGGGCTGGGCATGTCCTGGTGGGTCGAGCCGCTCACCCAGACCGCGCGCGAGGGCCGGTTCGGTCTGATCGTCTTCGACCTGCAGGGTGTCGTCCCGATCGGTTACACCCTCTTCGCCGTGGCGCTCGGCATCTTCGCCGGCACCGTGTGGAAACGGATGCTGCCTGCCATGGGCATCACCCTCGCCGGGTTCATCGGCGTTCGGGCGGCAATCGCCGTCCTGGCCCGACCGCACTACCAGCCGGCCCGCACCCAGACATTCCCGATCGACGGGGGCGGGATACCGGAGGGGAACCGGGGCGACTGGGTCCTCTCCGTGGGCATCCGTAACGCCGACGGGGCGATGGTGGCGGAGGACACCCGGATCCAGTGCCCGCCGGGTGGCAAGGGCCCGGACGGCCGTGCCTGCGGCGCCGAACTGGGCCTCAAGCCGGGCGCGTACAACTGGGAGCTGTACCAGCCGGCGGATCGGTTCTGGCTGTTCCAGGGCATCGAGACGGGCATCTTCGTCGCCCTCGCCCTGCTGTTGGTCTACCTGGCTGTGCGTCGGGTTCGCCGCATCGCCTAGGCAGGACGGGTGCTCGTCGGGGCGCGGGGGCCTCGGCGAGCATCCGTCAGCGCGGGCGCTCGACGGTCAGCGTGAGCCAGGACGCAAGGTCGTGCAGCTCCTCGTGCACGGCCCGGGTCACCTCCGGGGTGAAGGGCACGTCCTCGTGAACGGCGTGCACGGTGAGCGTGCCGCGCCGACGCTCGGCCGTGGCGTCCACCTTTCCGACCAGCCGATCACCGTGCAGGATCGGCAACGCGAAGTAGCCCCACCGTCGACTTGCCCTGGGCTTGTACATCTCCAGCACGTACTCGTACTCGAAGAGGTCCGCGAGGCGGACCCGGTCGTGCACCAGCCGGTCGAACGGCGACAGCAGCGCCGTACGCCCGGTGAAGGGCTGCCCGAGCGCGGCCTGGTCCACCCGCCACTCCCCCGCGACGCCCTCGATCACCGCGGGCTCGCCGGCGTCGCCGACCTCGGCCGGCTCGCCGGGCACGACCACCGCCTTCGCCCGAGCGATGCCCAGCGCCCGCAGCCGTCGCTCGTTACGGAGTCGGCGCGCCTGCTCCAGCTCGACGACGGGTGTGCCGGCTGGGTAGACCCGCTCGGCCACGTCCCAGAGCCGCTGTCGGCCCTGACGCCCGGCGATCGCGGCCTCGCCGCCCAGGACCAGGAACTCCAGCATCTGGGTGACGTTGCGGTTGTTTGTCCAGCCCGACGACGGCCACGGCACGGCGCTCGTGTCCGGGATGTCGCGGGAGAGCAGCGGACCGGAACGGCCGAGCAGGTCGAGCACGTCCCGCCGGAACGAGTCGTTGGCGCGCAGCCACTCGCGGTGGCGCTCGTGACCGGGCGACGCCGCCATCGCCGCGAGGAAGAGCCCCAGGTCGTCCATCGGTCGCACCATCGCCTGGTGCTCGAAGAGCGTCCGGTGTTGTTCGAGGGCCTCGCGCATCTGGGTGGGCTGGTACGACGAGCCGAGCCGGCTCCAGCAGACGAGGTCGGCGCTGGGGGCGACGGCGGCGGTCGGGTCGATCTGCACCAGGGTCAGCTGGCGGACCACGGTCAGCAGGTCGGTCGGACGCGGAGCGGCCAGCAGCTGGGCCCGGATGGCGATCCGCCGCGCCTGGGCCCGATCGAGTCGGTGCACACCCACGCCGGCGAGCCTAACGGCGACCACCGACAACGAGCGGACCCAGAGAGTTGGATCGCCATCCGGGCCGGGTCCGGGCCCCGAGACCTGGCCGCGGAAGTCCCGCCGGGCAGCGGCAACTCCGCAGAATTTCATGACAAGAGAGGCATTCCCGACACGCTCTGGGGTCGCGAAGCGTGCAGGACGCCAAAATTTGAGAAAATTGCATTACCCACATGACCAGCGGTAATGCCGGAGTTGGGTCGGGCGATTGGCCTCGGCAGTGATGACGGATTCGTCGGGACGGCGGTACAGTGAGATTCGTCATTAGCCGGAATGATCCAAGAGCCGACGCAAGGGAGCGCGGGGATGAGAAAATTCCAACAAGCTATGCTGGCTATGCTGATCACACTGACCGTGGCGATCGGGGGGGTCGCGAGTCAACCAGCACCGGCCGGTGCGGATCCGACCGGGCAGTACACCTCCTATTGCATTGGCACAAACGGAGTCAGTTTCTTGTGGACCACCGATTACTATCGGTGCAATGGTTGGATCGACCGGTACATCAACGGCAACCAGGTCGCGCATCTCGACTACCGGAATCATTACGCTGAATGGCAGCGAGGCATTCCCGGCGTGGTGATTTCCGTGGATTGCGCTGTTGCGGGTGCCCTCGTGGGGCTGACTCTGGCGTTCACACCGGTTGGCTGGGTCAGCGTGGGTCTAAGCCTCGTCGGGCTCGGCTGGTCCTGCAGAAACGGGTTTGAAGGTGCCGTGGAGGCTTAGCGCCTCACCGCTGGTCGCCGCGCGGACACCATCGCGCGGCGACCAGCCGCAGTTTCGGGACGAGCGGTCTCTTATGTCGCCCACTCCGGGGCGGACTGGCACATCCAACAGAACCGCCCGGCCGTTCGAGACGTCGTCGTCTCGGCGGCTCAATCGCTCACTCCCGATTACAGTTCACGGCACGAGCGGCGCTTCGCAATGGTAACTCGTGTCGCTGGCCGAGAATTGCGCCGCAGTCTCGGCCCGCCCCGAGCGGGCCCGACGCGCACCCGACCAACAAACAACTCTTGATATCGGCGCCTCATCGACGACTGGGCACTCCGGGACTGCTCCGGACATCGGACGGACACAATCACGATCTCGCGTTCGATTTTCGAACTGCGGCGACGGCCCTTTCACTCGTGAACCACTCGGCGATCCCGCGAGGTGAATGGGCTGTAGGCGTTCTCCCGCGCAGAGGAAGGAAGCACCAGCGTGAGGTAAAGCGGCGTGGTTCGCGAAAAGCCGCTCGTATAACGTGTACGAGTGGGTGCTGGGCCGTCACCGGAGGCGTTATGCCTCCGAAAAACAGTTCCGTCCTGTGCCCGTGCCAGTTCCTTGGCTCGGCGGCGCACTACTGCGGACCACGTCCGGCTCATCTGTTCGCACCTGGCCCGCCACGCCGACGTTCAGCGGATCGGCCAGCAGTTTGTCGAACGCCAACTCGGCGGCACCGATCAGGACCGCGTCGCGGCCAAGTGCCGCCGCGCGCAACCGCAGGTGCTCGCGGGAGGCGGGCAGTGGCATCGTGTCCAGTCGGTCCCGGACCACGTCCGCACCGGCGGTGAAGATGTCGCGCAGCGAGCCACCGAACACCACGGCGTCCGGGTTGACCACGTTGACCAGGTTCGCCACGCCGAAGCCGAGCCAGTCCGCCACCTGCTCGACGGCCGCGCGGGCGGTGGGGTCGCCGTCCGCCGCCGCGCGCAGCACCTCGGCCACCGCCGCGCGGTCGCTCGGGTCACGGCCGGCGTGCCGCAACAGCGCGGCTTCGGAGATCTCGGTCTCCCAGCAGCCGCGTGATCCGCAGCCGCAGGGCAGGCCGTTGGGGTTCACGACCATGTGGCCGACCTTGCCGCTGTGACCCCGGTGGCCGATCACCAGGCGGCCACCGACGATGATGCCGGCGCTGATGCCCAGGTCCCCGTGCAGGTAGATGACGTCGTCGATGCCGGCCGCGACGCCCCGGACGTGCTCGGCGAGGCCGGCGATGTCGGCCAGGTCACCGGCGACGAAACCGGGGCCGGCGCTGAACTCCGCCTCCAGGGCGGCGCCGAGCGTCTCGTCGATGCTGGCGATCCGGATCCTGCCGTCCGGGTCGCGGGTGGTGTCGGTGACCGCAGCGGCGCCGCCGACAAGCAGCGCGTCACCGGCCACCGAGCGTTCCATGTCGCGGACCAGGTCGGCGAGGGGCCCGACGGCGTCGATCGCCGACATGCCGCTGGGTCGGGGGATCTCCCGCAGGTCGAGGATCTGCCCGCCGAGGCCGACCCGTGCGGCACGCAGCCGGTCCGCGTCGATGCTCAACGCCTGTGTGTAGACCCGGTCGGAGCGAGGGCTGACCACCAGCGAGGGACGGCCGGCGCGGCGGGCTGTGGTCGGCGCCTCCTCGGTGACCAGGCCGCTGGTGACCAGGTCGGCCGCGAGGGCACCGATGGTGCTTCGGTTGAGGCCGAGCCTGCTGGTCAGCTCGGCGCGGGACGTCGGTCCGTGCAGGTGGACGTAGCGCAGTACAGCGCCGAGGTTCTGCCGCCGGATCTCCTCCTGGCTGGCGCCGGGGACCGGCGGCAGCGGGGACTCGGCGTTGCGGCCGACGCCGGCTGGCCTGGCCCGTACTGGTGTCGCCACGGTCAGACCTCCTTCCGGGTCGGTGCCGGTTGGTGCGGGGGTGCAGGGACGACGATGGGTCCCGGTAGAGGAGACCCGGGACCCATCGTCGTTACTACCTACCGTGCGGTGATTACTTGGTGAGCGGCGCGAGCTTCGGGTCGCTGGCGTACGCCTCCACCACGTTCGCCTTGGTGACGGCGACCGGCGGGAGCAGGAACGTGTCGACGACCTTGCTGCCGTTGTTGTAGGACTTGGTGTCGTTCACCTGCGGCTTGTCACCGGCCTGGAGAGCCTTGACCATGTTGATGGTCTCCTTCACCAGGTTGCGGGTGTCCTTGTTGATCGTCATGTACTGCTCACCCTTGACGATCGACTTGACCGACTCGACCTCGGAGTCCTGACCGGTGACGATCGGGGTCGGCTTGCCGGCGCCCTTGACCGAGGTCAGGATGGCGCGGGCCAGGGTGTCGTTCGGGGAGAGAACGCCGTCCAGCTCCTTGTTGCCGTACGTCGAGGTCAGCAGCTGGTCCATGCGGGCCTGCGCACCCTCGGCCTTCCAGCCCTGGATGGCGGTCTGCTTGACCTCCTTCTGACCGGAGGCGACGACCACGTTGCCCTTGTCGATCTCCGGCTTGAGCACGTCCATCGCGCCGTTGAAGAAGACACCGGCGTTGTTGTCGTCCGGCGAGCCGGAGAACAGCTCGATGTTGTACGGGCCGTTCGGCTTCTTGGCCTTCATGCCGTCCAGCAGGGCCTGGCCCTGGAGCTGGCCGACCTTGAAGTTGTCGAACGCGACGTAGTAGTCGAGGTCCGGCGTGTTGGTGATCAGCCGGTCGTAGGCGATGACCTTCACCCCGGCGGCGTGGGCCGCCGCGACCTGGGTGGACAGCTGCGCGGCGTCGGTCGCGCCGATGACGATGACCTTGGCCCCCTTGGTCACCATGGCGGTGATCTGGGCCTGCTGGTCGGCGACAGTGGTCGACGCGCCGGCGTACTGCACGTCACCCTGGAAGCCGGCCTCCTTGAGGCCGTTGCTGAACAGGTCACCGGCGAGGACCCAGTTCTCCGAGGTCTTGGCCGGCAGGGCCACGCCGATCAGCGAGTTGGCCGCGAAGCCCTTGGCGGCCTCGCCGCCGGAGCCGCTGTCGCCGTCGCGGCCGGAGCCGCAGCCGGCGAGGGCCAGCATGGCGGCGGCGCTGATGGCCACCACCGACGTGCCGAAGAATTTACGCATGGTGAGGACTTGCCTTTCTAGATGGTGAGGCGGGTAGAGAGGTCGGTGGCCGTCAGCCGGACACCGCTGCCTTGGCGGGCTCGCGCTCCGCGTCCGGCGGTGAGGCGGGTGGGACGGAGTCCTCGCGGCGGAACGGCCGCATCAGGCTCCCGACAATGGAGAAGCGCCCCTGGCTCTTGTTGTAAACGTCGATCGCGACGGCCAGCAGCAGGACCAGGCCCTTGATGATCTGAACCTTGTCGGTGCCCACGCCTTGGAGCTGGAGGCCGTTGTTGAGCACGGCCATGACGAGACCGCCGACGATCGAGCCGCTGATGGTGCCGATACCACCAGCGACGGCAGCTCCACCGATGAAGACCGCTGCGATGGCGTCCAGTTCCCAGCCGATGCCGTCCTGGCCACTGGAGGCCGCCGAGCGAGCCACGAAGATCATGCCGGCCAGCGCGGCCAGGATGGACATGTTCATCATGACGAAGAAGTTGACCCGCTTGAGCTTCACACCGGACAGCTCGGCCGCCCGGGAGTTGCCGCCCACCGCGTAGATGTGCCGGCCAGCGGCCGTGTTGCGGGTGTAGAAGGAGTAGGCGATGACCAGGACCAGCAGGATGATGCCGGAGATCGGGAAGCTGGTGCCGACGCGACCGCTGGCGAAGCGCAGCGCCGCGAAGGCGATCACGCCGACCATGATGGCCATCCGAAGGACCGAGATCCACATCGGCGTGGGGTCGGCGTCCATCGCCCGACGGGTCTTGCGGGCCCAGAGCTCGCGCCACACCACGGCCACCGCCGCGGCCAGACCGAGCAGCAGCGTCGCGTTGTTGTAGCCGGTGTTCGGCCCGAACTCGGGCAGGAAGCCGGAGCCGATCTCCCGGAAGCCCTCCGGCACCGGAATCGCCTGCGCGTTGCCGATGTACTGGTTGCCACCGCGGAACAGCAGCATGCCGGCCAGGGTGACGATGAACGCCGGCACCCCCATGTAGGCCACCCAGAAGCCCTGCCAGGCTCCGATGAGCGCACCGATGGCGAGGCCGAACAGGATGCCGACAGGCCACGGCAGACCCCACTCGGCCATCGACTTCGCCGCCAGGATGCCCGCGAAGGCCGCGACGGAGCCGACCGAGAGGTCGATATGCCCGGCGACGATCACCATGAGCATGCCGATGGCCAGGATCAGGATGTACGAGTTCTGCTGGAACAGCGCGATCAGGTTGTCCGACCGCAGGGTCAGCCCGTCAGTCCAGATCTGGAAGATCAGGACGATCGCCACCAGAGTGAAGATCATTCCAAACTGGCGAGCGTTGGAGGTGGTTCCTCCGAACAGGTTCTTCTGAAGGTCCTTCAATCGGCTCATCGTGTGGCCATCTTCTTCGTAGAGGTCATCTGCTTCATGAGGGTTTCCGGGGTGGCGTCCGCCCGGGCGATCTCGCCCGTGATGGCGCCTTCGAACACGGTGTAGATGCGGTCGCAGAGCCCGATCAGCTCAGGCAGCTCCGAGGAGATGACGATGACGCCCTTCCCCTGGTCGGCGAGCCGCTGGATGATGCCGTAGATCTCGTACTTGGCACCCACGTCGATGCCGCGTGTCGGCTCGTCGAGGATCAGCAGGTCGGGGTCGGTGAACATCCACTTGGCCAGGACGACCTTCTGCTGGTTGCCGCCGGAGAGCTTCGAGACGCTCTCGTCGACCGTCGGGGCCTTGGTCCGCAATTCCTTGCGGTACGCCTCAGCCGCCTGGTACTCCTCGACCTGGTTCAGGACGCCGTGGTGCGAGATCTTGGACAGCTTGGCGGCCACCGTCGACGTCTTGATGTCGTCGAGCAGGTTGAGGCCGATCGCCTTGCGGTCCTCGCTGACGTAGGCGAGACCGTTGTCGATCGCGTCGGCGACCGACTTCAAGACGATCTCCTTGCCGTCCTTGATGATCGTGCCCGACTCGAACACCCCGTAGGAGCGGCCGAAGACACTCATCGCGAGTTCGGTACGGCCCGCGCCCATGAGACCGGCGAAGCCGACGATCTCGCCGCGGCGCACCACGAAGCTCTCGTTCTTGCAGACCTGCCGGTCGGCGGAGATCGGGTGCCGGACGTTCCAGTCGCGAACCTCGAAGAAGATCTCACCGATCTTCGGCGTGTGTTCCGGGAACCGGCTGCTCAGCTCGCGGCCGACCATGCCCCGCACGATCCGGTCCTCGTCGACCCCGTCCGCCTTGACGTCGAGGGTCTCCACGGTCCGGCCGTCGCGCAGGATCGTGATCTGGTCGGCGATCGCCTCGATCTCGTTGAGCTTGTGCGAGATCATGATCGAGGTGATGCCACGGGAGCGGAACCCCCGCAGCAGGTCCAGCAGGTGCTTGGAGTCGGCCTCGTTGAGCGCCGCAGTGGGCTCGTCGAGGATGAGCAGCTTCACGTCCTTGGCGAACGCCTTCGCGATCTCGACGAGCTGCTGCTTGCCGACCCCGATGTCCTTGATCAGGGTGTCCGGGTCCTCTTCCAGGCCGACCCGGGCCATCAGGTCAAGCGCCATCCGGTTCGCGGCCTTCCAGTCGATCGCGCCCCGCTTGCGCGGTTCGTTGCCGAGGAAGATGTTCTCGGCGATCGACATTCCTGGAATGAGCGCGAGTTCCTGGTGGATGATCACGATGCCGGCGTTCTCGCTCGCCCGGATGTCGGAGAACTTGGTCTCCGACCCCTGGTAGACGATCTTGCCGTCGTAGGTGCCGTGCGGGTACACCCCGCTGAGCACCTTCATCAGGGTGGACTTGCCCGCGCCGTTCTCGCCGCAGATGGCATGGATCTCGCCGGCGCGAACCACCAGGTTGACGTCGGAGAGGGCCTTGACTCCGGGGAACTCCTTGGTGATGGAACGCATCTCAAGGAGGATGGGCACGTCGCTCATCGCTCGTACCACCTCGCCAACGTCATCGGTTACCTCCGGAAGGTTGAACCTTCACTTGGTTTTGTTGTTGACGGCAACGTATTGCGGCCGAAGGGCCATCCGCAAGGCGAGGGACTGTTGAAAAAGTAACAATCCGGTAATATAGATGTCGCACAGTGTTCGTCCGCCACAGCGGCAACGACAGCCCCTCGCGGTACCCCAGGCCTGACCGCAGCACCTGCGTCCACCTGCGTCAACGCGCCAATCGACCCCGGCCATTCCCGCAGCTTTCCCACCAGGAAAGATGCCTCAGGGACGGTGGATTCGGTAACGCAGCGCACACGTCACGCCATCGAGTGATGGGAATCGGGCGTCAGCCCAGCGCCGTACGCGAGGCGCACCACGGGCCTCTGGCGGCTGATGTGACCCACGCCTCTAACGGCCGCATGCATCGATGGTCACCATTCCGCAGCGATGTGCACCGGACGACGGGTCAGTGCCCTGAAGTCCCTTACGCGCAGTTCGTGACGGCACACCGCAACCCGCAGGCCGGGGGCGTCGACTGGTCAGCTCGGGTGCAGCACCGCCTTGATCACGCCGTGCTCCCGCCGGTCGAAGTGGCGATACAGCTCGGGGGCGTCGACCAGGGTGCCGTGGTGGGTGACGATCACACTGGGCCGAGCCCGGCCCGCGACGACCAGGTCCCGCAGCAGGACCGTGTAGCGGCGGTCGTGGGTGCGACCGAACCGGACGGCGACCCCCTTGCTGAACAACGCCCCCCAGGGCGCGACCAGGTCCTCGTGACCGTCCGCACCGGGCCCGGGGTGCGGGTCCCGGTCCGGGTACACACCCGCGACCGCGATCGCGCCGGCGGCGTTGACCAACCGGGCCGCGTCGGCGATGACCTGGTTCGGACGCTCCCGGTCGGGGTGCTCCCGATCGCGGGCCTGGAACCCGACCGCGTCGATGACCTTGTCGACCCCGCCCAGTTTCTCCTCGCCGAGCGGCAGCCCGGTCCGGGCCCGGTCGGCGCGGATCTGCTCGACCGGGTCGCCCCGGCGGAAGTCGATCGGCACGGCACCGATCTCGCCGGCCTTGTCGAGTCGGGCGTCGACCCCGTCGACGGAGTACACCACCCGGGCGCCGCGGAGCAGCGCCGCGTGGGCGCCGAGCAGGCCGACGGCGCCGGCGCCGAACACCGCCACAGTGTCACCGGGCCCGACCTCGGCGAGGGTGGCGGCGGCGTGCCACCCGGTGACGAACGCGTCGGCCAGCAGCACGAAGTCGTCCTCGTACGCGTCCCCCGGCTCGCCCGGCAGGGGTACGCAGTTGGCGTCGGCCCACGGCACCCGCAGCAGGTCGGCCTGCGCACCCCGGTACGGACCCATTCCCGCGTACCCGTACGCCGCGCCCGGCCCCTCGGCCCGGGCCCGCAGACAGGCCGCCGAGAGCCCGCGGCCACACATCACACACGTCCCGCAGAACAGGTGCGTGGGGATCACCACCCGGGTGCCCGGCCGGACGGTCTGCACCGCGGCGCCCACCTCCTGCACGATGCCAAGCGGTTCGTGACCGAGCACCAGGCCGGGCTCGGCGCTGGTCCGTCCGTCGTACATGTGCAGGTCGGTGCCGCACAGGGCGGTGGAGGTGACCCGCACGAGCGCGTCGGTCTCCGCCTCCAGTGTCGCGTCGGGCACCTCCCGCACCGCGACCGTCCGGACGTCCGCGTAGACGACGGCTCTCATCCCGGCTCTCCTGTTCGGCGGTGGAACGGCCGGTCTTCCCCCGACCGGGCCCTTCATGCCTGTCCGACCCCGCAGCCGGCGGCGATGACCGCGGTACCCGCTGCCTAGCCGAGCCGCCCGAGCACCTGACCGCCGTCAGCCCATCGAACGCACCCGGTCGGGCTCGATGGTCAGGATGATCCGGACCTGTTCCTGGCCACCGAACCACGGGTACGGCCCACCGAGGTAGCGCTGCGCCAACTGGTCGATGTGCTCGGCGGCGCCCTCGGTGCTGGTGCGCACCACCCGCCCCCGGACCTCGTGGTAGCGGCCCGGCTTCTGCGGGTCGGAGATCGCCACCGCCACCCGCGGGTCCCGCCGGACGTTTCGGGTCTTCTGGTGGGTCTCCACGGTGTTGATCAGGATGTGCGTGCCGTCGGTGTCCACCCAGGTCTGGGTGAGCTGTGGTGAGCCGTCGGGCATCAGCGTCGTGACGAAGCAGGTGCTCGGCTCGCGCAGCAACATGAGCAGCTCGTCGGGCAGATCCACGACAGGGTCTCCTTCCGGATGACCAACCTCGTGTTGATCACCCGCCAACGGTCGCACGAAATGATCAACGCCGCCGGCTGGCGGCGGCCGGTGATCCACCGGCGTGCGAGGCGGTAGCCGTGTCACCCACGTACCCCACGCGCGGGGTGTCTCACCGGCCGCCGGGCAGGATCCGCGACGGCGAAGATCCTGCCCGGCACATCGGTGTGGCGGTGGGATCAGTGACCGGCGTTCTGCCCGCCGTCGACGTGCAGGATCTCGCCGGTGACGAACGGGGCGGACTCGAGGTAGAGGACGGCGTCGACGACGTCGCTGGTCTCGCCCATCCGACCGACCGGGTGCAGGCCCGCGAGCGTCTCGTGCGTCTCGACCGGGTGCATCGGGGTCTTGATGATGCCGGGCGCGACGGCGTTGACCCGTACGCCGCGAGCCGCGTACTCGATGGCCAGGGACTTGGTGGCCGAGCTGAGGCCGCCCTTGGTCAGCGACGCGAGCACCGACGGAACGTGCGCACTGGGCTGGTCGACGAAGCTGGTCGTGATGCTGACGATGTGCCCCGCGCCCCCGGCCAGCAGGTGCGGCAGGACGCGTCGGGTGAGGTGGAAGAACCCGGCCAGGTTGACCCCGGTGACCAGGTCGAACTCCTCGTCGGTGTAGTCGGTGAACGGCTTGGCGACGAAGACGCCGGCGTTGTTCACCAGTGTGTCGATCCGCCCGAAGCGGTCCAGCGCGGCGCGCACCACCCGCTCGGCGGTGTCGGCCTCGGCGATGTCGCCCCGGACCGTGACGATCTCCGGGTCGTCGGACGCGCCGATCGAGCGCGAGGTCGCCACGACGCCGTAGCCGAGCTTGCGGTAGGCAGCCACGAGGTCGGCACCGATGCCCTGGGAGGCGCCGGTGATCACAACGACCTTCGGGCCCTGACTGCTGTTCATGGGGCTGCTGTTCATGAGGGAATCACCTTCACTAGACGACTGGTCTACTAAAAGCTAGCCGACCGGTCGTGTATCGTCGAGGCATGGGTCGGACCAGTGACGCGAAGAACAAGATCCTCGACGCGGCCGCCACGCTGATCGAGCAGCGCGGCTACACGGCGCTCGGCGTGGCCGAGATCTGCGCGGCGGCGGGCGTGCCGAAGGGCAGCTTCTACTACTTCTTCGAGTCCAAGCAGGCGCTCGCCCGCACGGTCATCGACGAGCACTGGGTCACCCAGCGACGCCAGTGGGAGCAGTTGCTCGGCAGCGAGCGCGACCCGCTACAGCGACTCCGGGACCTGTTCGAGGCCACCGAAGAGGTCCAGCGCGTCGGCCAGCAGAAGGCCGGCGTGGTCGCGGGCTGCCTGTTCGGCAACCTCGCCCTCGAACTCAGCAACCAGGCCGAGGAGATCCGCGGCCGGCTCCAGGAGATCTTCGAGGAGCAGATCAGTCTCATCGAGCAGGTCGTCGCCGAGGCGAAGGAGCGCGGCCTGGCGGGCCCCACGGTCGACAGCCGGGAGGCCGCCCGATCGATCGTCGCGCAGATCGAGGGGCGGGTCCTGCTCGCGAAGTTGCTCAACGATCCGACCCAGCTGGAGACGCTGTGGCGCAACTGCCTCGATCTCCTCCAGGTGCCGGCGCAGGCACGGACCACCACCGGCTGAACGGACGACTGTCGCTGACCGTCCACTCCGGGTGGACTGCGCGGCCCGCTCAGTAGCATCGGCGAGGCACGATATTCAGGCGGACCACTCCCCGACCGGATCGAGCACTCGACATGACTACCGAGCAGACCACGTCTCCCCCGCGTGCCGGTGTCGGCATCGCCGCTCAGGGGCTGGGCCAGAGCGTCCGGAGCGGTCGCCAGATCCTGACCGACATCTCAGTGAGCATCGCGCCGGGCGAGCTGGTCGCGATCATCGGCGCCAGCGGCGCCGGTAAGACCACACTGCTGGAGATCCTCGCCGGGGTACAGCGACCGGCATCGGGCACCGTGACGTACGACGGCACCACCGCGGCCGGCACCATCGGTGTCGTTCCGCAGGACGACATCATCCACCGCGAGCTGCCCCTGGCCCGCACCCTGCGGTACGCCGCCCGACTGCGCCTGCCCTCCACCGCCGGGCCGGCCGAGATCAGTGACCGGGTCGCGGAGGTGCTCGCCGAGCTGCGACTCACCGACCGGGCCACCACGCCGGTCGGCCTGCTCAGCGGCGGTGAACGCAAGCGCGCCAGCATCGCCGTCGAGCTGCTCACCCGGCCCGGCGTGTTCTTCCTGGACGAGCCCACCTCCGGACTGGACCCGGCGATCGCCGTGGAACTGCTCCGGGTGCTCCGGGCGCTCGCGGACACGGGCGCCACCGTCGTGCTGACCAGCCACCAGATCACCGACGTGGACCATTGCGACCGGGTCGTCGTGCTGACCCGTCAGGGCCGACTGGCGTTCACCGGCACCCCGGCCGCCGCCCGAGAGTTCTTCGGCGTGCGGTCCCTGGCCGAGGTGCACCTCCGGCTCGACGAAGCGACGCAACCCGCCGAGTGGCCCGATCGCTTCGCCGAGCAGCGCGCGGCCGCACAGCCGTCCCGCTCCTCCGACGACAACGACACTGACGTCGCCGCGACGCCGCCCCGGCGCGTCGGCCGGCTGCGCCAGTGGGCGGTCCTCACCGCGCGCAACACGGAGATCGTCGTCCGCAACCGGCTGACCCTGGCCATCCTGCTCGGATCGCCGCTGATGGTGCTCGGCATGTTCGCGCTGCTGTTTCGCCCGGGAGCGTTCGAGCCGACCAGACCCAGCCCGACGGTGACCGTGATGATCCTGTTCTGGATCGCGTTCGGCGGGTTCTTCTTCGGGCTGACCTATGGGCTCCTCCAGATCTGCACCGAGCTGCCGATCCTGCGCCGGGAGCGGCTCGCCGGTGTCCGGCTGGTGCCGTACCTGTTGGCGAAGGTCGCGGTGCTGCTGCCGCTGCTGGCCCTGGTGGACCTGGCCCTGCTCGGGGTGCTGCGCGGCATGGACCGGCTGCCGCCGGTCGGCGGTGCCGACTTCGCCGCCCTGTACGCGACCCTGCTGCTCTCCTCGGCGGCGGCGCTCGCCCTCGGTCTGCTCTGTTCGGCGGCCGTGTCCGACGCGGCCCAGGCGACGCTCATGCTGCCGATGCTCTGCTTCCCACAGGTGCTGTTCGTCGGCGCGATCCTGCCGGTGCCGGCCATGGCTGTCGGCGGTCAATGGCTCAGCTACGCGATGTCGAACCGGTGGGCGTTCGAGGGCCTCGGGCACACCGCCGGGGTGGAGCGGCTCTGGCGCGACGGCGGCTCCCCGCTCGGCCCGCCGCTGCTGGCCACGTACGGCGACAGCTTCTCCCGGCCGCTGTGGGTCGACTGGCTGGTGCTCGGCGGTTTCGTGCTGCTCTTCCTGGGCGCGGCCTGGGCGGTCCTGCTCCGACGGGATCCCCGTCGTGGGTCCTGACCCGACGCCGCCCGCCTCCCCCACGGCGCTGCCGGGATACGCCGCCACCGGCCGGATCGACGAGTTGCGCGCCACCGAGTACCGACACCTGGACACCGACGGACAGGTGTACCTCGACTACGCCGGAGCCGGGGTGGCCGCCCGGGCGCAGGTTCGCGCCCACCACGACCGGTTGCTCGCCGGCCTGTACAGCAACCCCCACTCGGAGAACCCCACGAGCGTGGCGGCGGGCTCGCTGGTGGAGTCGGCGCGACGCGCGGTGCTCGACTTCTTCCGCGCCGACCCGGCCGAGTACGCGGTCATCTTCACCCCGAACGCCAGTGGCGCCTGTCGGCTGGTCGGCGAGGCGTACGACTTCGGCCGGGCCGCGAAGCTGGTGCTCACCTGGGACAACCACAACTCGGTCAACGGCATCCGCGAGTACGCCCGGTCGGCCCGCGCGTCCGTACGCTACCTACCGCTGAACGGGCCGGAGCTGCGGGTCGCCGAGCCGGACCTGGTCGCGGCGCTCGACGCCGGCAGTGGCGGCCTGGCCCGTCGGTGGGGCCGGTCCGGTCGGCGCGGGCTGTTCGCCTATCCGGCGCAGAGCAACTTCTCCGGTGTGCAGCACCCGCTGGGCTGGGTGGAGCTCGCCCACCAGCGCGGCTACGACGTGCTGCTCGACGCTGCCGCCTTCGCGCCGACCAATCGCCTGGACCTCAGCGTCGTACGGCCGGATTTTGTCTGCCTGAGCTGGTACAAGCTCTTTGGCTACCCCACCGGTGTCGGGGCGCTGCTGGCCCGCCGTTCGGCGCTGGCCCGGTTGCGCCGGCCGTGGTTCGCCGGCGGCGCGATCCGCGCGGTGAGCGTGCAGGGCGACTGGCACCGGCCGATGGACGACGAGTCGGCGTTCGAGGACGGCACGCTCAACTTCCTGAGCATCCCGGACGTGGAGTTCGGGTTGCGCTGGCTCGACTCGATCGGCGTGGACCTCGTTCACGCCCGGGTCGGCCTGCTCACCGAGTGGCTGCTGGAGCGGCTGGCCACCCTGCGACACGACACGGGTGGGCCGCTGGTCCAGGTGTACGGGCCGGCGACGGGTGCGGGGCGCGGTGGCACTGTGACGTTCAACCTCCGCCACCCGGACGGCACGCTGGTCGACGAACGGCTCGTGGCGCGGGAGGCGGCGGTGGCCGGTCTCTCCCTGCGTACCGGCTGTTTCTGCAACCCGGGCGCGGCCGAGGGCGCGTTCGGGATGAGCCGGACGTCGATGCGGCAGCGGCTGTTGGCGGGCGTCGACACGATCGACCAGTACCTTGACGCGCTGGGGCTGCCGACGGGTGGTGCCGTCCGTGTCTCGTTCGGACTGGCCTCGATCGCGACCGACGCGGAGCGCCTCGTCGACTTCGTCCAGTCGACCTACCTCAACCGGGGCGCCGGTACGGAGTCACCGCTGCCACCTCGGCTGCGCTGCTGACCTCCCGCCCTCGCCGACTAGCTGACCTGGGCCACCGGTGCCGGGCGGTGCTTGATCTCCTCCATGAACGGGAACCGGGCGGTCAGCTCGGCGAACGTCAGGCCGGCCCGCCAGGCGGCGGCCACCTGGGCGACCTGCACCAGGTCCATGACGTCACCGCGGGCGAGAACCTCTCCCGAGACGCGCAGGTCAATCATGAAGTACCGGGCCTGCGAGCCCAGCCCCACGCAGACCACGCCCTCGTCGGAGTGCAGCTCGGCGCAGGTGAACCGGGCCCGCCCCTGCTCCGGCGCGGTCACCCGACCGACGTCGAGCCCGTGGCGGGCAGCGGTTTCGATCAGTGCGGGGGCCAGGCCACCCCGCTCGACCAGATCCGGGTAGAGGCGCACACCCAGCGCCGTCGACGCCTCGCTCATGACTGACTCCCACTTCCTTGTGACAGAGACCAGCAGCGCGCAGGTTACGGGAAAGTTTCCGGCACGCCTCGTCATCCTGTCCCGGGTGGACGCCCCACGGCAATAGGAAGGGTCGATTCGACCGCTATCGAGTAACCCTCGGCCGCGCCGAACTCCTTCGATGGGTCGGCGTCGTCCATCTCGGAGGCATCGAGCATTGCCATGGCGAGGACCGGCGTCGGCGCTCCGCCGCTCACTGGTCAGCATCGGGCGGTAACGGACGGTCGTGATATTGGAAACACTCTTGACAGAAAGACATGATATCGACATGCTTCGCTCTAGAGAGCGCTCTCTACCCTGGTAGACCGCCTCCACCACCACCCCCCAAGCTGAGGAGCCTCCCGTGTTCACAGCCCGGCCCAGCCTCCGCTTCCGCCCCCTCGTACTCCTGGCGGCCGCCCTCGTCGCGACAGCGACGGCGCTCGTCGTCCCGGCGCACCCCGACCGGGCCGAGGCCGCCATCGGCCCCATCAGCTGGCAGGACGAGTTCAACTCCGCCGCCGGCACGCCCGTCGACCAGAACAAGTGGCGGTTCGACACCGGCGGCGGCGGTTGGGGCAACAACGAGCGGCAGTACTACACGAGCAGCACCAGCAACGCCGTCCACGACGGCCAGGGCAACCTGGTCATCACCGCCCGCCGGGACAACCCCGCCAACTACCAGTGCCACTACGGGCGCTGCGAGTACACGTCGGCACGGTTGCTGACGGCGGCCACCTTCACCCAGACGTACGGGCGGTTCGAGGCCCGGATCAAGGTCCCACGTGGTCAGGGCATCTGGCCGGCCTTCTGGATGCTCGGCACCGGCGGCGGGTGGCCCGACGCCGGCGAGATCGACATCATGGAGAACATCGGCCGGGAGCCCAACACCGTCTACGGCACCGTGCACGGGCCTGGCTACTCCGGCGGCGGCGGCATCACGGGCAGCCGCACCCTCGGCGCGCCGCTCGCCGACACCTTTCACACCTACCGGGTGGACTGGGAACCGAACGTCATCACCTGGTACGTCGACGGGGTGCAGTACCACCGGGTCGATCCCGCTCGGCTCGGCGGCAACCGCTGGGTGTTCGACCACCCCTTCTTCATGATTCTCAACGTGGCGGTCGGTGGCAACTGGCCCGGCTACCCGGACGGCTCGACCCAGTTCCCGCAGCAGATGCTCGTCGACTACGTCCGGGTGTCCAGCTACACCTCGGGTGGCGGGGGTGACCCGACTCCCGGCACCAACCGCATCAGGGGTGCGCAGAGCGGTCGCTGCATCGACATCCCCGGTGCCAACCCGGTCGAGGGCGCCAAACTCCAGATCTGGGACTGCAACACCACTGCGGCCCAGAGCTGGACCTTCGCCTCCGACGGGACCATCCGCGCGATGGGCAAGTGCATGGACCCGGCCTGGGCCGGCACCGCCAACGGCACCGAGGTCAACCTGGTCAGTTGCAACGGCAACACCGCGCAACGCTTCACCCTCAACGCCGCCGGCGACCTGGTCAACCTCAACGCCAACAAGTGCGTGGACGTACGGGAGGCCAACCCCAACAACGGTGGCAAGCTGCACCTGTGGGACTGCCTCGGCGCGGCCAACCAGAAGTGGTCTCGCATCTGACGATCCGAGCTCGAAGGCGTGGGCCGTCCGAGGAGACTCGGGCGGCCCACCGCCGTCGGAGGGCTCCCGCTCACCTCGTGGAACCGAATTACCTCGATGGGCGGGGAGGCTCGGCTCATGACCACTATGTTCGGATTAGTCCAGAATCCGGCAGTTCCGGGAGTGAGCTCATGTCGCACCACCTCGATACGCCCCTGGCCGCCCAGGGTGGCCAGTTGTACATCGACGACCTGTACGTCTTCAACGGTGACCGCGCCACAGTCTTCGTCATGGACGTCAACAGCTCGGTGACCAAGGCCGACATCAAGCGCGGCTTCCACGCCGAGGCGCGTTACGAGATCAAGATTCACATCAACGGCACCGAGGTGGAGGACCTCACCTACCGGTTCGCCTTCGGCGAGCCGGACGGCGAGGCCCGGCAGGCCCTCCAGTTGTACGAGCTCACCGGAGCGGACGCCCGCGACGACGCCGCCATGGGCACCCCCATCGCCGAGGGGCGAACCGGCGAGGTGACGACCGGTGGCAACGTCCGGATCTGGGCCGGCCGGATCACCGACCCCTTCTACGTCGACCTCGACGAACTCGCCACCATCAACGGCGCGGTCAAGAGCGGTTCGCCTGTGGACCGCTCCGCGTGGCGGGTCGATCAGGCCAAGAACAGCTTCGCCGGCACCACAGTCGAGTCGATAGTCCTCGAGGTCTCCCACGACGAGCCACTGCTGCGCGACGGCACCGAGATCGGCGTGTGGTGTCGCACCATGCTCGCCACCGACGCCGGCGGATGGCGGCAGATCAACCGCGCCGGCCACCCCATGATGTGGCCGATCTTCTGGCCCCACGACACCGACTTCTCCGACCCCGCGAACTTCCGGCACCCCAGCAACGACCTCACCGAGGGCGGCGAGGAGATCGCGAACGCGGTCGCCGGGGTGGTCAAGGCGAACGGCACCGCACCGGACCCGCAGGCGTACGGCTGGAGCGTCGCCCGGCAGCTCTACCCCGACCTGCTGTCGTACAAGGTCGGCACGGCCGCGAACTTCGGCTTCGCGGTCCGCAACGGACGCACCCTGGCCGACAACGCGCCCGAGGTGATGTTCTCCCTGGTCCTCAACACCGGCACCACGGCCGGCCTCACCTCGGAGGTCACCAAGGCGGCCCGTTCCGCCACGTTCCCGTACGTGGTCGCGGCCTGAATCCGCTCTGGGGGCTCGGCGGCCGGCACGGGCGCCGATGCCCTTGCCGTGCGCGCCCTCCGTGACGGCCGAGCGGGCGTGACGGGCCCCTCCCGCGCACCCGACGCCACTACATCCAGCAACGAACACGATCATCGAACGCCCACCGGGTGATGCTCGCACCATTCGGTCACTTATGGGCGTTTTGCGTAGTTAGTCTTCTAAGTGCTTCCCAGGGTTCTTTAGGACAAAGGAGACTCGATGCGTAGAAAGATTCTCGCGGGCTTGGCCGGCGTCGCCGCCGTCGTCGCGCTCGCCGGACCGGCCGCCGCGGACACGACGGGCGACACGATCGTGACCCTCACCGTCGACGCCGCCGGCGGTCTGTCGATCACGGTGCCGGCGACGGCGAACATCGGGAACGGCGTGGAGGGCACGACGGTCTCCGGTCAGCTCGGCCCGGTCACCGTGCTGGACCAGCGCGGGGCGCTCACCCCCAACTGGACCGCCAACGTCGTCTCCACCGACTTCGTCACCGGCGGTGGCTCCTCCGGGGAGACGATCCCCAACATCAACGTCCAGTACTGGTCCGGCCCCGCCACGGCAACCGCCGGTGGCGGCACCTTCACACCGGGTCAGCCGACCGCCGCCCAGCAGGTGATCATCAACGTTCCCCGCACGGCGATGAGCCACACCGGCGGCACCGGCAACAACTTCGCCACCTGGAACCCGACCCTGGTGGTGGACGTGCCCGTCGGCACCGTCCAGGGTGTCTACACGGGAACGGTGACACATTCGGTGTTCTGAGCCGCTCGGCCGGCTGGTGCTGCTGGCCTCGGTCGCCCTCGTGGCGCTCGGGGTTTCGGCGGCACCAGCCGTTGCCGTGCGGGAGCAGCGACAGGACCCGGCAGAGGAAGCCGCGATCAGCATCCGGATGCTGGACATCCCGGCCAGTCGGGTACAGGACCCCCGGGCCCAGGTCTACATCGTGGATCACCTGAAGCCCGGGACGACGATCAACCGCCGGGTCGAGGTGCAGAACACCTCCACCGAGACGCAGAAGATCGAGTTCTATTCCGGCGCCGCGTCGGTCGAGAACAACGCCTTCACAGTGCCCCAGGGGCGTACGGGCAACGAACTGAGCGGATGGATCCGGCTGAAGACCGCCACCATGGAACTGGACCCGGGCGAGCGACAACCAGTCGAGGTCGAGCTCGCCGTGCCGAGGAAGGCATCCAAGGGCGAGCGGTACGCCGCGATCTGGGCGCAGGTCACCAGCGCGAAGGAACGCACCGGCAACGTCACCCAGATCCACCGGGTGGGCATCCGGGTCTACCTCGACGTCGGTCCGGGTGGTGAGCCGCCGACGGACTTCCGGATCGAAGGGTTGGCCGCCGAGCCGGGCACCGGTGAGTTCCCGGTGGTCACCGCGAAGGTCACCAATACCGGCGAACGCGCGCTGGACATGACCGGCACCCTGTCGCTGACGAAGGCGGCGGTCCAGGCCGGCCCCTTCAAGGTGACAAACGGCGTGACGATCCTGCCCGGCCAGAGCGGTCAGGTGCGGATCGAGGTCAACCAGGCCCTGCCCGCCGGGACCTGGGACGTGCACGCGAAGCTCGCCAGCGGCACCGTGGAGCGCACCGCGACCGGGAAGATCGTCCTCCCCGTGGCGGCGCCGATGACTGTCGCGACGTCCAGCGGGCCGAGTTGGCTGGTCTACACGGTCGGCGGCATCGCCGGGCTGGTGCTGGTCGCCCTTGGTGGCTGGTACCTCGTCCGGCGGCACCGGACCCAGCTGGCCTGACGTTTCCCGACCAGAGACTGCCCGGCCGTTCCCCCCGGAACGGCCGGGCAGCACCGTCTGACCGAGTTGATCATGGACTTGTGGTGGCCGACTTGGGAACAATCAGACTGATTTGTCCCCCACCACAACTCCGTGATCCACGAGGCGGGGCGGCGGGCGAGGGGTGTGGGCGGGAGTTAGATGACCGAGTGCGTCACGACCGCCACGTAGTCGCCGACCACCACCCCGGACGGGAGGGTCACCAACAACGTGGGGTTCCAGGTGGCGGAGTTCGGGCCTCCCGTTTCGCCGGACCACCCGGCGGCCGTACGCGGCGTGTTCAGCACCGCCCCGGGCTGTGGGACGAATGATCCGACCCCGGTGCTGGCAAGGGCGGGCCCGGAGGCGTAGGTGATGTTGCTGTTGGGGATGGTCTCGCCACCCGAGCCGGAGCCGGTGGTGAAGCTGGTGCTGGAGACGACGCTGACCCAGTTACCGGAGAACGGTCCACGATCGTCGGTGACGGTCACCGGGCCGAGTCGGCCCGAGACGCCTGTCGTGCCCGAGGTGACGGTGCCGAGCGCCGAGATCGCCGGGACGCTGATGGAGAGCCCACCGAGCGGGGTGATGACCAGGTCGACCGGGCGGCTCGCGGACTGGTCGAACGAGTCGGTCACCCGGACGGTGAACGGGAACGTCCCGGACACTGTGGGAGTGCCGGAGAGCAGGCCGGTGACCGGGTCGAGGGTCAGCCCGGCCGGCAGGCTCCCAGCGCTGACCGACCAGGTGAACGGGGCGGTGCCGCCGGTCACTGTGAGCTGGTACTGGTACGGCTCGTACGCCTTGCCGGGTGGGGGCGGTGGGAAGGTCAGCGTCGGCGACGCGTTCACGGTCACCGACCCGGAGGGGGCCGACTGCGGGCCGGTGCCGCCGGCGTTCGTCGCGGCCACCCGGAAGGTGTACGTGGCGCCGGCGGTCAGCCCGGTGACGATCTGGGTCGTGGCGGTTCCGCTGAAGACCCGAGGTGTCTGCGCCACCCCGCCGAGATACGGCGTCACTGTGTAACCGGTGATCGGCGATCCGCCGTTGGCCGGGGCCGTCCAGCTCACAGCGGCGGCGTTGGTTCCGGGGGTGGCCGCTGTGTTCGTCGGCGCTCCCGGGAGTGTGTAGGGGACCACCGCCGCCGAGGGCGGACTGGCCGCGCCGGTCCCGAACGCGTTCACCGCCGCCACCCGGAAGGTGTACGACGAGCCCGCGGTCAGCCCGGTCAGGGTGCGGCTGGTGGTGGAGGCGTCGAAGGTGAGTGTTGGTTGGGTGACGCCGTCCCGGATCGGGGTGATCAGGTAGCTGGTGATCGGGCTGCCGTTGTTCGCCGGCGCGGTCCAGCTCACTGTGGCGCTGGTGACGCCCGCGACAGCCGTGGGCGCTGTCGGTGTGCCCGGTGTGGACGCGTAGACGTAGTTCGCCGATCCGGCGGAGCCCCGGGTGACGACGCTGACGGTGACCGTCGCCGGGCTGGACCGGGCGGGCATGGCGGAG
This sequence comes from Micromonospora sp. NPDC048842, assembly GCF_040649935.1. NCBI lineage: Bacteria > Bacillati > Actinomycetota > Actinomycetes > Micromonosporales > Micromonosporaceae > Micromonospora > Micromonospora sp. NPDC048842. Next base: position 167,469 of record NZ_JBEZGK010000005.1, on the reverse strand, counting down.
ATGGCGAGGGTGCCGTCGGGGTTCACAGTGAAACAGCCGGCGGCCGGGCCGGAGGTGCACGGCACCAGCAGCACCGACGTGCCGGCCTGCTGCTCGGCGGCCGTACCGATGGTGATCGCTGTCGCTCCGGTGAGGTTGCTGCCGCCGACGGTCACCGGGATGCCCCCGGAGATCGAGCTCTGGGCCGGGGTGACTGTGACGCCGCTGGGTGCGGTGGCCGGCGCGATCGGTGTGGTGCTGGTGGCCAGGCCCGGGTTCGCGTCGATCGACGACGAGGTCGCCACCGTCGCGGTCTGGATCTGCGTCGGTGTCACGCCGGTGCCGATGACGGTCGCGACGACGGTGATGGGCGGCAGGGAGGTGCCGCCGGCGAACGGGCCGTTGCTGTTGGTGCAGGTGACGGTCTGTCCGGACGGTGCGGCGCAGACCCAGCCGGAGCCGTACGCGGCGCGTGGGACGACACCGGCGGGCACGGTCTGGGTGACCGAGATGGGTGACGTCTCGGTGGCGCCGGCATCGACCCCGGCGGTGATCGCGTAGGTGACCGGGTCACCGGGCTGCGGGGTGGCGCCGACCGCGCTGGTCTGCGTGACGTTCAGGTCCGGTACCGGGTTGAAGCTGACCGCCCGAGCGTCGTCGACCTCGTGGAAGTCGGTGACCGAGCCGGTCGAACCCACCCAGCCGAAGGCTAGTTGCCGGGGGTAACCGCTGGCGTTCAGCCAGGTCGGCGACGGGTAGAGGCCGGACGCCACGACCGGGAGGCTGCCGGCAAGCGTTCGTGCCGTTCCCCCGACCGGGGTGAACCTGATCCGGTACTGGCCGGCGGGAGTGGTGATTCCGGAGTCGGTGGTGAACGGCGAGGCGGTGGTGTTGATGACCACCTCGACCGGCACCACTGACGCGGCCCGGGTGGCGGCCCGCAGCGCGAGTGCCGCCGAGGATGTGGTGGTGGCGGTGCTGTTGATCGCGCAGTAACCGACAGCGTTGCGGCCCGGCCCCCGGACCACGACCTGGCCGGGGACCCGGCCGTTCGTGGTCGAGATGTACGGCGGGTTCGTACAGCCGGTCCCCTGGTAGGTGCTGTTGCTGAAGTTGCCGAAGACGTCCAGCCCGATGCCGAGGTAGCCGTTGGAGAGGCCCGCCGACACTCCGTTGAACGCCGCCGAGTAGCCCAGCGAGCCGCCCGGCTGGCCGAGGGTGGACGGGGGTCTCGGGTTGGCCGGGTCGACGGCGGCCAGGACGAAGGCGAGGCCGTCCGCCCCGGGGTTGATGCCGCCGTACTGGTAGGTGTTGAAGGTGACGTGCAACCCCTGCGAGGTAGGCACGCTCACCGCGCCGAACACTCCACCCTGGCGGGTGATGGCGGCGGGGGTGAGGCGCAGCTTGCCGGAGCCCTGCGGGTCGGTAGAGGTGGTGCAACTGAGCAGCGGGCCGATCGTGGAGTTGCCCGCCGCGCTCAGGCAGGCGGCGTTGGTGGCGAGGAGACCGGGCACTGCTGGCACCGCCACCGCGCCGACGCCATTCGCGGTGTTGTTGTGGAAGGGTTGGTCGAACAGCACCGAGCCGGCCGCCGAGGCCGGGAGCGGCGCTACCGCGAGAACTCCCACTGTCACGGCTACCGCCAGCGTTGCGATTCTGCTCGGACGACGCCGGCCCCGAAACGACATGCCCACCCCCAGCTTTCACTCCAGTCCCGAGCCGGACTATATCCGCCAAAACCACCCAAATTTCTCGTACGGGGATAAAGACGACTGGGGTGCTCGAGCACGCAAAAGCGGACCGACCCCCTCGGTCACGCCGGGGAGGTCGGTCCGCTGAGACTGGAAGCTGTCAGCCCTCGATGTCCCGAGGGTCGCGGCTGCGGGGGTAGGTGTTCTTCTCCCCGATAGTGCCGTCCTGCTTCTTGATCACGTGTTCGACGCCGCGGTCGGCCGCCATCTCGCGGCCCTGGGCCTGCGCGTCGGCCTTCACGTCATGCGTGCTGCTGGCGCGCTCCTGGCCCTCCGGCTTGTTCTTCCACTGCCCGTCCTCGTGGTACGTGTCGACGTCACCCTTGGCCATGGCCGGCTCCCTCCCTGCGTCTGCACTGTCCCCCCAATCAGTGCCCCGAGCCGGGCCGGGCAAACCGCCGTCCTCAGGAGACGGCGGGGCAGTTGTTGCTCACCCGCCGCAGGATCTGCTCGCGTTCGTCGGTGGTGATGCCCGACGGCGTGCCGTCGAAGTGAGTCTCGACCTTGTCCCAGCCGCGGCGCTGCTCGTAGTGCAGGTGCGGGGCCCCGGAGTTCCCGGTGCTGCCGAGCCGCCCGATCTGGTCACCCTGGGCGACCTTCTGACCGACGGTGACCAGCGGTGGTTCGAGCATGTGCAGGTACTGCGTCTCCCACTTGCCGCCGTGGTCGATCTTCACCCAGTAGCCGCCGCCGCGCCCCCGTGGACCCTCCGGGTTCTCCGGGGTCCGACCACCCAGCGAACCGTTGATGCCCGCCACAGCGACAGTGCCGGCGTACGAGGCGAGCACCGGCCGCCCCCACGTCTCACCCTCGACCGGGAAGAAGTCGACGTCGTAGTCGTCGTGACCGGGGTAGGTGCTGAGCTGCCACGTCTCGCCGCAGGTCACCGGCATCTGGAAGAGCGGGCGCGGCCCGGCCGGTCGCAGCATCGGCACCGCCACCACCGCGACACCCAGGACGGCCGCCGCCGCGACGAGCGCGAGCAGGACGCGGATGGCGCGGCTTCGAGGGCGGCGGTGGGAGCGGGATCTGGTGGGGCGACCGGTCGTCACCGGCCCGAGCATGGCAGATCCCGGCAACATCCCCGCTCCGAGGGCGCACCCCCACAGCCTTGACATTGCAGTCGCATCGCAAACGAGATACCGTCAGATGCAATGCAGTCGTATTGCAACGAGAGTGGGCTCCCATGCACGTGATCGCGTTGTCCGAGGTGACCGCCGCCATGACCGCCCTGGTCGGCGGTAAGGCGGCCGGGCTGGGCGAGCTGATCAGGCACGGCGAGCGGGTCCCCGACGGTTTCTGCGTCACCACCGAGGCACACCGGCTCGGCGTCGTGCCCACTGCCGAGGTCGTCGCCGCGTACCAGCGACTCGGCGCGGGCCCGGTGGCGGTGCGCTCCAGCTCGACCGCCGAGGACCTGCCGGACGCGAGCTTCGCCGGGCAGCAGGACACCGTCCTCAACGTCACCGGCACCGCCGAGCTGATCGCCGCCATCGAGAAATGCTGGGCATCGCTGCACGGTGACCGCGCGACCGCCTACCGCGACGCCCGCGGCATCGATCACCAGACGGTGCGAATGGCCGTCGTCGTGCAGCGCATGGTCACACCCGCGGTGGCGGGAGTGCTGTTCACAGCGAACCCGCTGACCGGGCGCCGCGACGAGATGGCCGTCGACGCCGCTGCCGGCCTCGGCACGACAGTGGTGGACGGCGCCGCCGCCGTCGACCACTACGTCCTCGACGACGTCGCGCGCACCGAGGCCGGTTGCCTGACGTCCGCGCAGCTGGCCCGCCTCCGCGCCACCGGCGAGCGGTTGCAGGCCCACTTCGGCGGCCCGCAGGATGTGGAGTGGGCGATCGACACGGACGACGTGCTGTGGCTCCTCCAGTCCCGGCCGATCACCAGCCTGTTCCCCGCCCCGCCGCTCAGCGAGAAGCCCCTCCCCCGCGTCTACCTGGAGTTCGGGCACGTTCAGGGCATGCTCCAACCGGTCACTCCGATGGGTATGTCGACACTGCGGACGCAGATCGCCGCGATGCTCGCCGCGCTCGGGGTACGGGTCGAGATCGTCGACATCGGCGGCCGCCTCTACGGTGACCTGACCGACCTCGCGCGCGACCGGTCGTCCCGCAAGCGACTGGTGAAGCTCCTGGCCGTCGACTTCGGGCCGCGCGCCCAGGCGGTGATGCAGCACGTGCTGGCGGATCCCCGGTTCGCCCCGACCAGCGGCGGCGCCCGGCGCGGTGGGGCACCGGGAGCCGCGTCGCTGCGGACGGCCCGCCGCGCGGTGGTGGGGATCCTGCGGGCGCTGGCCCGTCCCGAGGCCGCGCGGACCCGGATGTTCGAGGCGATCGAGCAGCTGAGGGTGAGCTCGGCAGCCCCCGCCGATCTGCGTACCACCGCCGACCGGCTGCGCTTCGTGCAGGCGCAGGACGACGACGCCGACGACAGCGCCGACGCGATCATGTGGCCGATCGTCGCCGGGATGCTCGCCGCCGCCCTGCCGACCGCGCTGCTCAAGGGCATCGCCGGCCCGGACGAGATCCACACTGTGCTCGGCGGCATGCCGCACAACGTCACCATCGAGATGGACCTGGCCCTGTGGCGGCTCGCCCAGGGCGTGGGCGACCACCGCCAGCTTCTCCTCGACACCCCGCCGGCCGAGTTGGCCGCACGCCACCTGCACGGGACGCTGCCCGACATCGGCATGGCGGCCTTCCTGGACACCTACGGGCACCGGGGCGTCGCCGAAGTCGACCTCGGAGTGCCGCGCTGGGCGGAGGACCCCACACCGGTCTTCGCCGCGGTCGTCAACTACCTGCGGGTGACCGATCCGCAACAGGGTCCCGACCAGCGCTTCCAGCGGGCCGCCTCAGCGGCGGAGACAGCGCTGGAGGAATTGGTCACCCGAGCTCGGCGTCGGCGGCCGGTGCGGGGCAGGATCGCCGGTTTCCTGTTGCGCCGGGCGCGGTCGTTGGCCGGCCTGCGCGAGGCCGGCAAGTTCGCCGGGCTGTACCCGCTGGGCGAGACCCGTCGCCAACTGCTGCTCATCGGCGCCGACCTGCACGCCCGCGGGTTGCTGGACCAGCCCGACGACATCATGTTCCTGACCCTCGACGAGGTGCACACGGTCGTACACCAGGGTGTTGACCTACGCGGCACCGTCACCGCCCGACGGGCCGTGCACGGCCGGGAGCTGCGGCGTCGGACGGTACCGGTGGCACTGCTCTCCGACGGTACGGATGTCGAGACCGTCCTGCCGGCGGCATCGACCGGCGACGGGACGCTCACTGGAGTGGGTGCGTCGGCGGGCCGGGTGACCGGCCCCGCCCGGGTGGTGCGCGACCCGGGCACCGCCCACGTCGAGCCCGGCGAAGTCCTGGTGGCCGCGACCACGGACCCGGGCTGGACCCCGCTGTTCCTCACCGCGTCGGCGCTCGTCACCGAGACCGGCGCGATCATGGCGCACGGCCCGACGGTGGCCCGTGAGTACGGCATTCCCGCCGTCATCTGCGTGCCGGACGCCACCCGGACCATCACCACCGGGCAGCTCGTCACGGTGGATGGCGGCGCCGGCACCGTCACGCTGCACCGACCCTCGGCCTCCGAGCGAGAAGGACGACAATGACCGACACGAAGACACCGACCAGGGCGCGGGTGGGCCCGCTGCTGCGCCGGGCGGCCGAGGCCGAGGCCGCGACGTGGCGCAGCCTGTACGTGTGGGCCCGGCGTCGTCCACTGCCGCTGGGGCCCGGCGACGAGCCGTTCGGCTACCTCGGGGTGGTCAGGCCGATCCTGGGCATCTTCATCGGCCTCTCGGTCGTGGAGATCCCGATCTTCGACGTGGTGGTCACCCACGTGGTGCCGTGGCGGCCCGCCCGCTGGATCGTGTTGGGCCTCGGCATCTGGGGTCTGCTCTGGATGATCGGCCTGTTCGCCAGCATGACGATCCACCCCCACGTCGTGGGTGACCGGGGCCTGCGGGTGCGGCTCAGCTGGGGCATCGACGTCTGGATCCCGTGGACCGAGGTCGAGGCGCTGCGCAAGCGCTACCGTTCGCTGCCGTCGAGCAAATCGGTGCAGGTCGAGCAGGAGGGCGACCGGCGGGTGGTGTCCATCTCGGTCGGCAGCCAGACCAGCATCGACGTCCTGCTGCGCCGGCCGCTGACCTTCGACCTGCCGAAGACCGGGTCCACGCCGGTCAGCGAGCTGCGACTGTACGCCGACGACCCGGACGGCCTGCTGCGCAGCGCGCGGGGCACTCCGGTGAGCCAGACCGTCAGCCGGTGACCGCCGCGCTGGCGGAGTCTCCGGGCCACCCACTGTGAAACGATCGAGGCCATGCCCAAGAAGGTCGATCACCAGGAGCGACGCACCCTCATCGCGGACGCGCTGATGCGGGTCGCCGCGGATCAGGGCCTGGAGGCCGTCAGCCTCCGACACGTGGCCGCCGAGGCCGGTGTGTCCGCCGGGATGGTCCAGCACTACTTCCGGACCAAGGACGAGATGATGGCGTTCGCGTTGAGCGTGGTGCGTGAGCGCAGCCAACTCCGGGTCACCGAGGCGGTGGCGCGGCTGGGCGAGAACCCCTCGCCTCGGCTGCTGCTGCGCACGATGCTCGCCGCGCTGCTGCCGCTCGACGAAGCCGCCCGCGACAACGGGCGGGTGGCGCTCGCGTTCCTCGCCTACACGGCGGTGCGACCGTCGGCCGCGCCCAGCCTGCACGAGGACACCGCGCAGTTCACCGGGTTCATCGCCAGCGTCCTGCCCGACCGCCACCGCGCCGCCGCCGCGGCCGGCCTGCTGGCGCTGATGGAAGGGCTCGGCGTCTACCTGCTGGGCGGGCAGTACACCGCCGAGCAGGCGCTGGGCGCGCTGGACGCCCACCTCGACCTGCTCTTCGACTGATCCCGTCGTAGCTGGCCGTTGGCCCCCGAACGAGGGGCGGCACCGACCAGGATGAGCGGATGAGCCGCGTCCACCGGGCCCGGCCGGTGCTGGTCGAGGAGGCACACCGGGCCACCACCTTCGAGATCTTCTTCGACCTGGTCCTGGTCTTCGCGCTGACGCGGCTCATCGGTTTCATGGCGGAGTCGCTGGGACCGCTCACCCTCTACCAGGGCCTGCTGCTCCTGCTCTGGTTCTGGTACGCGTGGAGCTGCTACGCCTGGCTGGGTAACCAGGTCCGCGCGGACAACGGCCCCGTGCTGGCCGGAATGCTCGCGGCGATGGCCGCCATCTTCGTGGCCGCCCTGGTGATCCCGGAGGCATGGCAGCGCCACGACGGCGCGTTGAGCCCGCCGCTCACACTGGCCATCGCCTACATCGTGGTCCGCGGGGTGCACCTCGCTCTGATGACCTACGCCTCGTCCGGCAACCCGCAGTACCGCCGGCAGACAGTGCGCTTCGCCGTGTCCACCACACTCGCCTGGGTTCCGCTCCTGGTGGGAGCCGTCCTCGGCGGGACCGCGCAGACAGTGCTGTGGACAGTGGCGTTCCTCGTCGACTACGGCGGCGGCCGGATCGCCACCGCCGCCAGCTTCGGCGAGGTCCGCAGCGGCGCCCACTTCGCCGAACGCCACGGTCTGGTGCTGATCATCGTGCTCGGTGAGTCCCTGCTGTCGGCCGGGGCCGGCGTGGGCCTGGCCATGATCGCCTGGCCGATGCTGGTGGCCGCGGTGTTCGGCTTCGCCGCGACCGTGTGCCTGTGGTGGCTCTACTTCGTGGGCGTCGCCCCGGAGGCCGCGAAGGTGCTGACCTCGGCCTCGCCGCGTACCCGACGCCGCCAGCAGTTGGCGTCGGACGCTTACACGCTGGCGCACCTGCCGCTGGTCGCCGGGGTCGTCTACTTCGCCCTGGGCATCCACCTGATCCTCGCAAGCCTGACGGATCAGCCTCGGCACCCCGCCGGGGAGCCGATGGGATGGCCGGCGACGACAGTGCTCTACGGCGGTGCCGCGCTCTACCTCATCGGTCGTCTGCTGTTCCTCCGGCTGACCGTCGGCGGCTCGCCGGGCCATCTCGTCGCGATCGGCGTCGTCCTCCTGCTGCTGCCGGTGTCCCGGATCCTGCCCGCGCTGGCCGCCCTCGGCCTGCTGACTGCCATCCTCACCGCCCTGGTCCTGTACGAGCGGCTGCCCCGGGCCGTCTGACCCCTCCCATGTCAGACGACCCGGGTCGACGTGTTCAGCTCGCCCTGGTGCCCCGCGCCTTCAGTCGGCGCAGCTCGTCGGCGGACATCAGCCAGGTGGAGTTCGTCGTGCCCAGGCCGAGGAGCACCTGGTCGAAGGTGTTGCCGTCGTTGTCGTCGGTGTAGCAGACGCTCACCTCGCCCCAGGGCGACGCGGCGACCGCGAAGTGCTCCTGGCGGCCCGTCGTGGTCTGGCTCAGCGCCTGGGCCGCCAGCCGGCCGGTGGACGTGCCGTCCGGGTTGAGGCCCCGCGCCCAGACGTCCGGATTGGCGCCGGACACCGTCCAGCCCACCACCACGTTGTCCTGGTCGTCGATGCCGACAGCGGGAGCGGTGGCGCCGGTGCCGGTGGAGACCGGAACCTCGTCGTGCCGGGCCGCGCCCGCGGCGGTGAACGATCGGGCCCAGACACCCCGGGTGCCGGTGTGGTCGGATTCCCACCCGACCGTGAAGCCACCGGCGAAGTTCGCCGCCACCGAGGCGCGCTGCTGCTGCCCGCCGCTCTGCGCGTTGGCCGTCCGCCGCGACAGCGCCACGGCACCGTTGGACCGGGCCAGCCGGGTCAGCCCGATGTTGTACGAGCCGTTCGCGTCGGCGTCCTCGTCCCAGACCACCAGCGCCTCGCCGGAGGCGGACACCGCGACGTCGGGACGGTGGTGCGCGCCAGTCGTCTGCGAGGCCGTCACCTCGTACGCCTTGGTGGTGGCGGTGGTGAAGCCGGCGGCCTTGACGGTGGCGGGAGCGGTGCCCTGCACGTCCTCCCAGACCACTGTGAAGCCGACGGCGGCGGCGTTGGTGGGCGCGCCGTCCGGGTCGACCGACACCTTCGGCCAGATCTGCTGCCCGGCGTCGCTGGCGTTGGCCTGCCCCGAGCCGAGCACCGCGCCGGTGGGTGACACCACCCGGTACTGGATGTTGAAGACGCCGTTGCCGTCACCGTCGGCGGCCCAGACCACCACGGCGTTGCCCCGGTCGTCGAGCCCGACGTCGGGGCTGAGGTGCCGCCAGGCGGCCCCGCTGGTTCCCCCGGTGGAGAGCTTCAACTCGTACGCGGGGGTGCCGTCGCGGAACAGCCGCAGGTAGGTCTCGCTGTGGGTGTCGTCCTCCGGTGCGGTGCTGTCCCGGTCGTCCTCCCAGACCACTGCGACGTGGCCGTTGCGGTTCATGGCGATGGACGGCAGGTCCTGGTCGCCCGTGGCGACGCTGTTCGCTGTGGTCCAGGTGACCGCCTCGGCGGTCATCGCGGTCGGGCCGAGAACCACGCTCGGGACCAGCAGGGACGCGGTGAACAGTGCGGTGATCGCTGTCATGGTGGCTCTCTCCCTTACCCGGCCTGCAGGCCGGGCTGGCCGTCGAGGATGACGAACGAACGCACCGTGGACGCCGCCGCGCCGTGCTCGGTCACGGAGTTCACAGCGCGGAAGTCCGCGCGGACCTGGCTGCGGCTGATCGTGGTACGGACGTAGCCGCGCCGGTCCGAGTAGAACTTCAGGTGCGGGTTGGCCGCCGCGTTCGGGACCGTGGTGCTGCCACTGCCGTTGCCGGTCGAGCTGATCGAGGTGCAGACCAGCTCGGTGCCGACGGTGGCCGAGGAGGGGTTGGCGTAGTCGGCCTTGAGGTCGTTGGCCCACGACCGGTGCACGTCGCCGGTGAGCACCAGCGGGTTGCGCACCCCACGCTGCTGCCAACCGTTCTGGATGCGGCTGCGGGAGGCCCGGTAGCCGTCCCACACGTCCATGCTCGCCGCCCCGTTCGCGTCGAGCTGCTGGGCGAAGAAGACCTGCTGGCCGAGGATGTCCCAGGTGCCGTAGCGCTGGGCCAGCCCGTCGAGCAGCCACGCCTCCTGGGTGGCGCCGGTCAGCGACCGGGAGGCCAGGTCCGCGTCGGCGCAGACCTTCCAACCATCGCCGCAGGCCTGGTCGTCGCGGAACTGGCGGGTGTCGAGCATGTGGAAGGTGGCGAGTTGTCCCCACCGGACCCGTCGGTACAGCGGGATGCTGTTGCCGATGGCGGCGGACGCCGGTCGCAGCGGCATGTTCTCGTAGTAGGCCCGGTACGCGGCGGTGCGCCGCGCGGTCCACTGGGCGGCGGTCAGCGTCGGGCTGCTGTCGTTGCGGACCATGTTGGCGTAGTTGTTCTCCACCTCGTGGTCGTCCGGGACCACCAGCCAGGGTGCCGCCGCGTGGGCCGCCTGCAGGTCGGGGTCGGACTTGTACAGCGCGTACCGGCGGCGATAGTCGGCCAGCGAGACGATCTCGGAGCCGACGTGCTGCCGCACAGTGGAGCTGCCGACGCCGCCCTCGTAGATGTAGTCACCGAGGTGCAGGATCAGGCCGGGGTTGTCCTCGGCCATCCTCCGGTACGCCGTGTAGTAGCCGGCCTCGTAGTGGGCGCAGGAAGCGAAGGCCATCACCAGGTCACGGCCGAAGGCGCTGGGCGCCGGGGCGGTCCGGGTCCGCCCGACCGGCGAGATCTGGCCCTGGGCCCGGAACCGGTAGTAGTAGTCGGAGTCGGCGGCGAGCCCGCCCGCGATGGCGTGCACGGAGTGCGCGTCGGCGTACCGGGCGACCACCGAGCCGGAGGCGACCAGCGAGGTGAACCGGTCGGTGGTGGACACCTGCCACTCCACTGTCACGTCGGCGTTGGCCATGCCGCCCTGCCCGTCGGCATTGAGCGGGGAGGGTGCCAGCCGGGTCCAGAGGACCACGCTGTCGGGAGCCGGATCACCGGAAGCGACACCAAGTTTGAAGGGGTACGGCACCGCGGCGCGGGCACCCTGGCGGGGTGTCACAGCGACTCCGGCGGTCACCAGTCCACCGAGGACGAAGATGCGACGGCTCAGCCTTTTCATGGTCAACAGCCTCGGGAACGTCGATGAACGGCAATGACTGCGGGGCGGAATCCGACATGACGGAATGCTGTCCACGCCAAGGCGTTCAGGTGTCCGGACCGCCGGGGGCGGGGATCGGACCGTCAGGTGAGCGGGGAGGGCGACTCCGCGCCGGGGATCACCAGCGTCGGCGTGCCGGACCCGTCCGCCGGAACGCTCCAGACGTCGGGCTGGCCGTCGTCCCGACGCAGCGCGTAGGCCAGTCTTCCGTCGTCCAGCCACGCGGCCTGGTCATCGACGCTACGGACCTCGGCGGTCGGGGTGACCCGCATGCTCGACAGGTCCAGGACCGACAGCCGCCAGCCCTTCGCCGGATCGGCGTCGACCGCCTCCTTGAACGCGAGCCGGGCGCCGTCCGGTGACAGCGACGGGCACTCGACGTTCTCCTTCAGCGTCTCGACAGTACGAGCCGCGAGGTCGCCCCGGACGAGGTACCGCCTACCACCGGTCGCCATCGTCGCGTAGAAGCTGTTGTCGTCGGCGGTGAAGGTGACGCCCCAGTAGTTGACGTCCGCGTTGCGATAGCCCCGGCCGTTCCGGGTGATCGCGAACTCTTCGAGCGAGGCCACAGTGGTGCCGGTACGGGTGTCGAGGATCCCGGTGCGGGTGGAGAAGCCACTGGAGGTGTACGAGTCGCCACCGACGAACGTCGTCCAGGAGACCATCCGGCCGGACGCCGAGACCCGGGCCCGGTTCGGCAGCCCTGGCACACTGACCGCCTTCGTCTGGCGCAGCGTCGCGTCGAGCACGACAACCTGGTACGACCACGCGGTCTCCGGCTTCAGACAGACCCCGGTGCCGGCCGCCGCGTACACCCGGAGGCACTCCAGGCCGGCGACGGTGCGCGGCCCGGCCGGGTCGGTCGCGGCGACCGTGGAGACGTGCCGGTCGGTGATCGCCAGCAGGCGGGGCCCGGGTGCCAGGGTGACCGCCTGCTCGCCGCTGGCGGGTGGCGGCGTCCGGGGAGCCTGCGCGGCAGTGGCGGCGTAGCCGGCCGCCACCGCGCCCAACAGCACGGCCGAGGCGACCACCACGCCGAGCTTCCCTCGGGTCGACATCGCGGTCATCGGGGCACCTTCCGGGTGGTGAGTCGGGACGGGGAGGCCAGCAGGAGCAGCGTGCCGACCAGGACGCCGGCGACGGCCACGGCCGCCACGCGAATCGCGTTCTCCGGCCCCCACGCCTGCCAGGCCAAACCGAACAGCACTGAGGAGACGAGGTACGCGAGGGCCTGCCCGGTCTGCACCAACGCGATTCCGGTGGTCCGCAGGCGCGCCGGCAGCACCGGACCGGCGAGCGCGATGAGCACGCCGTCGGTGGCCGCGTAGAAGGCCCCGTACAGAGTCAGCGCCAAGGCGATCAGCGGCCAACCGTCGACCGGGCCGGCCAGCAGCAGGTACGTCGCACCGAGGGCGGTGTAGCCGCCGATCACCACGGGCAGGCGACCGATCCGGTCGGCGAGTACGCCGAGCGGAGCGGCGAGCAGTAGGTACGCCAGGCTGGTCCCCACCGCGAGCAGCGGGAACCAGCGCAGGCCAAGGTCCATCCGGCGTTGCAGCAGCAGGTAGACGAAGCCGTCGCCGATGGTGGCCAGCCCGAGCATCGCGGCGGCCAGCACCAGCCGCCGGGCCGGGCCGTCGCGCAGCAGCCCGAACGCCTCGCGGACGGAGACCTTCGGGTCGTTGGTCTCGTCCGCCGTCTCGCCGTTCGCCGTCTCGCCGTCCGCCGTCTCGCCGGGCGGGTGCTCCCGGACGAAGAGCACGAGCACCACGACGGCCAGGGCCGCGATGCAGAAGCTGGTGACGAAGACCGCGTCGTACGACTGCCCGACGACCAGCAGGACCGCGAACGCGGCGAGCGGCCCGAGGAACGCGCCGACGCTGTCCATCGCCCGGTGCACCCCGAACGCCCGACCCAGCGCCTCGGGTGGCGTGGAGAGCGTGATCAGCGCGTCGCGCGGCGCGCTGCGAACACCCTTGCCGAGCCGGTCGACGGCGATGACGGCGCCGATCGCCGGGATCGAGCGACCGGCGAGCAGCAGGCCGAGCTTCGCGACCGCCGACAGCGCGTAGCCGATGCCGGCGATCAGCTTGCGCCGCCGGAACCGGTCGGCGGCGAAACCACCGACGACCCGCAGCAGTGCTGTGGCGCCGGTGTGGACGCCGTCCAGCACACCGAAGGCCACCGGGCTGAGGTGAAGGCCCAGCACCAGATAGAGCGGAAGGACCGCGGCCACCATCTCGGCCGACACGTCGGTGATCAGACTGACAGTGCCGAGCGCGACGACGTTGCCGCTGACCATCGCGAGCCGACGGCGTCGGGGCCCCGACCCGGGTTCCTCGGCGACCGGTCGGGAGACCGTCGACAGGTACACGAGCATCTCCTCTGATCGACAGTCGACGGGCAGCCATCGTCCGTACTCAGTGGAGAGGGCACAACGGACCGCGGGTGGCATCCGGGCGAGGGTCGGGTGAACGGGCTGACAACACCGAGGTGTTCGCCTGCCGGGACGCACTGTTCATCCGCCCGTCGCCCGCCGGCTCATCGACCTTCCTACATTCCTTGCGCTTCTCCCACGAGGTAAGGAGTCCTGGATGGACATTCGATTCCCCCGTCCGTCGCTGACGCTGGGGGTGGTCACGGTGATCGTCGCCGCGACCGCCGCCGTCGTCGTGACCGGCGCTGGCGCGGCGTCGGCGGCGAGCGTGACCTTCACGCCGGTCGCCGACACCTACGTCCAGAGCGACACGGCTGCCACCAACTACGGCACGTCCACGCAGGTGGTGGTCGACAACTCGCCAGTGCGGCGCTCGTTCCTGCGCTTCACGGTGAGCGGTGTGAGCGGCACGGTGACCGGCGCCAAGCTGCGACTGCGCACGATCAGCGGCAACAGCGGCAGCGACGCCGGTGGCACGTTCCGCCGGATGTCCAACACCACCTGGTCGGAGACCGGCACCACCTGGAACAACCAGCCGACCATCGACGGGGCCACGCTCGGCACGATCGGCGCGGTCAGCGGCAACAGCTGGTACGAGGTCGACGTCACGGCCGCCGTCACCGGCAACGGCACGTACAGCTTCGGTGCCACCTCGACCAGCGGTGACGGCGCCTACTACGACACCCGAGAGAGTGGCGCTGACGCTCCGCAGCTGGTGGTCACCACCGGGAGCACCACGCCGCCTCCGTCGGGCGACCCGGTGTTCGTCGGTGCAGGGGACATCGCCGACTCGGGCTCCGGCGACAGCGCCACCGCGACGCTGCTCGACAGCATCCCGGGAACTGTCTTCACCACCGGCGACAACGTCTACGACAGCGGGACGGCGTCGCAGTTCAACAGCTACTACGAGCCCACCTGGGGTCGGCACAAGTCCCGCACCCGCCCGTCGCCGGGCAACCACGACTACAACACGTCGGGCGCGACCGGCTACTACAACTACTTCGGTACGTCGGCCGGCCCGAGCGGTCGCGGCTACTACTCGTTCGACCTCGGCAACTGGCACGTCGTGTCGCTGAACTCGAACATCAGCATGTCGGCCGGATCGACGCAGGAGCAGTGGCTGCGCGCGGACCTGGCCGCCAGCAGCAAGCCGTGCACCATCGCGTACTGGCACCACCCGCTGTTCACGTCCAGCTCCAACCACGCGCCGTCGACGTCGACGCGTCCGCTGTACCAGGCCCTCTACGACTACAACGCAGACGTCGTGGTCTGGGGGCACAACCACGTGTACGAGCGGTTCGCCCCGATGAACCCGGCCGGTGGCGCCGATTCCAGCCGGGGTCTGCGCAGCTTCGTCGCGGGGATGGGCGGCGCCGGCCACTACGGCTTCGGCACCATCCAGCCCAACAGCGAGGCGCGTAACAGCTCAGCCTGGGGCGTCCTGAAGTTCACACTGCACTCCAACAGCTACGACTGGCAGTTCGTGCCAGTAGCCGGCCAAACCTACGCAGACACCGGCACCAACACCTGCCACTGACGGACGCGTGCCCCCTGTCCGCGAGGCGGGCAGGGGGCACGTGCGTACCGGCCGAGCGTCAGCGGGCGGTGCCGGCGCGACGCTTGTTGTAGACGTCGAAGGCGACCGCCACGAGCAGGACGAGACCCTTCACCACCGACTGGGTCGACTGGTCGATGCCCATGAGCTGCATGCCGTTGCTCATCACCGCCATGATCAGACCACCGACCATCGCGCCCACCACCGTGCCGACGCCACCGGTGACCGCCGCGCCGCCGATGAAGGCCGCGGCGATCGCGTCCAACTCGAACATGTTGCCGGCGGCGGGCTGGGCGCCGTTCGACCGCGACGAGTAGATGACGCCGGCCACCGCCGCCAGGAAGCCCATGTTGACGAACATCCAGAAGTTGACGGTGCGGACCTTCACCCCGGACAGCGCCGCCGCCGACAGGTTGCCGCCGATGGCGTAGACCTGGCGACCGAAGACGGTACGCCGGGTGAGCAGGCCATAGACCAGCACCAGGACCGCCAGGATGATCAGCACGATCGGCAGCCCTCGGGCGTGCGCCAGCTGCCAGGCGAAGTACATGAGGACCGCGCCAACCAGCACGACCCGGGCGACGAACAGCGGGAACGACTCGACGGGCTGCTGGTAGCGGATCCGCGCCACCCGGGTGCGGAAGCCACTGACCGCGTAGCCGGCCACGGCGACAGCGCCGATCAGCAACGTGAAGGCGTCGAAGCCCTGCCCACCGAGCAGGCCGTTGAGGAAGCCCGCCGCGACCTGCTGGTACTCGGACGGGAACGGCGACAGCGAGATGTTGTCGAGCACCCGCAGGGTCAGACCCCGGAACAGCAGCATGCCGGCCAGGGTCACGATGAACGCCGGAATGCCGGCGTACGCCACCCAGAACCCGTGCCACGCGCCGACCGCGACGCCGACGACCAGCGCGGCCACGACGCCGATCCACCAGGGGTGACCCTGCTGGATCACCAGGACGGCGGAGACCGCTCCGGTGAGCGCGACGACCGATCCGACCGACAGGTCGATGTGCCCGCCGATGATCAGGATGACCATCCCGATCGCGAGGACCAGGATGTACGAGTACTGGAGGACGATGTTGGTGATGTTGCCGGGGCTCAGCAACACCCCGTCGGTCAGGACCGCGAAGAGCGCGACGATGACGACCAGGGCGACGTAGATCCCGCTCTGCCGCAGGTTGTTCAACACCAGCGCCCGAAGGTCGCTCGTCCCGCTGTGCAGGGCGGCGGTGGGCGTGCTGTCCGGGGGCGTGGGGCGCTCCGTCGAAGGGGTCTTGATGCTGGTCATCCGACGAGCTCCTTGTCCTTGGTCATCAGCTCCATGAGGCTCTCCTGAGTCGCCTCGGCCACCGGCATCTCGCCGGTGATCCGGCCGGCGGCGAGGGTGTAGATGCGGTCGCACATGCCGAGCAGCTCCGGCAGCTCGGAGGAGATGACGATCACCGCCTTACCGGCGGCCACCAGGCGGTTGATGATCGTGTAGATCTCGTACTTGGCGCCGACGTCGATCCCGCGGGTGGGCTCGTCGAGGATCAGCACGTCCGGGTCGGTGAACAGCCACTTCGACAGCACGACCTTCTGCTGGTTGCCGCCGGAGAGCTTGCCGACCACCGCCATGACGCTCGGCGTGCGGATGTTCATCTCCTTGCGGCTGGCCTCGGCAACCTTGATCTCCTCGTTGCCGTTCACCCAGCCCAGGCGGGACAGCCGGTCCAACGCGGCGGCGGACACGTTGCGCCGCACGTCGTCGATGAGGTTGAGGCCGTAGCGCTTGCGGTCCTCGGTGACGTAGGCGATGCCGTTGTCGATCGCCTCGGCGACGGTGCGCGCCTGCACCTCCCGCCCGTGGACGAAGAGTCGGCCCCGGATGTCGCGCCCGTAGGACCGACCGAACACGCTCATGGCCAGCTCGGTCCGCCCGGCCCCCATGAGGCCCGCGATGCCGACGACCTCACCGGCGCGTACGGACAGCCCGACGCCCTCGACGACCATCCGGTCCTGGACCGGGTGCCGCACCGTCCAGTCCTCGATGCGCAGGACCTCGTCACCGGGGGACGACTCGCGGTCGGGGTAGAAGCTGTCCAGGTCGCGCCCGACCATGCCCCGGATGATCCGCTGCTGGGTCACCTCGTCGGACCTCATGTCGAGGGTCTCCACGGCGCGCCCGTCGCGGATGACTGTGGTCGAGTCGGCGATGGCGGTGATCTCGTTGAGCTTGTGCGAGATCATGATGCAGGTGATGCCCTGCTCCTTGAGGGCCCGCAACAGGTCGAGCAGGTGCGCCGAGTCGATGTCGTTGAGCGCGGCGGTGGGCTCGTCCAGGATGAGCAGGCGCACCTTCTTCGACAGCGCCTTGGCGATCTCCACGAGCTGCTGCTTGCCGACGCCGAGCTGGATGACCGGGGTGACCGGGTTCTCGTGCAGCCCGACGGACGCCAGCAGCTTCGCCGCTTCGGCGTTGGCGAAGTTCCAGTCGATGAGCCCGCTGCGGCCGCGCCGCTCGTTGCCGAGGAAGATGTTCTCCGCGATCGACAGGTACGGCACCAGGGCGAGCTCCTGGTGGATGATGACGATGCCGTTGGCCTCGCTGTCGCGGATGCCACGGAACTGCATCGGCTTGCCGTCGAAGAGGATCTCGCCGTCGTACGAGCCGGACGGGTAGACGCCGGACAGCACCTTCATCAGGGTGGACTTGCCGGCGCCGTTCTCACCACAGATGGCGTGGATCTCGCCGCGGCGCACTGCGAGGGTGACGTCCTCCAGCGCGGTCACGCCGGGGAAGGTCTTGGTGATGCGACGCATCTCGAGGATGGTGTCGTCCATTGTCACTGTCCTCCGTCAGGTCTGGACGGGTACACGCCCAGGCGTCGGGCCCGGCGGGTGACCGCCGGGCCCGACGAGTGGCTTACTTCTTGGCCTGACCGGCGGCGACCTCGTCCGCCGTCCAGTAGCCGGAGTCGATCAGCGTCGCCTTGATGTCGTCCTTGTAGACGGTAGCGATCGGCAGCAGGTACGCCGGGACGACCTTGACGCCGTTGTTGTACGTCTGGGTGTCGTTGGCCTGCGGCTGCTTCTTCTGCAGGAACGCCTCGGCCGCGTTCACGGCCTGCTCGGCCAGCAGCCGGGTGTCCTTGAAGACCGTGGAGCTCTGCACGCCGTCGTTGATCAGCTTGATCGAGGCGATCTCAGCGTCCTGGCCGGTCACCACGGGGAGCTTCTTCGCGCCCTTGCCGTAGCCGGCGTTCTGCAGGGCCGTGATGATGCCGCGGGAGATGCCGTCGTACGGCGAGAGCACCCCGTCGACCTTCGAGCCGTCGTTGTAGCTGGAGGTGAGCAGGTTCTCCATCCGCTTCTGCGCGGTCTCCTGCTGCCACCGCAGGATGGCTACCTGCTCGGGGGTGGTCTGCTTGGACTTGACGACCAGCGTGCCGTTCTCGATGAACGGCTTCAGCGTGTCCATCGCGCCACCGAAGAAGTACTGGGTGTTGTTGTCGTCCAGCGACCCGGCGAAGAGCTCGACGTTCAGCGGCCCCTTGGCCGTGCCCTTCGAGCCGTCCTTGTTCAGCAGGCCGAGACCGACGAGCAGCGCGGTGCCCTGGGCGACGCCAACCTTGTAGTTGTCGAAGCTGACGTAGAAGTCGACGTCCTTGCTGCCACGGATCAGTCGGTCGTAGGAGATGACCGGGATCTTCGCGGCGGCGGCGGCCTGCAGCTGGCTGCTGAGCGCGGTGCCGTCGATCGCCGCGAGGACCAGAACATCGGCACCCTGGGTGATCATCTGATCGACCTGCTGCGACTGCGTGGGGATGTCGTCGCCGGCGTACTGGAGGTCGACCTTGTAGCCCTTGGCCTCAAGCTTCGACTTCACCGCGTTGCCGTCGGCGATCCACCGCTCCGAGGTCTGGGTCGGCATCGAGACACCGATGGTCAGATCGCTCGGCTTCTCGTCGCCGGACTTCTCACCGCTGCCCGCACCCCCGCCGCTGCACGCCGCCAAACTCAGCGCGAGTGCCGCGCCGCCGAGAGCAACCAGGAATTTCCTGCCCACGGGCTTCTCCTCTCTGGACTCCCCCGCCGACTGCCGGGGCCAAGTGTCATCTTTCGGGTAGTGTTAGCGCTCACATAGACTGCGTCAACACCAGATCCGAAATACCGGTGTCACGGTCTCGTAACGGAGCATCCAGGCGAGCGTAGCCATGTGACCGATCCGCCGGAAGGGCAGGACGCGGCAACTCAGCGTGGTCGTCCGCAGCACTCTACAGACCGATGCCCGCGGACGACATCTGTCGTCCGCGGGCACTGGCACTACCGTCGGATCAGGTGGGTCGCCGCGACCTCGGCGGTCGGCGGTCCCGGTCGACTACCGCTGCGACCACCGCTGGTTCGCCGCCGCGGTGCAGGTCCAGAGGATCACCGTGGTGCCGTTGGCAGTGGCGTTGGCGTTGACGTCCAGGCAGAGCCCCGACTGCACGTTGCTGATCGTGCCGTTGGCGTTGACAGTCCATTGCTGGTTGGTCCCGCCGTTGCAGTCCCAGATCTGCACCTTGGCGCCGGCTGCGGCGTTCGGCGGCGCGTCCAGGCACTTGCCCAGGGCCTGCAGGGTCTGACCGTTGCTGGTCCAGCGCTGGTTGGCGGCGCCGTTGCAGTCCCAGATGACCGGCTGCGTGCCGTTGGTCGTGCTGCTGTTCGGCACGTCGAGGCAGCGGCCGGAGGCGGCGCTGGCGTACGCGCTCGACGTGGTCGGCGGCGGCGTCGTCGGAGGAGTCGTTCCGCCACCGCTGACCCGGTACACCACGGTGCCGTGCGCGGGGACGCTGGCGCTGATGGTACCGCTGCTGGTGCTGGTGCCACCGGTCCACGCGTCCACCAGGGTGAACGACGAGCCGGACTTGCCGATGGCCGCGGCCGTGGTCGAGATCGTGGTCGTCGAGCCGCCCTGGTTGAACAGGGCGACGGCGACGTCACCGTTGGCGAGCCGCTTGGCCAGCACCCGACGCGTGCCGTCGAACGACACCTGCGCCCCCTGCAACCCGAGCGAGTCCTGGTTGATCGCGATCAGGTTGGCGTTTTTGAGGATTGTCTGCGTCGCGGCGTTCATGTTCCGCACGTCGTTGCCGGCGATCAGCGGAGACGCCATGATCGCCCACATGGCGAAGTGGCTGCGCATCTCCGTGTCATTCATGCCGCCCCGGCCGACCTCCATCATGTCGGGGTCGTTGAACCCGCCCGGCCTCGCGTACGACGCCAGCGGAACCGTCACGTTGATGATGTTCTGGATGCCCATCGGGTAGCCGTTGCTCTGGCCGGTGTCCCACGCGTTGGTGATGTCCTCGGTGGTTCGCCACATGTTCGCCACGTCGCCCCAGTTGCGCTGCGGGCCGGTCTTGGCGTGGATGCTGTTGGAGTTGATGCTGTAGACGATCGGTCGGCCGGTGGCGGCCAGTGCGTCACGCATCTTGGCGAAGGTGGCCACCTGGTCGTTGATGCTGCCCTCCGGCGAGCACCAGTCGTACTTGAGGAAGTCGACACCCCAGGCGGCGAACTGGCGCGCGTCCTGCACCTCGTGGCCGCGGCTGCCGGTCGCGCCGGGGTAGGCGCCGAAGTACTGCGCGCAGGTCTTGTCGACCGGCACCTGGTAGAGGCCGAACTTCAGGTTGCGGGCGTGCAGGTAGTCGCCGAGCGCCTTCATCCCGCTGGGGAACCGGCTGGGGTCGCCCTGGATGTTGCCGGAGCTGTCCCGGTTGGGGTTGAACCAGCAGTCGTCGACCACTACGTAGTTGTAGCCCAGGTCCCGCATGCCGCTGCTGACGATCGCATCCGCCGTCTGCCGGATCAGCGCCTCGTTGATGTTGCAGCCGAACGAGTTCCACGAGTTCCAACCCATGGGGGGAGTGCGCGCCACGCCGTTGTCCAGTGCCTGCGCCGTCGGGGCGCGAAGGCCGACCAGGGCACCGGCGAGCAGAATTCCTGCCGCCAGTGCGCTCCCCCAGCGACGACCTCGGGTATTGCGGTTCATCGAGCCTCCTTGTCGGTGACGCCCGCCCGTGTTTACGATCGCTGGTCGGTACGCCGATAGTTGGACGCCAATTTTTGTTAGCGTTAACAGAGACGCCCATCATGTTACGGCGACATTTCACGAGGTTCAATACCTTCACCGCGTCGCATCGCTCGACATCGATTGGCTACGCTCAGCAACCCATCGAGTCGCGTCTTATTCGGCGACGAAGCCGAAAACGGGCGCGCGCTGGCGCGACCCCCGCGCGTGCACCGCTGGGCGGCGGCGGCAGCGGGACCGCTCCCCGCACTACGCTGGGGCGACCTCAGGTTGGTCCGACCGTCAGTGACGAGGTGGAGCGACGCTCTCGCGGGCGACCAGAGCCGGGGCGATTGTCTGCCGCAGCGCCTCACCGGTGCCCGACTCGATCTGGGACAGCAGCATCTGCAGGCTCGCTCGCGCCACCGCGTCGAAGTCCGGTCGGACGGTGGTCAGCGGCGGAATGAAGTACGCCGCCTCCGGTACGTCGTCGAAGCCGACCACACTGATCTCGTGCGGCACCCGTCGACCGAACTCGTGCAGCGCCCGCAGCACGCCCAGCGCGAGATGGTCGTTGGCGGTGAAGACGGCGGTGACCTCCGGCATCCGAGCCAACATCTGCCCGCACCGGTAACCCGACGCCGCGGACCAGTCCCCCGGCATCGGCGGCGGCGGATCCAGCCCGGCGGCCAGCAAAGCCTGCCGCCAGCCGTCGATCCGACCCACGCTGTCGAACCAGTCGGTCGGCCCGGAGACGTGCCAGACGGTGCGGTGCCCGGCGTCGAGCAGATGCTGCGTCGCCGCCCGGGCACCCGCCACCTGGTCGACAGTCACCAGCGGCACCGGCCGGCTCGGGTCACCGTCGACAGTGACCAGCGGGACGTCCTTGGGCAGGCGCTCCAGCGCCTCACCGGCCGACTCGACCGGGGCGATGACCACGATGCCGGCGACCCGGTGCGACAGGTGCCGCTCGACGGCCGCCGAGATGGAGCGGTGGTCCAGGTTTCGGACGCTGCCGACGCTGACCGCGAAGCCCTCTTCGGCGGCAGTCTGCTCGAGGGCGGCCAGCAGTGATGCCGGACCGTAGAGCGTCGTGTTCTGCGCGACCACACCGATGACCTGTGACCGACCGGTCACCAGGGCGCGTGCCGCGCCGTTGGGACGGTAGCCGAGTTCGGCGATCGCCGCGCGTACCCGAAGCCGGGTCTGCTCACGGACGTTGGGGTGCCCGTTGAGCACCCGCGACACCGTCTGATGGGAGACACCGGCGAGACGAGCAACGTCCGTCATCGCGGGACCGTGGACGGCCATTTCACTCCCCCCGCTACATCTCCGGCCCGCGGCCCGTCGACGTCGACTGGAGCGGCCCGGCCCGATCCCCCTCGCTCAGTCACCACGCCGGTGCTGAATCCCAGGTGACCAGCGCTGGATCGCCGACAGTCTACGCCAGCAACGGCCCCGAACACGGCACGCCTGTGCGGGGACCGCTTGAGGCGCCGAAGCCGTACAACGCGGTGCCCGTTGGAAGCCCCCAACCAGCTGGCACGGGACGCGGTCCGGATGTGGTGGTGCGCCGGCCTGCCCTCGCTCCTGGACAGAGCGTGGAACAGGCCGGCGAGGACCTGACGCGGTGGCGCGGACTTCACATGCCGCCAGGGCTGCGTCGCCAGCGCCACCGCTTAGATCGATCGTCGTGTGACCGGTGTCACGGAGTGGTCAGGTCGAAGCGCCGCACGGTGACCGCGCCACCGAGCGCCTGCGTCGCGTGGTTGAAGATGGCGAATCGGTACCCCATGAAGAACTGCCAGTTGTTCGCCAGCGTCAGGGCGTTGCCGAACGAGGTGAAGTTGACCCCGTCGGTGCTGTACGAGAAACGGGCCTGTCGGCCTGAGCCGGGTCTGATGTCGGCGTTGGCGCGCAACCAGATCCGGCCACCGGAGACGGCGGTGCTCGCCACCTCGCTGCCGGTGCTGGTGGTGTTCCAACTGCCGTCCATCGTCAGCCCGTTCTGCATGACCAGTCGGGTGGACCCGTTGTCCCGTCGGACTCCGATCCAGGCCGACGAGTTGCGCAGCACCGCCAGGCCGGTGCGATCACCGTCGCGCATGGTGGAGTAGTCCAACTCGATCGTCGCTGTCGAGGTGGGGCCCTGGATGCGGTGGGTCAGCGTGTTACGCGCCTTGTACAGGTCGCCGGTGACGGTGGCGGTCTGGAGGTTCAGCCCGTTGTTGACCGACCACTTGCTGTTGTCCGGGTTGTGGTTCCACTCCCACTG
The DNA here is from genome assembly GCF_040649935.1 of Micromonospora sp. NPDC048842. Classification (NCBI taxonomy): domain Bacteria; kingdom Bacillati; phylum Actinomycetota; class Actinomycetes; order Micromonosporales; family Micromonosporaceae; genus Micromonospora; species Micromonospora sp. NPDC048842. The sequence continues at coordinate 144,355 of NZ_JBEZGK010000005.1, read as the reverse complement.
CGGGCCGAGCGTGGTGCCGGCGAACGTGTCGCTGCCGGTGAGCGGCTTGACCGCCCGGGGCGGCGCGGGCAGGTTCGGCTTCGGGTACGAGCTGCCCCACGTGCCGTTGACCGTCTGCAGCACGGGCCAGCCGTCGCCGGTCCAGGTGATCGGGGCCATGGCCGGCATCCGACCACCGGGGTACGCGTCGACGAAGGACATGTAGTACCAGTCGCCGTTCTGGGTCTGCACCAGCCCACCCTGGTGCGGCACACCGCCACCGGAGATCGGACCGGGCAGGTTGAGCAGCACCTGCCGCTGCTCGTACGGTCCGAACGGGCCGTTCGTCGACTTCAACACGTACTGGCCGTTGGCCGGGCGGGTGAGCCAGATGTAGTAGGCGCCGTTGCGCTTGTAGAAGCGGGCGCCCTCCAGCGTCCCGATGCTCGACGGCGTCTGGTACACCTGCTGGGCACGGACCTGGGACTTCCCGTCCGCGGACAGCTGCGCCACGCTGATGGTGCCGTTGCCGTACGCCACGTACATGGTGTCGTTGTCGTCGACCAGCATCCCCGCGTCGTAGTAGCAGTTGGGGATGGTGGCGTGCTTGCTCCAGGTGCCGTCGACGGCGGACGCGGTGTAGATGTGGGTCTGCGCGAAGTCGATGCACCCGGCCCAGTAGTACGTCCGGTTGCTCGGCCGGTAGTTCAGCGTCGACGCCCAGATGCCGTCGACGTAGGCGTTACCACCACTCATGTCGTACTTCGAGCCGAAGTCGAGCTTGGGTACGGAGTGCCCGGCGAACTCCCAGTTGACCAGGTCGTACGAGCGCAGGACCGGCGCGCCAGGCGAGTAGTGCATGGTGGACGCCGACATGTAGTAGGCGTTGTCCACCCGGATGATGTCGACGTCGGCGAAGTCCTGCCAGACCACGGGGTTCGGGTACGACGTGCCGGGGGTGCCCGGGTTCCCGCTGCCCACCTGGACGAGTTGCCACTGCTGGTTGGTGCCACCCCAGTCGGCGTACTGCACCACGTTCCCACCGTCAGCCGTGGACGCGCCCTGCACCTCCACCGCCTTGTTGCTGTTGCGGTTGATCAACCGAACATAACCACCGTCAGAGTCAGCCAACCGGAACTGCTGATTCGTCCCGTTCAGATCAGCCCACTGCACGATCGCCCCACCGTCAGCGGTCGAGAACCCACTGACGTCGAGCACCTTGCCCGAATGCCGCGACTTGATCCGGTAGTAACCACCCCCGGAATCCACGAACTGCCACTGCTGATTGACCCCGTTGTTACGCGTCCACTGACTGATCCGCGCCCCATCGTTCGTAGCCGAGGCATACAGATCCAACGCCTTACCACTGTTGCGATTCACCAGCACATAGGAGGCGTTGGTGTCGACAGTCGCCGCTGACGCGGCGGTCGGCGCGACAGCCGCCAGAGCGCCGCCGACCACCACCGCTACCGCGGCGGCGACGAGTCGCGACAGCCGACCACGCCCCCGCGCTGGTGTTGTCCAGGGAACCCGACCGATGGCAACCATGATCCTCCTCTGACGATGCGTTCCGAACGGCCCGGGTCGTCATCCGCGGCACTGGGCGGTGTGCCGAGCTGGCCTGATCGCAGAATGTGATCGCTAACATCACTCACCGTGGTCCACGGTCTTGATCTACGGAGCACGGGGAGAGAGATGATCGCGGCCGGGCCAGCCACAGACATCGACCGTCTTGGTTATAGACTGTGAGCGATAACACGGCCTTAGTCAAGACGTAACCCAATCAGCTCGCGGACGTGCTAACGGATACGCGAACGGGTGGTCCGCCCCTGCCCGAGGGATGTCAGGCAGGGACGGACCACCCGTCCGAGGTGCGGCCGAGCCGCGCGAATCAGAAGCCGCGGGCCAGCCGGTAGTAGGCCTGGTTCCAGCGCAGCTCGTCGGCGAAGCGGCGGGGCTCCGTGGCGGCGTCGATGACGACGAGCTCGGTACGGCTCATCTCCGCCAGGTCGTGCAGCTCCTCCACGCCCACCGCCTGCGACAGCACTGTGTGGTGCGGGGCGCCCGCGGTGATCCATGCCTCGGCCGAGACCGGCAGGTCGGGGCGCGGACGCCAGACGGCACGGGCGACCGGCAACCGGCGCAGCGGCTGCGGCGGCGCCACCACGTCGATCTCGTTGGCCACCAGCCGGAAACGCTCCCCCATGTCGGACAACCCGAGCACCACTGCCGGACCGGGTGCGGCGTCGAACACCAGCCGGACCGGGTCCTCCCGGCCACCGATGCTCAGCGGATGGATCTCCACGTTGGGCACGTCGGAGGCGATCGTCGGGCAGACCTCCAGCATGTGGGCGCCGAGCACCAACTCGTTGCCCGGGGTGAGGTCGTAGGTGTAGTCCTCCATGAACGACGTGCCGCCGCTCACGCCCACCGACATCGCCTTGAGGGTGCGGACCAGGACCGAGGTCTTCCAGTCGCCCTCACCGCCGAAGCCGTAGCCGTCCGCCATCAACCGCTGCACGGCGATGCCCGGCAGCTGACGCAGCCCCCCGAGGTCCTCGAAGTTCGTCGTGAACGCCCGGAACCCGCCCGCGTCCAGGAAGGCACGCATGCCCAACTCCACCCGCGCGGCGTACCGCAGCGAGTCGTGCTGCTCGCCGCCGGGCAGCAGCTCGCCGACGATGCGGTAGGTGTCCTCGTATTCCTTGACCAGGTCGTCCACCTGCGCGTCGGTGACCTCGCCGACCACCTCGACCAGGTCATTGACGCCGTAGGTGTTGACCGAGACCCCGAACCGCAGCTCGGCCTCGACCTTGTCGCCCTCGGTAACCGCGACGTCGCGCATGTTGTCACCGAAGCGGGCCAGGCGCAGCGACCGCATCGCCGACCAACCCAGCGCGGCACGGGCCCATGCCCCGATCCGAGTGGTCACCCGCGGATCGCTGACGTGTCCGGCCACCGTCTTACGGGCCACACCGAGACGCGTCTGGATGTACCCGAACTCACGGTCGCCGTGGGCGGCCTGGTTCAGGTTCATGAAGTCCATGTCGATGTCGTTCCACGGCAGCAGAACGTTGGCCTGGGTGTGCAGGTGCAGCAGCGGCGTCTGCAACGCGTCCAGACCGGAGATCCACATCTTGGCCGGCGAGAACGTGTGCATCCAGGCGATGACCCCGACGGCACCCTGAGCGGCCGCGTCCCGGCAGACCTGCAGAATCTCACCGCTGTTGGTCAGGACGGGCTTCCAGACCACGCGGGCGGGAATCTGCGGCGAGTCGTCGAGCGCTGCCGCGATCTGGCGAGACTGCTCGGCCACCTGGCGGAGCGTCTCCTCGCCGTACATGCCTTGGCTGCCGGTGAGGAACCAGATCTCGGGTTCGGTGTGTGGTGCCATGGAGTTGCCTTCCGCGAGAGGGGCGGTCACTTGTAACGGATTCCGATGAGGCGCTGGAGGAGGATGAACGCGAAGAGCAGACCACCAATCACGATCTTGGTCCACCAGGAGTTGAGGCTCCCGTCGAAGGTGATGAGAGTCTGGATCACGCCGAGGACCAGCACGCCGAGCACCGTGCCGAAGACGTAACCCGCGCCACCGGTGAGCACAGTGCCACCGATGACGACGGCGGCGATGACGTCCAGCTCCATCCCCACGGCGATCAGCGGCGCGCCGGAGAGGGTGTAGAACGACAGCAGGATCCCGCCGATGGCCGAGCACAGACCACTGATCGTGTAGACGGCGATCCGGGTCCGCCCCACGGGCAGGCCCATCAGCAGCGCCGACTGCGGGTTGCCGCCGATGGCGTACACGTTGCGTCCCAGCCGGGTGTAGGCCAGCGTGTACGCGGCGATGACGACCACCACGAAGGCGATCAACACGCTGATCGACACGAAGTTGCCCCGGGGATCCCCGATCCGCTCCTGCGACATCGAGGTCCAGAAACCGTCGGTGATCGGGATCGACGCGCCGGAGATGAAGGTGCACATGCCCCGGGCGAAGAACATCCCGGCGAGCGTGACGATGAACGGCTGGATCTCGAAGAAGTGGATGACGCAGCCCATCAACAGGCCGAGCGTCGGACCGATGAGAAGGGCGATGACCAGCACCAGCGCCGCCGGCATGCCGTCCTGCAGCAGCGCGGCCGACACCATCGCCGTCATCGCGACGACCGAACCGACCGACAGGTCGATGCCACCGGTGAGGATCACGAAGGTCATACCCACCGCGACGACGAGCAGGAAGCCGTTGTCGATGAAGACGTTGAAGATGACCTGGACGTTCGAGAACGCCGTGTACTGCGAGACACCGATGGCGTACATCACCAGCAGCAGAGCGAGCGTCGCCAGGACCGGTATCTGCTTCCTCGGCAGCCGGAACCGGGTACGACCGGCGGTAAGCGTTCCAGTGGTCATGCCGGCACCTGCTCCTTCGGCTTGTCGGCGATGGTGGCGGGCGGCGGGACGTTGCGCCTACGTCGGCTGAACCGGGCCCGGAAGGCCGGCGCCTGGATGAGGCAGACGGCGATGACGACGACCGCCTTGAACAGCAGCGAGGTCTGCGGTGAGATGTCCATGGCGTACACAGTGGTGGTCAGGGTCTGGATGATCAGCGCGCCGATGATCGTGCCACTCAGGAAGAACCGGCCGCCCGCGAGGGACGTACCGCCGATGACGACCGCGAGGATCGCGTCCAGCTCGACCCAGAGGCCGGCGGCGTTGCCGTCGGCGCTGGAGACGTTGGCCGTCATCATGAAACCGGCGACCGCGGCGCACGCGGCGCTGATCACGTACGCCAGGAAGATGACCCGACCGGACCGGATGCCGGCGAGCCGGCTGGCCATGGCGTTGCCGCCCACCGACTCGATGATCATGCCGAGTGCGGTGCGACGGGTGAACGCGGCGACCAGCAGGGCTGCGGCGAGCGCGATGAAGATGGCAAGCGGCAGGGTCAACGCGTGGCCCAGGCCGATCGCCCGGTACGGCTCGGAGTTGATGGTGATGATCTGACCCTCGGTGATCAGCTGGGCGAGACCCCGGCCGGCGACCATCAGGATCAGGGTGGCGATGATCGGTTGGATCCCGATCACGGCCACCAGCACCCCGTTCCAGGCACCGAGCACGAGCGAGACGCCCATCGCCATCGCAAGGGCGGTCACCACCACGCCGACGCTGTTCTGGTCGGGCTGCTTGCTGATGTACATGCAGGCGATCGCGCCGCTGATCGCACAGAGCGAGCCCACCGACAGGTCGATGCCGCCGGTGGAGATGACCAGGGTCATGCCCAGCGCGACGAGGATCAGCGGTGCGCTCAGCCGCAGGATGTCGATCGGCGTGCCGTACAGGTGCCCGTCCTTGAGCTCGATGGACAGGAACCCGGGCCGGTAGATCGTGTTAGCGGCGAGCATGACGAACAGCACGGCGGCGGGCCAGAACAGCCGGTGACCGATCATCGTCCGATAGCGGCTCATGGTGTCGTTCATCGGTCTGCCTCCTCCCGGTGGGATCCGCTGGCGATGGTCTGCATGATGCGGTCGGCGTCCAGGCTCTCGTCGTTGGCGAGCTGCGCGACCATCTGCCGGTCCCGCATGACGGCCACCTTGTGGCTGAGGCGCAGCACCTCCTCCAGCTCGGCGGAGATGAACAGCACCGCCATGCCCCCGTCGGACAGCTGCGTCACGAGCTTCTGGATCTCGGTCTTCGCCCCGATGTCGATGCCCCGGGTCGGCTCGTCGAGGATCAGCAGTCGCGGCTCGGTGATCAGCCACCGCGCCAGCAGCACCTTCTGCTGGTTACCGCCGGAGAGGTTGCGTACCGGCACCTCCGGGTCGGCGGGCCGGATGTTGAGGGCCTTGACGTACTTGTCGACCAGCTCGTCCTGACGGCGACGCGGAATCGGCCGCAGCCAGCCGCGGGCCGCCTGCATCGCGAGGATCATGTTCTCGCGGACCGACAGGTCCGCGACGATCCCCTCGGCCCGGCGGTTCTCCGAACAGAAGCCCACGCCGTGGTCGATGGCCTGCGCGGGGGTGCGCAGGCTGCTCGCCGTGCCGTCGATCGCGACCTGGCCGCCGTCGGTCCGGTCAGCGCCGAACAGCAACCGCGCGACCTCGGTACGCCCCGAGCCCAGCAGGCCGGCCAGGCCCACCACCTCGCCGGCGTGGATGGTGAGGCTGAACGGCTCGACCGCACCCGCCCGACCGAAGTTCGACACCGCCACCAGGGGGGTGCCCTCCTCCAGCGCGGCCAGGTCCCGCCGGGAGTGCTCCTCGATGCCCTCCAGGACGTCGAGCTCCTTGCCGATCATCTTCTCGACCAGGGAGAGCTGGGGCAGCTCGGTGGTGAGGTACTCGCCGACGAGCCCGCCGTTGCGCAGCACCGTGATCCGGTCGGCGATCTCGTAGACCTGGTCGAGGAAGTGGGTCACGAACAGGATCGCGATGCCCTCGTCGCGCAGTTGCCGCATGATGCGGAACAGTTGCGCCACCTCGCCGGCGTCGAGGCTGGACGTCGGCTCGTCCAGGATCAGCACCCGGGCCTTGATGTCGATGGCGCGGGCGATGGCGACCATCTGCTGGATCGCGAGCGAGTACGAGCCGAGTGGCGCACTGACGTCGAGGTCGAGGTCGAGGCGGGCCAGCAGGGCTCGGGCGCGGCGCCGAACCTCACCCCAGCGGACGGCGCCGAAGACCCGAGGCTCACGGCCGATGAAGATGTTCTCCGCCACCGAGAGGTTGGTGCAGAGGTTGACCTCCTGGAAAACGGTGCTCACGCCGGCGGCGGTCGCCTGCATCGGCCCGGTGAACGACACGGGCTCGCCGTCGAGGGTGATCGAGCCCCCATCGGTGTCGTAGACGCCGGTGAGCACCTTGATGAGGGTGGACTTGCCGGCGCCGTTCTCGCCCATCAGGGCGTGCACCTCGCCGGGGAAGAGCCGGAAGTTGACGTCGTGGAGTGCGCGCACCCCGGGGAAGGACTTGCTGATCCCGGTCATCGTCAGGACCGGACGGCTATCCGTCATCCCATCAGACCTCTTCTGGGTCGTCGACACGGAAGGGCCGCTACGCTCCCGCCACGCCCGCCCGGTCGTCCCTGGGAGGGCCGCTCGGGCGGGCGTGGTACGGGGTCGTCGCGGGCCAAGCCCGGTCCGTTTCGGGTAGGAAGGCGACGCGGCGGGGCCGCCACGCGAACGCGGCGACCCCGTCGTCGATCAGTACTTACGGTTGGGCAGAGCTTCCTTGGCCTGCTCGGTCGTGAAGGTGGTCTCCTCGGTCTCGATCCGAGGCGGCACCTCCTCGCCCGCGTGGACCTTCTTGGCCAGGTCCATCAGCTGCGGGCCGAGCAGCGGGCTGCACTCCGCGATGAAGTTGAACTTCCCGTCGGCGAGAGCCTGCATGCCGTCCTTGACAGCGTCGACAGTGATGATGGTGATGTCCTTGCCGGGCACCTTGCCGGCGGCGTTGATCGCCTCGAGCGCGCCCAGACCCATGTCGTCGTTGTGCGCGAACAACACGTCGATCTTCTTGTTGGCCTTGAGGAACTGCTCCATGACCTGCTTGCCGCCGGCCCGGGTGAAGTCACCCGGCTGGGAAGCGATGATCTTCAGGTTCGGGTTGGCGGCGATCGCCTCACCGAAGCCCTTCTTGCGATCGTTCGCCGGCGCCGCACCGGTGTTGCCCTGCAGCTCGACGATGTTCACCGGGCCCGAGGCGGTCTTCTTCTGCTCGACCAGCCACTCACCGGCGAGCCGGCCCTCCTTGACGAAGTCCGAGCCGAGGAAGGTCTTGTACAGCGTCTTGTCGGCCGAGTCCACCGAGCGGTCGGTCAGGATGACCGGGATGTCGGCGTCCTTGGCCTCCTTGAGCACGGTGTCCCACCCGGACTCCACCACCGGCGAGAAGGCGATCACGTCGACCTTCTGCTGGATGTAGTTGCGGATCGCCTTGATCTGGTTTTCCTGCTTCTGCTGGGCGTCGTCGAACTTCAGCTCGACACCCGCCGCAGCCGCGGACTCCTTGATCGAGGTGGTGTTCGCGGTACGCCACCCGCTCTCCGCACCGACCTGCGAGAAGCCCATCGTGATCTTGCCGTCGTCCTTGGTGCCGCCGCCGCCCGTGTCGCTATTGCCGCAGGCCGCCACGCCGCCGACCAGCAGCACGCTGGCGAGGACCGCGGCAGCGCGCCACGGAGCGGACTGCGTTCGCATCTTTCCCATCGAATCTCCTTGGCTGGATGTGGTGGGTAACCGCGCCAACCGCCGAGGTGCGAAAGAGCGGCGTACGCGGGTGGTGCGTGCTGGTGCGTCGTGGTGCAGACCGACGGGCCCTGGATGATCGGTGCAGGGTCAGGAACCCACCGGTGCGACTGGTTGTTGGCCGTAGACGTTCTGGTAGCGGTCGTAGAGCGAGTCGATGTCGGCCTGTGCCATCGGGACCGGTTGCCCGAGGGTGTGGGCCAGGTGCGCGGTGCGGGCCACGTCCTCGCACATGACGGCCGCCTTGACCGCCGCGCGGGCGTCGCGACCGATGGTGAAGACGCCGTGGTTGCGCATCAGCACCGCGGGCGAGCGGTGCCCGGCGAGCGTGGCGACGATGCCCTTGCCGATGTCGTCACCGCCGATCAGCGCGAACGGGCCGATCGGGATCTCCCCACCGAACTCGTCGGCCTGGGCGGTGAGGTGGCAGGGAATCGACTCCCCACACGCGGCCCAGGCGGTCGCGTACGAGCTGTGCGTGTGCACGACCCCACCGACCTCGGGCATGGCCCGGTAGACGTAGGCGTGGGCCGCGGTGTCGCTGGACGGGGCGAAGTCGCCCTCGACGAGAACGCCGTCGAGGTCGCACACCACCATCGTGGCCGCGGTGAGGTCGTCGTAGCTCACCCCACTCGGCTTGATCACCATCAGGTCCTGGCCGGGGACCCGCGCGGAGACGTTGCCGGACGTCCAGGCGACCAGGTTGTACCGGGTCAGCTCGGCGTGCAGGCGGGCGACGGTCTCGCGCAGCTCGGCGACCTGTCGGGTCACCTCGGCGTTCACGCCACCACCTCCAGCGGGGCCTCGTGGGTGGTGACGGCGGTCTCTACGGCCGCGTTGCGGATCGCCCGCAGGCGGAGCATGACGTCGTTGCCGCCACGACCGAAGTGGTCGTGCAGCGCCCGGTACTCGGCGTAGAGGGCGTCGTAGGCGCGGGCCCGCTCGGGGTCCGGACGGTAGACGGCCTCGTGCACCCGACCCATCGCCTGCGACGCCTCGTGGATCGAGGGGAACTCACCGGCGGCGACGGCGGCGTGGATCGCCGAGCCCAGCGCCGGCCCCTGCGCCGAGGCGATGATGTTCAGCGGTCGCCTGGTCACGTCGGCGTAGATCTGCATCAGCAACGCGTTGTTGGTCAGACCACCGGCGATCACCAGGTCGTTCACCGGGACCCCGGCGTCGACGAACGCCTCGATGATCATCCGGGTGCCGTACGCGGTGGACTCCAGCAGGGCCCGGTAGATGTCCGCTGGCCGGGTGGCCAGGGTCATGCCGACGATCATCCCGCTGAGGTCGTGGTTGACCAGCAGGGAACGGTTGCCGTTCCACCAGTCCAACGCGATCAGGCCGTGCGCGCCGACGGGCTGACTCGCGGCCAGCTCGGTGAGGCGCTCGTGCGAGTCGACACCGGCCGGAGCGGCGTGGTCGACGAACCAGCCGAAGATGTCGCCGACGCCGCTCTGCCCGGCCTCGTAACCCCAGGCGCCGGGGCTGATGCCGCCGTCCACCACACCGCACATGCCGGCCACCTCGGCGACCTCCGCGCCGTTGACGACATGGCAGGTCGAGGTGCCCATGATGGCGACCAGCCGACCGGGCTGCACCGCCTGCGCGGACGCCGCGGTGACGTGCGCGTCGACGTTGCCGACGGCCACCGCGATCCCCTCCGGCAGACCGGTCCAGGCGGCGGCCTGGGCGGTGAGCGCGCCGGCCCGGGCCCCGAGGGGCAGCAACGGGCCGTCCAGCTTGGCCACGAAGTCGCCGAAGTTGGGGTTGAGCGCGGTCAGGAAGCCCTCGGAGGGGTAGTGACCGTCCTGCAGGATGCCCTTGTACCCGGCAGTGCAGACGTTGCGGGTCTCGGTGCCGCAGAGCTGCCAGACGATCCAGTCGGCCGCCTCGATGAAGCGCTCGGCCCGGTCGTAGACCTCCGGATCCTCCTCCAGGATCTGCAGGCCCTTGGCGTACTGCCACTCGGCGGAGATCTTGCCGCCGTACCGGCCGATCCACGGCTCGGCCCGCTCATGGGCCAGCGCGTTGATCCGGTCGGCGTGCGGCTGCGCGGCGTGGTGCTTCCACAGCTTGACCCAGGCGTGCGGTCGGTCGCGCAGCTCGGGCGTCTCGCACAGCGGGGTGCCGTCGGCGAGCGTCGGCAGCACGGTGCAGGCGGTGAAGTCGATGCCGATGCCGACCACCGCCGCCGGGTCCACCCCCGCGGCGGACACCGCCGCCGGGACGGCGTACCGCAGAACGTCGCGGTAGTCCTGCGGGTTCTGCAGGGCCCAGTCCGGGGGAAGCGTTCGACCTCCCGGAAGCGCCGTGCTGATCACGCCATCGCCGTACTCGTGCACCGCGGTCCCCAACTCGGCACCATCGCCGACACGGACCACCAGAGCTCGCCCGGACAGGGTGCCGTAGTCGACACCGACGACGTAGCGGTCGTCAGCTCCGTCCACACGGTTCATGTTCACCTCCACCGTTAACGGGGATAGTGTTAACGCTCACATCCAGGCTCGTCAAGACATCTACCCGCAACAGCTCCGTAACGGAACGCGGAAGGCGGACCGACTTGGGAGGGTAGATAGCGGACCGGTCCAAACCTGGATATTCCCCCCTCAACTGCCGCAGCCATCCGACGAATGGGGCCCGCGTCCGGTACGACCGCCACCCGGAGACCCGCCATCAGGCGACGCGACAGGTCTAGTGCGCCGCATATTGCGGCATCGCCGTCCGATAGCGACCAGTTGTTCCCCCGTCGATGATGGCAGCGATAACATTCCCGGGTTGCAGCGGTCGCGTGCTCGGATCCGCCCGACAGCCATAGACGACCATGCGGGCTCATGGCTGAGCGCTCCGGAGGGCGATCCACCCGACGCGAAGCCGGACGGCGGCCCTGTGTTATCGATAACATTCAACGTCTTGGTGTGCCCGCGTCACCCGGTCGGCCCGCACGCCCAACGGCGCGTCGGGCGACCCCTGAAGCAAGATCCACTCGCGCTCCTTGACGTCGCGGGGTCCCCGGCGGCGTGATCGGGCGACTTCACGAAAGCCGAGTCGATCACGCACTCGCGCCGGCAATCCGCCGCCCTTTCACGCACTCGCCCCGCCGGCCCCACGACGCCTGACCACGCACTCGCGCCGCCGGCCCCACGACGCCGGACCACGCACTCGCGCCGCCGACCCTCCGGTCCCACGACGCCACGAGCCGGCGGCCCGACCCCCTGTGGGCCGAGTCGCCGGCTCTTTCTTGCGTTGGCAGGACCGAGCGCGCCGGTCGGATCAGGCCGTCCGGTTGCGGTTGTACAGGGCCTTGGCCCACAGGAAGCAGCCCACTGTGATGACGGCACACCAGGCGACCGCGATGATCCCGTTGGCGCCGATCCCGGTGCCCAGGAGCAGGCCGCGGAGGGTCTCCATGACGGGCGTGAAGGGCTGGTAGTCAGCGAACAACCGCACGGCGGTCGGCATCGAGTCGGTGGGGACGAACCCACTGCCGAGGAACGGCAGGAGGATCAGCGGCATGGGCAGGTTGCTGGCCGTCTCGACACTGTCACTGACCAGACCGAGGGCGACGGACAGCCAGGTCAGCGCAAAGGTGATCATGGCGAGCACGCCGATCGCCGCGAGCCACTCGACCGCGTTGGCAGTGGGCCGGAACCCGACCAGCAGCGCCACGACGGTGACGGCCGCGAGGCTGAGCATGGTCTGCACCAGGCTGCCCAGTACGTGACCCGTCAGGACCGACGGTCGGAAGATCGACATCGTGCGGAACCGGGCGATGATCCCCTCGGTCATGTCCATCGCGACCGAGATGGCGGTGCCCTGCGCGGCGCTGACCACTGTGATGAGCAGGATGCCGGGGGTGACGTAGTTGGCGTACTGGGAGCGGTCGCCGGACGGGCCGAGACCGGCGCCGAGCGTGCCGCCGAAGACGTAGACGAAGAGCAGCAGGATGATGATCGGGATGCCGATGAGCAGGAACGTCATCGACGGGTACCGCCGCATGTGCAGCAGGTTTCGCCGCAACATGGTGCTCGAGTCGCGGACGGCGAGGGAGAGGGTGCTCATCGCGCGGGAGCCCTTTCGTGGTCGGGTCGGCTGGCCCGGGTGTCGGGCTGACCGGTGAGGGTGAGGAAGACGTCGTCGAGGTCGGGGGTGTGCACGGAGAGCCCCGCCACGCTGATCGAGGCGCGGTCGAGCTGGTCGAGCAGAGATCGCAGCGACCCGACCCCGCCGTCACTCGGCACCTGGAGGGTGAGCGCCGCGTCGTCCCGGGTGGCGGCCTCGAACGTCCGGGCCGCCACGTCGAGCCCTTCCTGGTCGGCGAACTGCAACACGACGTGGCCGCCCGGGATGAGCCGCTTGAGTTCGCGCGGCGTGCCCTCGGCGATCAGCCGGCCGTGGTCGAGGAACGCCACCCGGTCGGCGAGCTGATCGGCCTCCTCCAGGTACTGCGTGGTGAGCAGGATGGTCACGCCCTCGGCGGCGAGCGCGCGGATGATGTGCCACATGGCCCGGCGGCTGCGCGGGTCGAGGCCGGTGGTCGGCTCGTCGAGGAAGATGACGCGGGGCTCGCCGACCAGGGTCATCGCGAGATCGAGCCGGCGGCGCATGCCGCCGGAGTACGTGGACACCGGTTTGCCCGCCGCCTCGGTCAGGTCGAACTGGTCGAGCAGGTCGGCGATGCGCCGCCGACCGGCGGCCCTGTCCAGGTGGCACAGGTCGGCCATCAGGGTCAGGTTCTCCCGGCCGGTGAGCAGGTTGTCGACGGCGGAGAACTGGCCGGTGACGCCGATCAGCGCGCGTACCGCGTCGGGTTCGCGGGTCAGGTCGTGGCCGAAGACGCGGGCGTTACCGCCGTCGGCGTCGATCAGGGTGGAGAGGATCTGCACTGTGGTGGTCTTGCCGGCGCCGTTCGGACCGAGCAACGCGAAGATGGTGCCCTCGGTGATCATCAGGTCGATGCCGTCCAGCACGACCTTGTCTCCGTAGGACTTGCGCAGGTCGGTGGCGACGATCGCGGGGTTCATGGAGCTGGTCATGGTCTCCTCATTTGTGGTCGCCGGGGCGGTGGGTCAGGCGCGGCGGATCATGATGTCGCCGTAGGAGGTGTTCGCCCGGACCTCGACCGTCTCGTCGGTCTGCGCCGGGCTGTCGGTCGACTCCAGCGCGTTGTGCACGCGGCCGTGCTTGGAACTGACGTCGAGCCAGGCGGCGGTCCCGCGACGGATGCCGACCTCGATCGCGCCGTAGGAGGTCTGTACGTCGACCGCGCCGCGGGTGACAGCGCCCAGCCGGAGGTTGCCGTAGGCGGTGCGCGCCGTCACCGAGGCCTGCGAAGCGTCCACTGTGATGTCGCCGTAGGCAGTGTTGATCCGGACGTCGCCACCGCTGTGACCGATCCAGCAGTCGCCGGACGAGTTCTTGATCTCGGCGGTGCCGTCGACAGCACCGATGCGCACCTTGCCGGATGATGCCTTCACCCGGGCGGGGCCCAGCACACGCTCGACCGCGACCTCGCCGTGGCTACTGTCGATCTCCAACGGCCCGGTCTCGTCGAGTCGGATGCCGCTGCCGGTCTTGATCCGACACTCGCCGAGCCGACCCTCGCAGCGGAACGCCGCCCACGCCGCCTCGGCGTACACCCGTGACCCGGTCGGCACCTCGATCTGGACGTCGACCGACGGACCGGGGCCGAACCCGTAACGGCGCCAGCTCTTCGGCACCCGGATCACCAGTCGCCCGGCGGCGAACTCGACGGTGCTCTGTTCGGCGGCGCTCACGTCGGCCTTGCTCGACGGGTCTCGGGGCCGCACCGTCACCACTGTGTCGGTGCGGTCGCTCGCGGCGATCCAGGCGTCGCCGATCGGCAGCTCGATCTGGACGGAAATCGGTTCTGGCGTCTCGAAAACAGGCATGGTGGTCTCCCGAGATGTGATCGGCGGAGGTCACCGCTGGTCAGCGGCGTGGTGGTGGGAGGGGTACGGGGAGTTAGCGGGCCCAGCCAGTGAAGTGCTGGCCGGAGGTCGGCTCCACCCGGCGGGGTGGACGACGCTGTGTGTCGCCCGCCCCGATGGCACCGGCGACGGCGCGCACAAGCCAGGCGTTGACCGAGAGCCCGGCGCGGCCGGCGGCGTCCTCGACGCTGGCCTTCAGGTGGTCGGGGAGCCGCAGGTTGATCCGCGAGGTGCCGCCCTCGTCACCGTCGGGCGCGGACACCGGCGCCGACAGCGGTGGCGGGCCACCGGGCTCGCTCGCCACCTCGACCGGCGGGCTGGCCGGCGTCACCACGAAGTCGGGCTCGCGCCCGCGCAACCGGACGTGCACCGAACCCGGTGCGAGGTCGCGGGTGATCTCGTCGGCCGCGTCGGACAGCGCTTCGAGCAACGTGAGACGGGTGGCCGCCTCCAACTGCGCGAAGAGTCGTTCGGCAAGCGCCCGGCCCTCCGGGTCCACGCCCTCCGCGGCCACGGCGAACTCGTTACGCAGGTTCTCGACGTATGACCTCAGCTCCATGGCACCATCATGGCACCATTTTGGCTCAGAGTGCAACCTTCATGGCTCAAAAGATGCCGCCACCTGGCTCCGCTGCGGGTCACCTGGCTCTCAGAGGTCCCCGAAAAGCCTCCTGACCAGGTGATTCGCGTCCTCCTGAAGCAACCCGGAGGCGACCAGGAGGTCACTGACGGTCGTCCGGACCTGTGCCACCACCACTGCACCCGAGAAGCCAACGCCGTCCCGATAGGCGTGCCCGGCCGTCCGGACCGCCCGCAGCGCCTGCTCCCGGGCCCGGTTCGGCTCGGCGCCGGCGGCGAACTGCCGCTCGAGCAGGCGGACCGCCTCGGCGAGATCGGCCACCGCCGTCGGCAACGACTCCGGCACCGGCTCGCCGTCCTCGATGAGCGTCACCGACCGTCGGATCAGGGTGCCGCTGTTGCGCATCGCCCGGTCGATCGGCTCCGCCGCCTGCGCGTAGCGGCCCACCGGCCCGTGCCGTTGATGCCAGTACACCGGCGACAGGGTGCTCGCCTCCCGGGCGCCCTGGGTCGCCTCGACGAATGCCTTCAACCGCCCCGCGCTCTGCCGCAGCTCACCCCGAGCGGCACGGGCCCGAGCGGCATCCCGCTCGGTCAGCGCCTCGGCGGTGGCGTCGAGCTGGGTCGCGAGGAGATCCAACGCCGGCCGCGCGGCTCGGTTGAGCACGCGCAGCGGGTTCAGCGGCAGCAATACGGCGGTGACCAGCAGCGCCACCCCTCCCCCGACGAGCGCGTCCACGAACCGGGGGATCTCCAGATCCCGGACGGCCGGGCTGAGCGTGGCGATGAGCACCGCCGTCGCTCCGGCCTGGACCACCACCGCCGCGCTACCCGCGAGGAAGAGCGCGACGACGATCGCCAGCGTGACGATCAGGGCGAGCTGCCACCACCCGGTGCCGATCACCAGGAGGAGCAGGTCGCCGATCAGCACTCCGACGGTGACACCGATGATCAGCTCGACGGTGCGACGCAACCGCTGGCCGACCGACGCGGCGAGCGTCGAGACGGCGGAGATCGGCGCGAAGACAGGCTGCGACACCTGCAGCAGCGAATGCGCCACGAACCAGGACAGCCCCGCGGCCAGGCCGGCCTGGAGGGCGAGCCCGCCGATGGTTCGTACCCGACGGACCCGGTCGCGCAACGCGGCCACCAAGCGGTCCCACCACCGGTCGACGGTCGACGGGCCCGCGTCCGCTCCGCGCCGACCGGCAGCGACCATGGCGGCACCTACCCCGCCACGACCGGATCAATCCTCGCCGGCACGACCCGGCCGTCCTCAGCGCGAGGCGAGCGCCTTCTCGGCGTACGCCCAGAGCCGGTCCGCCGCGGCCGGGTCCAGCGCGTGGGCGGCGACTCCGCCGGTGGCGTCGGGGCCACCGGGAACGACCTCGGCCTCCTGGTTGTCGTCGAAGTACCGGCCGCCGACGCCGTCGAGCAGTGGTGAGCCGGCGAGCAGCACCGTGGTCGACGCGCCCTGGTCGGGCTTCTTGTAGTACTCCGCCTCGATGAGGTTGCCCGCTTCGTCCATCGCGCCCATCGCCCGCATCGTGTCGTCGTCGATGTGGCGCTGGAGGTTGGTGAAGATGTATCCGGGGTTGAGGGCGTTCGCTGTGATCCCGTCCTCCGCCCACTGGCGGGTGATGCCGACCGCGAGCAGGACCTCCGCGGTCTTCGACTGGCCGTAGGCCGACCACGGGTCGTACGCGCGCCGCTCGAACTGTGGGTCGTCGAAGTCGAACGGCGCGGCAAGGTGTGCTCCGGAGCTGACCATCACGACCCGGGCCGCCTGGGCGGCCCGCAGGTTGTCGTGCAGCCCCCGGGCCAGCGCGAAGTGGCCGAGGTGATTCGTCGCGAGCTGGAGTTCCCAGCCCACGGCGGTCAACTGGCGGGTCGGGATCGCCATGATTCCGGCGTTGGCCACCAGCACGTCGAGCGGGCCCTGCCAGGCCGCGACGAAGGCGTCGACCGACGCCAGGTCGGAGAGATCGAGGGCGGACGACCGGATCGTGCCCGGGGTCGCATCGGTGGCGAACTCCTCGGCGAGCCGGTCGGCCGCTCGAGGATTCCGGGTCGCGATGGTGACCTCGGCGCCGGCCCCGGCCAGCGCGCGCACCGTCTCCACACCGATGCCGGAGGCACCCCCGGTGACGATCATCCGGCGTCCGGTGAGGTCGACACCGTCGAGGACCTCGGCGGCGGTGGTGCGCGCGTGGAACGGGGTGGTGAGGCGTGGGTTCGCTGTCATGAAACCCAGGCTACGAACGCTCGGATCGGACTGCCTATAGTCTGGAGTCCTTCATACTTTCGTGAGCGTCCAGAAGAGGTGGGGATGGATCCGTTGGAGGATGTCCTGGCCCTACTCGGCGCGACGAGCCACGTCTCCGCCGGCCTGGTCGGGGGCGGACGCTGGGCCGTCGGTTTCGAACCACCGGCCGGGGCCAAGTTCAACGCCGTCCGGCGGGGCCGATGCTCGCTGCGGGTCGACGGCCACGCCGAGCCGGTCAACCTCGGTACGGGCGACTGCTTCCTGCTGACCCGACCAGCGGCCTACACCCTCTACAGCGACCCCGACGTGCCGGTCCAGCCCGCGTACCCGATCTTCGCCGCCGCCACCGACGGTGTGGCGCACGTCGGCGACGGTGACGAGGTGTTCCTCATCGGCGGTGCCTTCGCCCTGGGCGGACGGGCGCGCAGCCTCCTGCTGGACAGCCTCCCGCCGGTCATCCACGTGCCCGCCGACACCCCGGAGGCCAGTACCGTCCAGTGGGCCCTCGGCGAGATCGACGCGGAACTGCGATCCACGCGACTCGGCTCCCACCTCGTCGCCGAGCACCTGGCGCTGGTCCTGCTGATCCGAGTCCTGCGGCTGCACCTGGCCCGCCACGAACAGCCCACCTCCGGGTGGCTGGCCGGTCTCACCGACCCGGTGGTCGCTCCCGCGCTACGGGCGATGCACGCACGACCCGCGCACGCGTGGACGGTGGACGAGGTCGCCCGGGCGGCCACCGTCTCCCGGTCGACGCTGGCGGCCCGATTCAAGAGGGTCGTCGGGGTGGGCCCACTGGAGTACCTGACCGGGTGGCGGATCGAACTCGCTGCCGACCGCATCCGGCGCAGCTCGGACACTGTCGCCACCATCGCCCAGGCCGTCGGTTACGGCTCGGAGAGCGCGCTCAGCGTGGCCTTCAAGCGCACCACCGGCCTCTCGCCGCGCGCTTACCGCACCGAGCTGGCGAAGGAGGGCCGGAACGACGTACCAGAACCGACGGTGACCGCCGGTCGGGCCCGGCCTGGGTGGTAGCGCCCCGGCCGGTCGGGATTGAGCGGGTCTGGTTCGGGTAGAACCCGCTGCCGTCACCGCGGTCGGCGACCCCGGCGCGTGCCGTCGAGGCTGGGTCGCGGGACGGACGGCGAGGCGCCTCGGGGGGACGTTGGATGGACCAGAGCGGTTGAGCGGGCCGAACGACTCCGGTGACGTCGTGGAGCTACGGGTGCACGGAGTCTCCGGCGCGAGCGCCGCGCAGGTGCTGGACCTGCAACAGATCGGGCAGGTCGCCGGTGACCGCAGTGGCGGGTTCTACCGGCCGCGCCCCCGGTACTTGGACAGCACCGGCTCGCACGGGGTGACGCTTGAGGCGTACCGCTGGGGTGACCTGCCCTCCGGGACCGTGCCCCGCACCCTGGCAGTGGTCTTCCTGCTCCCCTTCATGCTTGTCAACGTCGCGATCTGGATGCGCCCGGCGAACCCACGTTCCGAGGCGACGGTCAAGTCCCTGTGCCGGGTGCTGGCGCTCACCCTCACCGTGTTGTACGTGCTCGCCATCGCCGGCGTCGCCCTGGACCTCATCGGCTGGAAGTGCCTGGCCTCGCCGGACTGCCAGGCCGGACGCAGTTGGTTGTCCTGGTTGGGTGGACGCCCGGTCGGACTGCGGCTGGCGGTGCTCGCACTGGTCCCGGCCGCCGCGATCGGCCTGATCTGGCGGGTCAGCTGCCGTCCGGGGCGGACCTTCGAGGCTTTCCGGGCACCCGATCAGGGCACCTCCGCGTCTCGGCTCGGCACCGTCGGCCAGTGGGACGCCGAGCCGCTGGTGGGCCGCTTGCGCGCCATCCACGTCGCGGCGGCCTTCGCGACGCTGGACCTCGTCCTGCTGCTGGCCCGGGGCGCCAGTGACGCCTCGCCGGCCACGATCGCGCTGACGGCGATCACGGGGGTGATCCTGACGGGCTGCGTAGGGCTGCTCTGCACACCGCCGCTGATGGACCGGACACCCGGCGACCAGCGGCTCGATCGGGTCACCCGCACCCTCCGGAACGCTGCCATCGTCCTGACCGTTGTCGTCGTGGCACACGTGCCGACCACCTCGCAGCCGTGGCCGCAGGAGCACGGGCTCCCCGGCTACGACCCGACCCTGGCCGGCCTGTTCGTGGCGCAGACGACACTGTTGGCCGCCCTGGGCGTGGTGCTGCTCTGGCACCGGCGTCGGGAGCACGACGCCACCCCGCTGTTCGGGCTGGGCGCTCTCGTCGTCGCCGCCACCGGGATCAGCATGGCGGTGGCGTACTCGGCCGAACTGGTCGGCCGGGTGGCGGATTTCCTGGATCGCGACGTGCCAACCGCGGAGGGCATCGCCGCCGGCCCACCCCGGGCCTACACCTGGGCGATCTACGGCTTCTTCCGCGCGGTGCTGATCACCGCGATCATCGCCGGCCTCGTCATCCTGATCTCCCGTCGCGGTCGACGGCGGGCCGCCGCGGGGATCGTCGCGCGCGACTTCCCGAACCCGCCGGCCGAGGCAGGGCCCCGGTTGCGGCAGGTCCGAGACGCGATAGCCCGGGCTCGCTTCACCGAGAAGCTGGTGCCGTTGGCAGTGCTCTACGGCTGCCTCGCCGGACTCGGCACGGCCACCACCACCATCGGCCTGCTCGGGCAGGTCCCGAGCGACGTCATCGAGCGGAACATCGGACTGCCGGCGGACGTGATCACGTTCGCCATCGCGTTCGCTGGCTGGGTGGTCGCGGCGATCATCCTCGGCCTGATCATCGGCGGCATCTTCGCGTACCGGACCGAGCCGTACCGCCGGCACGTCGGTGTCCTCTGGGACCTCGGCACCTTCTGGCCCCGGGCCGCCCACCCGTTCGCGCCGCCCTGCTACTCCGAGCGAGCGGTGCCGGAACTGGCCCGCCGGATCACCTACCTCGTCGAGCGCGGCGACGCGGTGCTGCTCACCGGGCACAGCCACGGCTCGGTTCTGCTCGCCGCCACTGTGCTCCAACTGCCGCCGCAGGTCGGCGACCGGGTCGCCCTGCTCACCCACGGATCTCCGCTGCGCCGCCTCTACGCACGGCTCTTCCCCGCGTACGTCGACGACGCCGCACTGCACGAGATCGGCCGGCGGGTGGGTTGGCGCTGGGTGAACCTGTGGCGCGACACCGACCCCATCGGCGGCTGGATCTTCTCGCCGCGTCCCGCACCCGCGCCGGCCACCACCGGTGACCCGGCCGCCGCTGTGGATCGTCGACAGCGTGACCCCTGTGACGTGGTGACACCCGCCGGCGACAGCGTCGCCCCACCCATCCACGGACACTGGCCGGGCGAGTCCGACAAGCCGTTCACCGAGGCGGTACAGGAGTTGGTGCAACGCCTCGGTGGGCGGGCCGGCCCGTCCGGGACGCCGATGTAGCGGACCGGCTCAGTGTCCGCTGCCCGACCCGGTACGCCAGTCGTCCAGGGTGGTGCCGGCGAGGCGGGCACCGTCGGCCGGGACGAGCGAGCGTTCGCCCAGCTTGGCGCCGAAGTACCGGGCGTCGGGGTCGGCCACCACCGAACGACTGTCCTGTTTCTTGGTGAGGAGGGTTCGGCCCAGTTCGTCGAGGCGGAACTGCTCCGGGCCGGCGACCTCGACCACGGAGTTCGTCGGCGCGCCGAGCGCGACCTCGGCGACCGCGGCCGCGACGTCGTTCGCGGCCATCGGCTGGATGAGCACCGGCGCGAGGTGCACTGTGTCGCCCTCCGTGGCGGTGTCGATGATGCCCTGGAGGAACTCGAAGAACTGGGTGGCGTGCACCACCGAGTACGGGAGTCCGGACGCGACGATGAGCTTCTCCTGGGCGACCTTCGCGCGCATGTACCCGCTGTCCGGGATCCGGTCGCACCCCACGATGGAGAGCGCCACGTAGTGGTTCACCCCGGCGTCCGACGCGGCGGCGAGGAGCGTCCGGGTCGAGGTCTCGAAGAACTCCAGTACGGCGGCGGCCTCGAACGACGGCGAGTTCGACACGTCGACGACGACCTCGGCGTCGGTGAGCGCCCCGGCCACTCCCTCGCCGGTCAGGGTGTTCACGCCGGTCTTCGGCGATGCCGGCACCGCCTCGTGGCCCTGGGCCGCGAGGCGGTCCACGAGCTTGGAGCCGATGAGGCCGCTGCCCCCGATGACGACGATCTTCATGGTCGCACCACGTCCTGTCTGCACTGGGTTGAGTCGTGCTGCAAACCAGTAAGACGGAAAGCGTGCGCGGATGCAGGACAATCGCCAGAGAACAGTTCGACGGAGATCAGGAGGTCGACGTGGCCACGGTGTCCCACCCGGTGTTCGCTCGGGTCTACGAGCGGCTCAGCGTCGCCATGGACCGTGCCGGCACTGCGGCGTTCCGCCGGGACCTGGTCGCCGGCCTCTCCGGCCGGGTGATCGAGATCGGCGCGGGCAACGGACGGATGTTCGCCCACTACCCGCCGGGGGTGACCCAGGTCCTCGCTGTCGAACCGGAGCGGCGTCTGCGTGCCGCCGCCGAGCGCGCCGCGTCGGCCGCGCCGGTTCCGGTCACTGTCGTCGACGGTCTCGCCGAGGCGCTGCCCGCCGGGGACGGCGAGTTCGACGCGGCGGTGGTGGCGTTGGTGTTGTGCACAGTGCCCGATCAGGCGAGCGCGTTGGCCGAGATCAGCCGGGTGCTGCGCCCCGGAGGCGGGGTGCGGTTCTTCGAGCACGTGGCCGCCGAGGGGTCCAGCGGTCTGCACCGCGCCCAACGACTCCTCGACGCCACACTGTGGCCCAAGCTGTTCGCCGGCTGCCACACCAACCGCGACACCGTCGCCGCCATCGGCGCGGCCGGCTTCGAGGTCGAGGAACTGCGCAGGTTCCGTTTCCCGGCCACCAGCAACAGCCCCTCCTCCCCCTGCGTCCTCGGCCGCGCGATCAGGCCGCTCCCGGCCGTCCAGCGATAGACCGAGATTCGCTCGATCGTCTGCCGCCCCCGCCCGCCCGTCGCGGAAGCGGCGAACACGAACGCGAAGGTCGATCCAATTCAGAAAGCTACAACCTAGCTATTGTCCCGTTTTGCTGTCATTTGAACACCTGGCGTGATGTGGTGGTCAGCGCGCTCATCGGCGCCATACAGGCCGTATCACGCAGGACGCCACTCGCTGGCCGTCTCCTGCGAGTAGTACCCACGGAGGGTGTTCTGTGACAGCTAAACCCAAGAATTGGCTACGGCGGCGAGTTGTCCTGCCGTCGCTCGCGGCTGGCGCAGCCGCCACTGTGGCAGCCAGCCTGCTGCTCTTCAGCTCGACCGCCGCCAACGCCGCGGAGGCACCGGTCAATCTCGGAACGGCGGCCGACTTCTCCGTCCTGGCCGGAGCGGAGCCCACAAACACCGGAACCAGCTTCCTGGCCCAGAGCCTCGGACGGTACCCCGGAAACACCGCGGCCGGCTTCGGAACGGCAACCATCGGCGGCGAGGTGCACCTCGGCGACGCTGTCGCGCTACAGGCTCAGAGCGATCTGACCATCGCCTTCAACGACGCCGCCGGCCGAACCCCGTTCACCAACCTTCCGGCGGAACTCGGCGGCAACACGCTAAACGCCGGGGTCTACCGGATCGGAGCCGCCCAACTGACCGGACCGTTGACGCTCAACGGCCAGGGCGACCCGTCGGCCGTGTTCATCTTCCAGATCGACTCCTCGCTGACGACGGCGTCGGGCAGCAGCGTCGTCCTGACCAACGGGGCGTCGGCCTGCAACGTGTTCTGGAAGATCGGCAGCTCGGCGACGATCGGCACCGGCACCACCTTCGTGGGCACCATCATGGCTCAGGCCGCGATCACGATGGCCACGGGCGCGACCCTCCAGGGCCGCGCGCTGGCGCGCACCGAGGCCGTAACCCTGCAGACCAACACCATCACCGCACCGATCTGCGCCGGGCCGACGGGCCCGCCCGGACCGACCGGCCCACCCGGGCCCACCGGCCCGCCCGGCCCGTCCGGAAGCCCCGGAGCGCCTGGCAGCCCCGGAGCACCCGGCAGCCCCGGAGCACCCGGCAGCCCCGGAGCACCCGGCAGCCCCGGAGCACCTGGCGCACCCGGTAGTCCCGGAGCGCCCGGTAGCCCCGGAGCACCTGGTCCGTCCGGACCCCCCGGACCTCCCGGTCGACCTGGCGGCGGCGGCAAGCACCCCATCCTGCCTGTCACCGGCAGCGGCGCGGTCCCGGCCATGACCGGCGTCGGAAGTGTGCTTGTCGTGCTGGGCGCTGTCGCGTTCTTCCTGGCCCGGCGTCGACGCTTCGAGTCCTGATCGGTGGCCCGGCCGGTGTGATCCCGGCCGGGCCACGTCACGTCGCCGGCCCGCTCCCCACCGGGAGCGGGCCGGCGACGCGTTCGCAATGGAGGCTCAGCCGGTGAGACCCAACGTGCGCATGGCTTCGTCCTCGCGCTCGTGCGAGAGGTAGAGCAGGATCTGGGGCCGGGGGTCGCCGAGGCGTACCACGTAGGTCTGCGCGAACTGGGCGCTGCCGGCCTTGCCCCCGGGCGGCGCGAAGTCCAACGTCCACCTGGTCGGCACGAGGACGTACCCCGGTGCGAGATCGAGAACGTCCAGGACCGCCACGTTGGCTCCGGTCAGGCCAAACTGCTCGGTCATCGCCGCGTGGCGTTCGTCGAGAGCGGTCCGGTACCCGGCGTCGTTGGTGACGGCCGCCGCCCCGCCCGGGTCACCCTCGATGTACGTCTCGGCGTAGCTCGCGGCAACGGCGTCGTTGTCGCCGGTCTCGACGGCCCTCGCGTAGTCGTGCAGGAAGGCGACGATCTCGTCGCGTACCGGTGTCTCCGTCGACTTCATCCTCGGTCCTCTCAGTTCGGCGAGTGGCCGCGCGGCCTCATCGGCGGGGCAGCCCGGCCAGCCAGACGTCCAGCTCCGCTGGGGAGCGCAGTAACACCACTGGCGGCACGGACGGGTCGGCCTGCCAGGCCCGCATCCGCCGTCGGGCCCGGCCGAACGCGGTGACGTGCCACACCAGGATCGAGTCCGGGGACAGCACACTGCCCAGCGACTCGCGGTTGCCGTTGCAGATCACCTCGCCGGTGACGACCCGGCGGACGGTGCGGCGGAGCAACCGCCCGAACGACAGCCATCGTGGATAGTCCAGGCCGACGACCAGGTCGGCGCGGGCCATCGGGACGTCTCGCCAGCCGTGGTACGCCCCGTCGATGATCCAGCGGTCCCGTCGGCAGATCTCCTCGATCCGGCTGCGTTGCTGGGCGACCGGCACCTCGACCCAGCCCGGTTGCCAGAGCAGATCGTCCACCGGATACCAGGGCAGTCCGAGGTGTTCGGCCAGCCGCGCCGCGAGGGTGGACTTGCCGGAGCCGTACACCCCGTAGACCAGGATGCGACGCGGTGCGCTCATCGCGGCAGCGTACGTCGTGAAGGAAAATCGGTTGTCGTGCCTGGCGCGCCTCGGCCAGAGTGAGTCCATGACGTACTGACGGACTCCACCCCCTGCTCCGCGCCACCGGTGATGCCTCCCGGGGGCCGTGACGCCGTCCGCTTTCACGTTCGCAGCCAGAGATGAGCCTCCTTGTCCCAGCACCACCTCCCTCGGGAGCCCCTGCCCCCGTCCGCCCCGGCCACCGTCACGGTGTTCGCCTCTCCGGCGAGCTGGATCGAGTCCGATGCGCTGGCACAGTGCCAACAGGTCGCCGCCCTGGACGGCATGCGGCACGTCGCCGCGATGCCGGACCTGCACCCCGGCAAGGGTGCGCCCATCGGCGCGGCCATGGCGTCGACAGTGCTGTACCCGTTCCTGGTGGGCTCCGACATCGGCTGCGGCATCGCCGTGTTTCCGGTCAAGCTCAAGCGGGCCGTACCGGAACGGCTCGCCGCCCGGTTCCCCGACCTCGACCAGGCGCTCGACCCGGTACGCGACGCCGACGACCCCGCCTGGGCCGCAGTCGACTGTGACGTTCCGGCCAGTCACCTCGACGGCCTCGGGACGGTGGGCCGGGGCAACCACTTCGTGGAGCTGGCCCGCGTCGACACCGTCTTCGACGTACGGCACGCAGGCCGGCTCGGGCTCGACGCGGGCGATCTCGTGCTGATCGTGCACAGCGGTTCGCGTGGTCTGGGCGAGCGGATCCTGCGGGCGCACACCGAGGTCCACGGTGCCGGGGCGGCGCCCGACCCCGCCGCCTACCTGAGCATGCACGACGACGCCGTGCGCTGGGGTTCGCTCAACCGGCGGGTGCTGGCCGCCCGCGTGGCGCACGCGTTGGGGGCCGAGCCCACCGCGCCGATCGTCGACCAGTGCCACAACCTGGTCGAGGTCCGGGACGGGGCCTACCTGCACCGCAAGGGCGCGGCGCCGGGTGACGGGCGCGATGTCCTGATCGCCGGTACCCGGGGAACGGCGTCCTACCTGGTGGCCGCGCACGCCGGGCCGGAGGCCAACCATTCGGTGGCTCACGGCGCTGGCCGCAAGATGTCGCGGGCCGACGCCCTGCGGCGGGGCCGGGTCAAGCACACGGTCGAGGAGCTACGCCGTACCCCAGTGGGTTCGCTGGTGGTGTGTGGTGACCGGCAGCTCCTCTTCGAGGAGGCGCCCACCGCGTACAAGCGCATCGAGCAGGTGATCGCCGACCTGGTCGAACACCGGCTGGCCACGCCGGTGGTCAGCACGACGCCAGTGGTCACCTACAAGACGCCCGACCTCGGGTCCGCCGCACGGCCGGACCGGCGGGGCCACCGCGGCCGGCGAGGCCGCTCGTGACCGCGTTCCTGCTGATGTCGGCCGGGCGTGGGCCGCAGGAGTGCGCCTGGGCACTGGGTCAACTGCTGCACCGCCTGCGGGGCGAGGGCGTCCGCCGAGGTCTGACGATCCAGCAGGTCGAGGCGGTGCCCGGTGACCGCGCCGGCACCTACCGGTCGGTGCTGATCCGGATCTCCGGCGTCGACGCCGAGCCGTTCGCGGCCTCGTGGACCGGGACGCTGTGCTGGCAGGCCCCGAGCCCGTACCGGTCGAGTGTCGGCCGGAAGAACTGGTACGTCACCGCCCAGCCGCCCGAACGCGACGCTCGGCCGACGACGTTCCGCGAGGCGGACGTCGACATCGTCGCCTGCCGCACCGGCGGGCCGGGTGGTCAGCACCGGAACAAGGCCAGCACCGCGGTACGCGCGACGCACCGCCCCTCGGGCCTGGTGGTCGTGGTGGACGAGGAGCGGCAGTTCAGCCTCAACCGCCGGATCGCAGTGGACCTGCTGCGCCAACGCGTCGAGCAGGGCGACGAGGCGGCTCGGCGTGCCGTCACCACCGCCCGGTGGCGCATCCACGACGGGCTGGTTCGTGGCGATCCGGTGCGGGTGGAACGTCCGACGCCCAGGTGACCGGGAGGCCAGCGACTCAGACCTCCAGCACCGCGTCGGCGAATGCCTGCGGCGCCTCCTGCGGCAGGTTGTGCCCGACACCGCCCCCGACGGTCCGGTGCTCGTACGGGCCGGCGAACTGCTTGGCGTAGACGGTGGGTTCCAGGTGCGGCGCGCCGTTGGCGTCTCCCTCCAGGGAGATGCTGGGCACCGTGATCTTCGGCTTCGCGGCCAGGCGCTCCTCGATCTCCGCGTACTGCGGCTCGCCGTCGGCGAGGGCCAGCCGCCAGCGGTAGTTGTGGATGACGATGTCGACGTGGTCGGGGTTGTCGAACGCCGCCGCGCTGCGGTCGAACGTCGCGTCGTCGAACGTCCATTTGGGCGACGCGGTGTGCCAGATCAGCTTGGCGAAGTCGCGCCGATTCTTGTCGTACCCTTTCCGACCGCGCTCGGTGGCGAAGTAGTACTGGTACCACCACGCGAACTCCGCCTTCGGCGGCAACGGCACGGTGCCCGACTTCTGCCCGTCGATGAGGTAGCCGCTGACCGAGACCAGCCCCCGGCAGCGTTCGGGCCACAGCGCGGCGACGACATCGGCGGTCCGCGCGCCCCAGTCGAACCCGGCGAGCTTCGCGGTGTCGATGTTCAGGGCATCCATCAGGGCGATGAGGTCGAGCCCCATGGCCGCCGGTTCGCCGTTCCGCATGGCGTCGTCGGAGAGGAACCGGGTAGTGCCGTAGCCCCGCAGGTACGGGACGACGACCCGCTGACCGGCGGCGGTGAGCAGTGGCACGACGTCGGCGAAGCTGTGGATGTCGTAGGGCCACCCGTGCAGGAGGATCACCGCGTCCCCGTCGGGCGGCCCGGCGTCCACGTATCCGACGTTCAGCACTCCGGCCTCGACCTGTCGCAGGTCGGTGAACCCGCCAGCGGCCCTTGCCATCGACTTCTCCCCGCGTCCGGACCTGCTCGGGATGTGCTGATCACGCACGAATCTAGCGACCTGCCCGGAGCCTGAGCACCGTTCACACAAGGACCGCTCGACGGCTGCCGAACTGGGTAGGATGCCGGCTTCCGCGGACGTTCCCCGGTGGAGGTCGTAAGGCCGTAGCCGGATGACCGTAGGGTGATGGCATGGCTGAGCGACCTCTGACCCTGATGGCGGTGCACGCCCACCCCGACGACGAGGCGACGAGCACCGGCGGCGTGCTTGCCCGCTATGCCGCCGAGGGGGTCACCACAGTGCTCGTGACCTGTACCGACGGGCGGTGTGGGGACGGCCCGGGTGGGGTCAAGCCGGGCGAGGAGGGGCACGACCCGGCCGCCGTGGTGGCGATGCGCCAGGCCGAGCTGGAGGCCAGCTGCGCCACGCTGAACGTCACCCATCTGGAGACCCTCGGCTACGCCGACTCCGGGATGATGGGCTGGCCCACCAACGACCTGCCCGGCGCGTTCTGGACGACGCCGGTGTCGGAGGCGGCGGCCCGGCTCGCGGAGCTGATTCGGCAGTACCAGCCCGACGTGATCGTCACGTACGACGAGAACGGTTTCTACGGCCACCCGGACCACATCCAGGCCCATCGGATCACCATGGCCGCCGTCGAGCAGACGGACGTCCCGGCGAAGGTCTACTGGACCACGGTGCCGCGTACGGCGTTCGCCGAGTTCGGCCGGATCATGAAGGAGCTCGGCGTCGAGTGGGCCGAGCCGGACGCGGCGGCGGAGCCGGGGCCGCAGCTCGGCCTGCCCGACGACGAGATCAGCACCTGGGTCGACACGAGCAAGTACGGCGCGCAGAAGTTCGACGCGCTGGCCACGCACGCCAGTCAGACCGAGAACATCTTCTTCCTGCAACTCGGCCAGGAGCGGTTCACCGAGCTGATGGGCGTGGAGACCTTCGTACGGGTCCGGGACCGGACGGGCGCACCGACGCCGGAGGACGACCTCTTCGCCGGTCTGCGCTGATCACTGTTCCGTAGCGCCACCAGGCATCGTCGGCCACCGGGTCGACGATGCCTGCGGCGTGCGCCGCGATGACCTCTCCACGCGAACCAGTCGCCGGCCGCCAGCCGCCGGCCGCCGGCCGCCGGCCGCCGGCCGCCGAAAGTTTCGACCGCTGGCCACTCAGCGCCACGCAGGTCATGTGATGAATTTCCGGAAGTTTTCAGCGTTGACGCCCAGACATAGATCGGCTTAACGTTTCGAGCAAGTTTCCGGTTTCCGGCCGGAACTACCGGCGTCACCCACCAGCTTGCGCCTCCACCCGACCCACACCGGACCCTCACCTCCTAGATCGACATCTATCTATTGATCGTCTGGAAGGGAAGGCACATGAAGTTAAGACAGTGGTCGTCCGTCGGCCTGGTCGCCGTCGCGACCATCGCCACGCTGAACACGGTGCCGGCGACCGCGAGTCGACCGTACGACCCCACGACGCAGAGCCTCGGCACCCTCGGCCTGCGCCACGGCCTGCACGTCGGCACCGCGGTCAACATGGATGCCCTCAACGACGCCAGCGACCCGCAGTACCGCAAGCTGGTCGCCTCCGAGTTCGCCTCGGTCACCGCCGAGAACGTGATGAAGTGGGAGAGCCTGGAGCCGACCCGCGGCACCTACAACTGGGCGCCCGCCGACCAGTTCGTCGACTTCGCCAAGCGCAACCGGCAGAGCGTGCGCGGTCACGTGCTGGTCTGGCACAACCAGCTGCCCGCCTGGTTGACCAGCGGCGTCGCCGACGGCTCCATCAGCAAGCAGGAGTTGCGCGAGCTGCTGCGCAAGCACATCACCACAGTCGTCAACCGCTACAAGGGCAAGATCTGGCAGTGGGACGTGGTCAACGAGGCGGTCAGCGACCCGTGGGACACCCCGTCGACCCTGCACTACAAGGGCTTCTGGGCGCAGAACCTCGGTCCCGGCTACATCGCCGACGCGTTCCGCTGGGCGCGTTCGGCCGACCCGAAGGCCCTGCTGTTCTACAACGACTACAACATCGAGGCGTTCGGCTCGGGCAACCCGGCGGACGACAAGACCCAGTTCGTGTACGACATGACCAAGAGCCTGCGCGCCCAGGGCGTCCCGATCGACGGCGTCGGCTCCCAGGGTCACCTGGGCACCCAGTACGGCAACTTCGACACCCTCCAGGTGACCGCCGCGCTGAAGAAGTTCAGCGGGCTCGGCGTCGCGACAGCGTTCACCGAGGTCGACGTCCGCAGCCAGCTGACCGAGGGCGTCCAGGCGGGCAACGCGGAGGAGATCAACCCTCGGCTCCAGGCGTCGGCCGCGAACTTCAGCGTGCTGATGAAGGCGTGCCTCGCCGTGCGGAGCTGCCTGTCGTACACCGTCTGGGGCTTCAGTGACAACCATTCGTGGGTGCCGGGCTGGTTCGACGACCCGCCGGAGGGCCTGGCCACCATCTACGACGAGAACTACCAACCCAAGCGGGCGTACCAGGAGTTGAAGTCCGACCTGATCTTCGCAGGGCCGCCCTACGTCCTGCCCCGCATCGCACCCAGACCCCGCCGCTGACGCCCAGGGCCGTGTGGAGCTTCCCGAAGCTCCACACGGCCCGTGTGCCACCACGGACGTCGACGTTCGACTCACGTTCGGTGGTTCCGCTGTCGCCATCCGGACGCCATCGGAGGGCTGGTGCCGGATCTGCCGGTTTATTGATGGTGTTGGTGTCACTATGGCAGGCGTGGGAACTGCGAAAACTGCCATGCCTGCGATCTCGCCGCTCACCGGCGATCCCATCAAGCGGGCCGATGCCGAACGGCTAGCGGGGGTGCTGAAGGCCTTCGCCGATCCGGCGCGACTCCGGTTGCTCAGCCTGATCCAGTCCGCGCCGGAAGGTGAGGCGTCAGTGAGTGACCTCACCGCGGCGCTCAACCTCTCCCAGCCGACGGTGAGTCATCACCTTCGGATCCTCACCGAGGCCGGCCTCCTCGAACGCGACAAGCGCGGGGTCTGGGCGTACTACCGCCTGGTGCCCTCCGCGATCGCGCAGATCGCCGACCTGTTGACGCCGCCCAGGAAGCGGGCGACGAAGAGGGCCCGCTGACCGGGCCGGAAGGCGGCTCGTCACATCCGCTCCACTGTGCGGATGCCCAGCAGACGCAGCCCCTGCCGCAGGGTCCGGGCGGTCAACTCGGCCAGCAGCAGCCGACTCTCCCGCAGATCATCCGTGGCACGTAACACCGGGCAGCGCTCGTAGAACGCGTTGAACGCTGTCGCGAGTCGGTGCAGGTAACCGGCGAGCTGATGGAACTCGAGGCTCTGCTCCAGCTCGCCGACCACCGCCGCGAAGCCGAGCAGCTCGACCGCGAGCGCCCGCTCCGCCGGCTGCGCCACGACGATGGGGGCGTCCGGCCGCACGGCGGTCCCGGCCCGCCGCAGCACGGACCGGATCCGGGCGTACGCGTACTGGAGGTAGGGCGCGGTGTTGCCGTCCAGCGCCAGCATCCGCTCCCAGTCCAGGACGTAGTCCTTGGTCCGGTCGACGGACAGGTCGGCGTACTTGATGGCGCCGATGCCCACCGCGCGGCCGATCTCCTCGGCGGTCCCGGCGTCCAGATCCGGGTTCCTGCTCCGGGCCAGGTCGGTGGCACGGGCGACCGCCTCCTCCAACAGCCCGACCAGCTTCACCGACTCACCGGCCCGGCTGCGCAGCATCCGCCCGTCGGCACCGAGGATGGACCCGAAGCCGAGGTGCTCGGCCCGTGCCGGCGGGCAGAGCCAGCCGGCCGCCTCGGCGACGGCGAACACCATCGCGAAGTGCTGCCGCTGCGGTAGGCCGACGACGTACAGCAGCCGGGTGGCGCCCAACTCGCCGACGCGCTGCCGCAGCGCGGCCAGGTCGGTGGCCGGGTAGCCGTACCCACCGTCGCTCTTGCGCACTATCAGCGGCAACGGCTCGCCGTCGCGGCCGGTGAACCCGGGCGGAAAGACGCACTCGGCCCCGCCGCTGGGCAGCAGCAGCCCCAACCGGTCCAGGTCGTCGACGACGCCTGCGAGCAGGTCGTTGTAGGCGCTCTCGCCCCGAAAGTCGGCAGCGGACAACGTCACGTCGAGCAGGTCGTACACGGTCAGGAAGTACCGCTCTGACTGCGTCACCAGCAGCCGCCACAACCGGCGGGTCCGCTCGTCACCGCCCTGCAACGCGACCACCCGCAGCCGCGACCGTTCCTGGAACGCCTCGTCGGCGTCGAACGCCACCCGGGCCGCCCGGTAGAAGGTGTCCAGGTCCCCCATCGACAGGTTCTGCGCGGCTTCGGCCTCACCGAGGTCGATCAGGTGTTCGATCAGCATGCCGAACGGTGTCCCCCAGTCACCCAGGTGGTTGACCCGCACCACCCGGTGTCCGAGCCACTCCAGTAGCCGGACCGCAGCATCACCGATGACTGTGGAGCGGAGGTGCCCGACGTGCATCTCCTTGGCCACGTTGGGCGCCGAGTAGTCGACCACCACTGTCTGCGGCGTCGCGGTCGGCGGCACGCCGAGCCGGGGGTCACCGGCCAGCCCGGCGACCAGGTCGGCCAGGGCCTGGTCGGAAACCGTCAGGTTGAGGAAGCCCGGCCCGGAGACCTCCGCTGACACGCCGACGTCATCGAGCACCGCGTGCGCCAGCACCGCGGCGGCGATGTCGCGCGGCGGGCGGCCGAGCCGCCGGGCCAGCGCCAGCACCGCGTCGGACTGGAAGTCCGCGCGCGGGGACCGCCGCACGAGCGGGTCGACCGGGCCGCCGGCCACCGCCGCGAACGCCGGTGCCAGCCGGTCGGACAACAACTTTTCAAGATCCATGAGTACGCCGATCTCGCTCGGACCCACGCTGCCACGTGAGCCGTTGACGGGGAGATACGGGCGGACCGAGGACGACCAGCGAACAACCGGCGGCTCGATCCGCCGGTCGCAGGAAACAGGTCAGCGCGGGCGGGCGACGGATCGCCGGCGTCGCCCCGCACCGACCTGGACGTCACACGACAGTCCGGTGCACTGAGCGATCACGCTGGTCATGCGGGGCAGCCTAGCGGCCCGGCCGAGGCGACGACACGCCATTTCCGCGGTCCCGCCGATGCCCGAGGGGCCCCCTGTCGTTTCGGTCGACTCGGGGCAGGGAACGTCCTCGGGACAAACGAGGGGTGATGATGAGCCGATACACACCACTGTCGATGGCCCGTACGCGACGCGCGCTCGCGCTGCTCGGCACCGTCGCACTGGCCGCTGCCTGCACCGCCACCGAGGATCCGCCCGGCTCGGCCCCGGCGACCACCGCGCCGGCCACCGCGTCGGCATCAGCGCCCCCGACAGACCCGCCATCGCCGAGCGCGAGCACCCGGGTAACCATCCCGACCTCGGCCTTCGTCGAGCTGCCCGCCGAGCTGCGCAAGTCTCCGCGACGGACGACACCCGTCGAGGAGGCCCTGCCGAAGCTCTGCGGCAACGAGTTCGGCACCAGCGGCCGGCAGGTCACCGCGAGCGCTGCCATGACAGTCACCTACCAGAAGGCCGGCGAGCCCTCCAGCAACGTGCCGCAGGGGATGATCCATCAGACCATCTTCACCTTCGACGGCGACGGCGCCTCGGGTTACCTGGGCCGGCTCCGCACCGCCCTACAGGCGTGCCCCTCGTACGACCAGTCCGGAAGCCGCGTCACCGTCAAGAGCAAGGCGCTGCCCGGGGTCGGCGACGAGGCGTTGCTGCTGACCCGGACGTGGCCCGAGACGAGCCTGAACGGCGAACGCACCGGCGGCACCGCGTCCAGCCAGATCGCTGTGGCCCGCGTCGACAGCGCGGTGACGGTCTTCGACGACCAGGGGTGGGAGGGCACCAGCGGCAACCCCGCCATCCTGGACCGGGTCGTCCGCGACGGCGTAGGCACCATCGACGCCTGGCAGCGGTAACCCCGAGGCCGCCGCCACAACGGCTTCCACCGACCGGTTCTGTTCTCCGTCGGATCATGGACACCTGGACCCGAGCCGCCCTCGCGCCCGGAGACTAGAGGATCTCGGTCCACAGTGACGTCGACGACCTGGATGTGGCGGCTGATGAAGGTTTCTCCCCCGGGCAGTGGCGAGCACCGCGACGGTCCACCGCACGCCGGCGAGCTGTTCACCGACCGGGAGAGCGAGTCCCAGGCGTTCAAGTCGACACTGACCCGTTTTCGCCAGCTGCTCGACAGCGACGACGAGGTCGGGGTCGCCCGCCACAACGTACTGACCTTCTACGGCCTGGGCGGCATCGGCAAGACCGCGCTCTCGGAACGGTTGGAGGCCTGGGTCCGTCACGATCTCCCGCTCGTCAACGGCTGGGGTCCACCTCCGGCCACCACCGTCGACGCGACGGCCCGCATCGACCTGCACGGCTCTGCCGGTCGAATGGACCTTCCGGCCGCACTGCTCGCGTTGCGGGCCGGTGCGGCCGGCATCCGCCGCCGCTGGCCGGTCTTCGACCTGGCGTTCACCGCCTACTGGTCGGCCCTCCGTCCCGGTGAGCCGCTGCCACGCTTCCGGGGGCGGGACGAGCTGGAGAACTCCGTGGCGGAGACGGCGGGCGAGGTGCTCAAAGACCTCGGCTCGCTGGCGGACCTCGCCGGTGGCACGGCCGTCTCACTCGGAGTGCGTGGTGTCCGGAAGGTCGTCGGCGTACTTCGGCGCCGACGTGATCTGCGGCTCGCCGTCGACGGGTTCCCGGGCTTCGAGGATTTCCTGCTCCGCTGCGCCGACGAGCCGAGCCCCACCGAGCCTCGACCGGCCCTGGCCTGCGAACTCGCCGCGGCTCTGTCGTGGGAGCTGGCCCAGATCGTTCCGTCGCCCCTGGTGGCGGTGTTCGTCGACACGACCGAGCGGCTCGCCCTGGACCCGCGACGGGTCTCGGAGGGGCACCTCAACCGGCTGATCCACTGCATGCCGAACGTGTTGTTCGTGCTGACCGGGCGCGATCTGCTGGACTGGTACGACGAGAGCCGCGTCGACCTTCCGCACCGCGGTGCCTGGACCTGGCCGGGGCTCGTGCCGGGAGCCTCGGACAATCCCCGGCAGCATCTCGTGGGCAACCTCTCCCCCTCGGACACCCGGGCGCTGATCCTGCGCGGACGTACCCGACTCGACCTGCCGATGAGCGACGACGTCGTCGAGCACCTCGTCCGATCGTCGGCGGGGCTGCCGCAGTATCTGGAACTGGCCCGGCAGGTCGCCATCTCGATCAAGGATGCCGGGGTTGGACGCCAGGTGAAGGCCCAGGACGTCACGGGCTCCCTCGGTTCGCTGGTGATGCGCATCCTCGACGACGTTCCGGCCGACGAGCAACGGGCCATCCGGGCCGCGTGCCTGTTCCGGGTCTTCGACACGCACCTGATGGCGGCCGCGGCGGACGTCGACCACGGGTGCGCCGAGCGGGCCGTTCGGCGTCCGATGATCGACCACCACCACGGCGACCGCTTCCCGTACCGGATACACGACGCCGTCCGGGAGGCGATCCGCCGGTCCGACCACCAGATCTCCGGCGGCTGGGCCGAGCGCGACTGGGAACTGGCCGCCGGCCGGGCCGCCGCGACAGTCCGACGTCTGCATGACGATGCCAAGGATCGTGAGGACAATCGCGAGGTCCTGGACCTGATCGGTGTCGCGGTAGTGCTGGTGTGCGAGCAGAGCACGACGCTGGAGCCAGCTCCGAGCGAGAACTACGCGGACTGGTTGTCACGCGCGATCGTGTTCAGTCCTTCGGTGCAGGGCCTACGGTCCCGGGTGCCGGCCGCGAGCCGCACCGAGTACGGCCGCCTGGTCCTGAACTTCATCGCGGCCAAGTCCATCGAGACGCCCGTGGACGAGCGGCTCAGTCTGCTCCGCGAGATCTTCGACTCCGATCACCCGCTCTGGACGCCCGCGGGCCGGCATCTGGGCTACACCCTGCGGCTGCGCCAGCGTTGGGACGAGGCGCTCGCCGTCTTCGACGAGCTGGTCGCACGTAAGCCCACGCCACTGCACCTGGGGCAGCGTCCACAGGTGCTGAGCCTGGCGCGACGTTTCACAGATGCCGACCAGGCCGCGCACGGGCTCCCGGTGCGGAGCCACATCACAAGGGTGGCCGAGTATGCCCATGGCCGGCCGGAACGCTACTTCGCCGAGGTCCCCGACAACATGGCGAAGCTGCGCGGCGCCGGTCGCCAGCGGGAGTACCTGGAAGAGGTCGGCACACTGCTGATGCGGCGGGCGTTCTTCCGCGGCGATGTGAGCGCCGACGAGATGCTCGACTTCGCCGAGCAGGCCGACCTGTCCGGCCACCTGGTAG
Source organism: Micromonospora sp. NPDC048842 (assembly GCF_040649935.1). Lineage (NCBI taxonomy): Bacteria > Bacillati > Actinomycetota > Actinomycetes > Micromonosporales > Micromonosporaceae > Micromonospora > Micromonospora sp. NPDC048842. Next base: position 108,686 of record NZ_JBEZGK010000005.1, on the reverse strand, counting down.
CTACCCGCTCGGCGCTGCTGACCACTGTCCTGCTGGGGCACTCGGCACCGACGGACATCGCGCTGGCCATCGACCGGCTACGAACCCTGGACGAGGCGTCGATGGGCGAGATCGGTTACCGCTACGGACTTGCCGAGTCCTGCACCGCACTGATCGACCGCGACCGCGACCGTCTGGAGCGACTACGAGACGAGCTCAGCCGGCTGACGTCGCGACCCCGTTCGATGATCCCGGTCGAGTGCTTCCTGGAGTCGGTCGGCCTACCACTGCCCGCCCAACCAACCCAGTGGCTCGAGCCCGCCGAGGTCGTCACCCGCCGCTGGGCCGATCACTTCGCGGCGTACGCCGCACGTCACAGGTAATGCCAACCCATCATCATCCGTCGCTACGGGAGGTTCACCATGTCGGACGGTCAGGCAACGAAGGCGCCGTGGCTTCCGCCGCGGTGGTTCATCCGGCTGGCCTGGTCGGTGCACCGGGGCCTGTACCGGGTCACCGGCAGCAGAGTGGGGCTGTGGCGACCGCGCGAGCACCGGTGGGGCACGCTGCGGCTGACCACTATCGGTCGCCGCACCGGTCAGCAGCGCAGCGTCATCATCGCGTACTTCGAGGATGGCCCCAACCTGGCCGGGGTGGCGATGAACGGGTGGGGCGAAGGCGCCCCGGCCTGGTGGCTCAACCTCCAGGCCAACCCGGACGCGTCAGTCGAGCTGGCCGACGGGCGGCGGCTGGTGCGCGGTCGCGCCGCCACCGACGACGAGCGGTCGCGACTGTGGCCACGCTGGCGCGAGGCCGACAAGAACTTCGACGCCCACGCGGTGCGGCGCCTCTCGGAGACCACAGTGGTGGTGCTGGAGCCCAGATCGGAGGGTGACTCCCCAACGTCAGGTCAACGGCCGAACGCGAGGTAGCGACCCAGGCCGAAGTTCACGACCAGGACGATCGCGCCGACAACGGCGCGGCTAGCTCGCGCGCCGAGGCCGCCAGCGCGAGTCCTCAACGGGAGGTCGGGTTGTGCCGGTGGCCCTCGGCCAGGTTCGCGTCGTAGCCGGCGGCCTGGAGGGCGAACAGTTCGGCGTACCGGCCGCCGGTGGCAACGAGGTCGGCGTGTGTGCCGGCCTCGACGAGCCGGCCGTGGTGCAGGACGAAGATCCGGTCGGCGTGCCGGACGTTGGCGAGCCGATGCGTGATGAGGATCGTGGTGGCACTACCTCTCCGATCCCGGATGGTCTGGAACAGGGCGTCCTCGGCGCGGGGGTCGAGCGCGGAGGACGGCTCGTCCATGATCAGCAGTTCGGCGTCGCGCAGGAACCCGCGAGCCGCTGTGATGCGCTGCCACTGCCCGCCGGAGAGGTCCTGGCCTCGCGCGAAGGTCCGGTCGAGCAGCGTCTCGTACCCGTGTGGAAGTTCGTTGATCATGTCGTGGGCGACGGCACGGCCGGCGGCGGCCTCGATGCGGTCCTGTTGGGCCTCGCTGTCGACGTCGCCGATGGCGATGTTCGTGGCCGCTGTGAACGGCCACTTGTGGTATTCCTGCGTCACCACAGCGATCCGGGCGCGCAGCCCGTCGACGTTCCAGTCCGACAACGGGCGGCCGTTCCACTCGATGCTGCCCTCGGTAGGGGCGCGAAGGCCGGCGATCATCGCGGCGAGGGTCGTCTTGCCCGAGCCGTTCTCCCCGACGAACGCGACAGTCTGGCCGGCCGTGATCGTCAACGTGACGCCGTCGACGGCGGAGTCGTCCCGATCGGGGTAGCGCAGGCTCACCTCGTTGACTGTCAACTCCCGCAGCCGGTCAGGATCGGCCGCCGCAACGGGTCCGGTGCTGGTCGGTAGGTAGGCGTCGGCGCGGGTCATGAAACCGGTGTAGTCGCCGAAGTGCTGCCCCTGGGTGTAGACGTGGTCGACCTGGAAGGTGGCGATGGACAGCGACCGCTGCGCGGACTGCACCGCGATGACGCAGGTCGCCGCGGCGGCGAGCGGGATCTGCCCGTCCAGGAGCAGCAACCCGAGCAGGGCGTAGACGGTGCCGGTCGCGAGACCGCCGACGATGGCTCCGACAGTGGTGGTAGTGGTGACCCGTCGGGCGAGGGCGAGCTGGATGTCGGTCTCCACCTGCATCACCCGGTCGTACTGGTCGAGCAGGAACCGGCGCAGCCCGTAGGAGCGCAACTCCGGGGCCGAGGCACGTTCGGCCATCAGCTTGTGCAGCAGCCACAGTCGACGCCGACGCACCGACCCGGCGTTGTACGTCTGGTAGCGCAGGTGACCGGCCCGCAGCGACGCCCACGCGTTGGGAACCGTGGCGACCAGCAGTGCCAGCAGCAGCAGCGGATGGATGACGATGACGGCAGCCGCAACGGCGAGCAGCCCGGCCAGCCCGGCGAGCAGGTTCATCGACGCCTGCACCAGCGCGATCGTCGACTCGGTGCCGCGCGAGGCGCGTTCCATGTCATCGGCGAACGCGTCGGCGTCGAACGCCTCCAACCGGACCGCTGTGGACACCTCGAACAGGCCCCGCTCCACCTCACGGCTCACCCGGGGTGTCAAGCCGTTCTGCGCGTACCCGGTGGCGATGCCCATCCCCGCGCGGAGCGCGACAGTCGCCGCCAGCACGGCCAGCGCGGGCAGCGCCGCCCGCACCTTGTCCGCGGTCGGTCCACCGGCGAACAGTTCCACCAACACCCGCTGGGTGGCCAGCAGGCCGAAGGCGGCCATCACGCCCGCGCCGACAGTGGCGGCGGCCACCACACCGGTACGGAGCCGGTCCGCGCGCCAACTGATGCCGAGGGCCGTCCGGACCAGCCTGGGCAGTTCCGCGAAGACGGCGAAGAGGCCGGCCTCCGCCCGTGCCCGCACCCCCGTCTCCCACCACATCTCCCGCAGCTCCGGCAGCACCGACTCCGTACGCCCAGGGCCCGGATGACCCGGTCGCACGCGGCGGGCCTCTGCGGTGGCGGTCTCGATCATGGTCGTACCTCCCGGGGGCGGCAGCCGTCGCCGTCTCAGCCAGGGCAGGCGGATTGGCGGGTTCCTGGAGGATTGGACCACCCGACCATGGCCCTTAGCAATTGACCGATCACCGACTGTCATGGATGACCTGGTGGCCGGATTCGGCGCTACTCCATCGCGTCAGACGCCCGTGCCATGATCGCGCTCACCTCACAGCAAGGAGCATGGCGGCATGGCCACGGCGATCGTTCGGGACGAGACAGCGACAGGGAAAGCCATCGACCACTGGCCGTTGACCGGGCTGCCGGAGCGCATCTCCGCTCGGGAGCTGGTCCGGCTGCGGGTCCGCGAGGAGGTCGCCCGGTTCAACGCCCAGCAGCCCGAGCACTTCCGGGGGTTGGTTCAGCCAACCGACACGGAGGCCACCCTGAACGGCTACCGGGTCACCTCGGGCCGGCGGCTCGACTGGGAGCAGCAGGCGGATGCCGCCTGCAAGGCCTTCGCCCGCAACGGTTTCCTGCTGCTGGTCGGGCACCGCCAGATCGATGACCTCGACGAGGAGATCGACCTGCTCGCCGACCCGGACGTGGCGTTCGTACGGCTCGTTCCGCTGGTGGGTGGCTGACATGGCCGACTGGGCAGGGCTCCTTCCCGCCCTGAGCGATGTGGACCGACGTCAGGTGGAGCGCGGTCTCACCGAGGCCGACGCTCGAATCAGGGCTGTTCTGCACGCCGCCCACACGTACCACTGGCGGTTCTCGGTGACCAACGTGCCGGAGTGGAGCGCGGTCGAGACGTGGCCCGTGGAGCTGCGCCGGAGCGCCGCCCTGGCCATGCACCTGGAGTCGGCGACCAGTTCGACTCCCACCGCGCTCAACGATGTGGTGCGGAGCCTCGCCGACGGCGACCTGCAGTGGACGCGGGAGGACCTCGTCTGGTGCCTGGAGGTCTGCGCGCGCGGAGAGTCCTACGACAACGGGGCGCACCTGGAGCTACCGGCCGTGATCGCCGCGCGTCTCTCGCCGGCCGAGGTGGCCGACCTGGTGCCCGCCCTCGACGCCCTCGTCAGCGAACTGGTCGGTGACCACTTCGTCGCAGCGGAGCCTCGACGACGCGCCTTCCACCTGATCGGTGCGTGCCTCGATCGCGCCACCGGCAGAGCCGTGCCGTCCTGGCTGCTCCACGACGGAGACGGGTTCGGGCCGCTCGCCCGCGCCGAGCTGGGTGACGTCCTCGCCGCGCCGGGCGTACCGGAGTTGCTGGCGCACTGCGCCGCACTGGAGAAGCCGACAGCGCCAGCGAGGTGGCAGCGCCGCGTCGACGACCTTCTCGCCGGCACACCGGGCGGCACCGCAGCCGTGCAATCGATCCTGGAAGCATTCGCCGCCTACGGTCTACCCCTGCATGAAGACACCGACCGCCTCCTCCGCGGCCTGGTCTGGGCGCTGTCGCGCCAGCCGGACAAACGGGCGACGGACCTGTTGGCGCGGGTCACCGCCGCAGCGGCGGCGGCACCACGACAGGCGCCGGGCTTCCCCCATGCGCAGAGGACGGCGGTGGCGGCCGTTCAACTGCTCGCGGGACGCGACGGCGAGGCGCCGGTACGCACGCTGGCGAGGCTGGCGGTAACGGTCCGGAACAAGGCGGTGCAGAGCCGCGTCCAGACCGCACTTGCCAACCTCGGGGCGCTGCGCGGGTGGTCGCTCAACGAGGTGATGGAGCTTGCCGTCGACGACCACGGGCTCGGCAAAGACGGTCGAGTGTGCACACGGGTCGGGCCGTACGAGGCGGCGGTCGAGGTGATCGGCGAGAAGGCGCGCCTGACCTTCGCCCGTGACGCCGTCCCGCTCAAGGGCGTTCCGGCAGCGGTGAAGCAGGCGTACGGCTCGGAACTCCAGCAACTGCGTGACCTCGCCAAACGCGTTGTCGCGACGCTCAGCGGCGAGCGCCAGCGGGTGGAAGGGCTGCTGTCCGAGGAGCGCACCTGGTCGTACTCGGACTGGTCGGTCCGATACCTCGAACACCCGATCACCGCTACCTACGGGCGGCGGTTGGTGTGGGAGACCAGCACCGACGGCCACCGGTGGACGGCGGGCCTGCCCCGACGCGACAGCGGCGGTTGGACGATCGCCGACCTGGAGGGTCGAGCCGTCCCCGGCGACAAGGTCCGGCTCTGGCATCCCGTCCGCGCGACGACGGACGAGGTTTTCGCCTGGCGGGAGCACGTCCTCGCCGCCGGTCTGACGCAGCCGTTCAAGCAGGCCTTCCGAGAGGTCTACCTGCTCACTCCCGCCGAGGAGCGGACGCACACCTATTCCAATCGGTTCGCCGCCCACATCCTGCGCTACCGGCAGGCGAACGCGCTGATCCGCGCCCGGGGCTGGCAGGCCGGATACCTCGGCACCTGGGACGGCGGCTACGAGAGCGAGGCCACCAAGCCTTTCGGTGGTGGCATGTGGCGGGCGTCGTTCCACCACCAACTGGTCGCCAACACTGATGAGCGCCGCTACGAGGTCGAGTTCTGCTCCACCGACCAGGTGCGCTTCGCCCGACGCGACGGCGCGACCTGGCAACCGACGCCGGTCGTCGAGGTGCCACCGCTGGTGTTCAGCGAGGCGATGCGTGACGTGGACCTGTTCGTCGGCGTCACCTCGATCGCCAGTGACCCGCAGTGGGCCGATCGCGGCGAGGATCGCTTCCACGCCTACTGGCACAGCACTGCCATCGCTGAGCTGACCCCGTCGGCGCAGGTGCGTAGGGACGCACTGGCTCGGCTGCTGCCCCGCACGAACATCGCCGATCGGGTGCGCCTCTCCGAGCGGTATCTACATGTCCGCGGCACCATCCGCAGTTACCGGATCCACCTCGGTTCCGGCAACATCATGATGGAGCCCGACGACGCCTATCTCTGCATCGTCGCGGCGCGCGACCGCACGGGCCGGCTGCACCTGCCCTTCGACGACGACCCCATGTTGTCGACGATCCTGTCCAAGGCGTTCATGCTGGCCGCCGACGACACGATCACCGACACCACTGTGCTCGGGCAGCTCGCCAGATGAGCGGAAAGCCCGGTGATCAGTCCTTGCCCAGGACGTCGAGCTGCGCTCGCAGCGCCGTGGCGATCTCGCCCGCCGCGACGATCTGCTCCGGCGTGAGGGCGTCGACGAAGAGCTCCCGGATGGCGCGCAGGTGGGGAAAGGTGGCTCCCCTGAACGCCTCGGTGCCGGCCGCCGTGAGCAGCACCTCCGCCCCGCGGGGAACCGTGGCGCACTCCTGGCGGCGGATGAGGCCGCGCCGCTCCATCCGCCCGAGATGGTGGGAGAGCCTGCTCCGCTCCCACCCGATGTGCGAGGCGAGTTCGGACGACCGCATCGACTCGCCCTCCGCCTCGCTGAGGGCGAGGAGCACTGCGTAGTCGCCGGTCGAGAGCGAGGAGTCGCCCTGTAGTCGGGACTCGAGCCGGGAGCCGAGCGCTGCCGTCGTCTCGATGAAGTCCCGCCAGATTCGCAGCTCGTCGGCGGTCGGGAGTTGGCGTCCGCCCCGCCGGCCTGGTGTGGCCTCCGTCATCTCACTCTCCCGGGAATTGACGTGTCAATCGCTAAGTTAGCATCATTGACACGTCAACCGGTAGGTCCGCTCCCGCGGGTCGCCGGCGGATTGCACCGAGGAGGAGACGATGGCAGCTGCAGACTTCGAGCTGGGGCTCAACTCGTTCGGGGAGGTGGCCACCGACGGCGACCGGGTTCTGAGCGACGCCGAGACCGTACGGCTACTCGTGGACGAGGCACGGCTCGCCGAGTCGGCCGGACTCGACGTGTTCAGCGTCGGTGAGCACTACCGCGAGGGCCACAACGACTCGGCGACACCAGTGCTCCTCGCCGCGGTAGCGACGGCGACCGAGCGAATTCGCCTCGGCACCTCGGTCACAGTGCTCAGCACCAACGACCCGGTACGGCTCTACCACGAGTTCTCCACCCTCGACGCCGTCTCCGACGGCCGCGCCCAGATCGTCCTCGGACGCGCATCGGCTACCGAGTCGTTCCCGCTGTTCGGTTACGACCTGGCCGACTACGAGCGGTTGTTCGAGGAGAAGCTGGACCTCTTCCTGCGGCTTCAGCAGGACGAACCGGTCACCTGGTCCGGGACGGTACGAAGCCCACTGACGGCGCAGCGGCTGCACCCACTGATGCAGCCGGGCGGCATCCCGACCTGGATCGGTGTCGGGGGAAGCCCGAACTCGGTCATCCGCGCCGCCCGGCACGGACTTCCGCTCATGCTCGCGATCATCGGCGGGCGCCCCCAGCGATTCGCCGGCCACGTCGACCTCTACACCAGGGCGCTCGAACAATTCGGGCATACCCTGCAGCCAATCGGGCAGCACTCACTCGGCCTTGTCGCGGACACCGACGAGGAGGCGGTGGAGACGTGGTGGCGATACTGGCAGCCGGTCGTGGCGGCCCTGGCCGCCGAACGCGGCTTCTACAAACCGGACCGCGCGCGCTACGAGGCCGAAATCGACCACGGAGCGCTCTTCGTCGGTTCGCCCGAAACGGTGGCGCAGAAGATCGCCACTGTCGCTCGCGACCTGCGGCTGAGCCGCTTCGACCTGAAGTACGACATTATGCACCTGCCCCGCGAGGCACGCGCGCGCACCATCCAACTGCTGGGCAGTGAGGTCGCGCCGCGGGTCCGGGAGCTGCTGGCTAAGGAGCCCAACCATGTCTGATCTGCTGTTCGGCCTGGACACGTTCGGCGACGTACCGGAGGACGACAACGGCAAGCTCGTCTCCCACGCGGCGGCGATCCGGCAGGTCGTCGACGAGGCAGTGCTCGCCGACCAACTCGGGGTCGACGTCATCGCCCTGGGAGAGCACCACCGACCGGAGTACTCGGTCTCCACACCGGAGACGGTGCTGGCCGGAATCGCCACCCGCACCTCGCGGATCCGGTTGGCCTCCGGCGTGACAGTGCTGAGTTCCGACGACCCGGTACGGGTGTTCCAGCGCTTCGCCACAGTGGACGCCCTGTCGAACGGCCGAGCCGAGGTCATCCTCGGTCGCGGCTCGTTCACCGAGTCGTTCCCGCTCTTCGGCTACGACCTGCGCGACTACGACACGCTGTTCGAGGAGAAGATCGAACTGTTCGTCAAGTTGCTGGACGAGAAGCCGGTCACCTGGAGCGGCACCCTGCGTGCCCCGCTGGAGAACGCCGACGTGTTCCCGAAGACCGAATCGGGTCACCTGGACACCTGGGTCGGTGTGGGTGGCTCGCCGCAGTCGGTCGTCCGCACCGCCCAGTACGGGCTGCCGCTCATGCTCGCCATCATCGGCGGCGCCCCCGAGCGCTTCGCGCCGTACATCGACCTGTACCGGCGGGCCGCCGACCAGCTCGGTACGACCGCGCACCCGGTCGGCATGCACTCGCCGGGCTTCATCGCCGACACCGACGAGCAGGCCAAGGAGATCTACTGGCCGCACTACCGGATCATGCGAGACCGGATCGGCAAACTGCGCGGCTGGCCACCGATCCGCCGTCAGGAGTTCGACTCCGAGGTGGAGAACGGCTCCCTCTACATCGGTTCACCGGAGACGGTGGCCCGCCGGATGGCCCGTGCGATCCGCAGCCTCGGCGTCGGCCGGTTCGACCTCATCTACTCGGCCGGAGCGCAACCGGCCAGCGCCCGGATGCGCGCCGTGGAACTCTACGGCTCGAAGGTGATCCCCATGGTCCGCGAACTGCTGGCCTGATCAGCACTTTCCCAGCGAGAGGACGACATGAACGACAACGACCGGAGCCAGCCGGCGACCCTCGGCATCCTCGGGGCCGGCAAGGTGGGCACGGTGCTGGCCCGGCTCGCCGTCGCCGCCGGCTACCGGGTACGGGTGGCCGGCTCCGGCGACCCGGCGAAGATCGCCCTGACCGTCGAGGTCCTCGCCCCGGGTGCCGAGGCCACGACGGCTGTCGACGCGGCGGCCGACGCCGACGTCGTCATCCTCGCCCTGCCACTGGGCAAGTACCGCAGCGTTCCCGCCGAGGCGTTGCGCGGCAAGCTCGTGGTCGATGCCATGAACTACTGGTGGGAGATCGACGGCATTCGCGACGACCTCACCAACCCGCGTACCTCGTCGAGCGAGACCGTCCAGGCGTTCCTGTCCGGCTCACGCGTCGTGAAGGCGTTCAACCACATGGGCTATCACGACCTGGAGGACGAGGCCCGGCCGGCGGGGGCGACAGGCCGCAAGGCCATCGCGGTCGCCGGCGACGACAACGCCGACCTCACCGAGGTCGCGGCCCTGGTGGACGCGCTCGGCTTCGATCCGGTCGTCGCCGGCCCGCTGGCCGAGGGGGTACGCCTCGAACCGGGCAGCGAGTTGTTCGGCGCCAACGTGAGCGCCGACGAGGTACGCGCCATGCTCGACCGCTTCGGAGAGTCGGAGCGGGGACGAACCATCACCGCTGCCCGCACGGCGTCGTAGCCGTCACCTGGGGCCGCTCAGGTCAGAGATGATCGGGTCGCGGGGAGTCTCCGAACCCGCCCGCCGACCCGATCATCGTCATCGTGCCCCGGAGCTAGTTGTTGTTACGCCACCAGGGCGACCATCCGGAGCAGCCCCAGGCGCCACAGGCCCGGAACCGCACCCGACTGCCTTGATCTTCGTAGCGGTGGGTCGTGCCGTCCTCGTAGAAGTCGTAGTTGCACACTCCCCAGGCACCCTCGCCTTCGAGGTTCTGGCAGTCGCCACTGCGGTAGTTGTGCCAGGTTCCGCCGTAGTAGAGCTGGTTCTGCCATTCCCCGATGGCCGCGTACGGCGTGTCGCGGTCGTAGACCCAGATCTGGTCACCGTAGGCCCGGAAGCAGGCTTGGGCTGGCGACGACGAGCTGGAGGAAGGGCCCGGTGCGTCGACGCAGTCCACGACGTCGGGCGGCCAGCCGGCCGGCGTCGCGATGGTAGCCGCCGCCGGTGCGCCGGCGAGTAGGACGAAGAGGGCCGCCAGGGCCACGATGAAAGCTGGTCGCGTTGCTCTCTTGACTGACATGAGGCGAATCCATCATCGCCACTCGAGCCCCACAAGCCATCAGGGTGTACGGAACAGTGCGGATTCGTTCCGAACGCTGGAAGACCGCTGTCGAACGACGGGCAACACTCCCCGCGGTTCAGCCGTTGCCGAACGCCGCCCGCGGTTCGAGGTGCTGGCCCACGGCGTACTGCTCGTCGAAGTCGGTCGGGCCGAGCGCCTCGGTCGCGGCGGCGCGCATCCGGGCGAGGTCCGCGGCGTCGTCCGGGTCCGGCACCTGGCCGAGCGCCGCGAACGCGGCGTCCGCGACACCGATCATCCGCGCCGCGCGGGAGTGTTCCCCCTCGGCAGTCGCGAGCGCGGCACCGGCGACGCAGACGTACGGCACGAAGTCCGCCCAGCCGTTGTGGAACACCCGCTCGCGGTTCTCGGCGAACAGTGTCCGGGCCACGTCCAGGTTGCCCAGCCCCAACTCGCAGAACGCGAGGTTGTGATATTCGGAGTTGACAGTCTTGGGTTGGCCGAGCGCCTCGTTGAGCGCGATGCTCTCCCGGTACAGGTCCCGAGCGCGGAGCAGGTCACCGGACATCCTCGCGACGCCGGCCAGCACGTGCCTCGGCCGTTCCTCCAGGGCCCGGTCGCCGGAGCGCAGCGCCACCGCGAGAGCCTCCCGGGCCCGTGCCTCTCCGCCCGGCAGGTCACCGCCGCGAATGGCGACCCGGGCGAGGCTGTACCGGGCCTCCACCTCGCCCGCCAGATCGCCGGCCGCCTGGGCCCGCTCGATCTCGGCCTCGCTCATCCGCACCACGGCGTCGGTCTCGCCTCGGCGAAACGCCGAGCGCACGCTCTCACTGAAGGTCATGACTCTCTCCCCCATACCTGACACCGCCCGGTCGACATCGTCAGTCACCGCGCGTGGAACATGGTCCAGGTCTCCACGAGCGTGAAGCCCATCGACTCGTAGAGCGGCCGACCCATCACGCTGGTGTGCAGGTAGGCGGCGTCCGCGCCAGCCGCGATGCCGTCCCGCAGAACCGTTTCGGTGATCATCCGGCCCAGGCCACGACCCCGGGCGGACGGAACGACGGCGATGTTGAACACGCCGACCACCCCGGAGGTCCGCATCCCGAGCCCGGTGCCGACGGGCCGGCCCGACTCCTCGGCCAGGTAGCCGGTGATGGGTTCGGCGTCGAGCACCGCACCACCCATCAGCGAGCCGAAGAGACCCTCGGGAACCTCGAAGCTCCGGGTGAGTGCGTCGGTGTAGAGGTCGTTCTCGGCGGCACCGACCTGACGCACCGAGGGACGCTCTGCCGAGCCGGCACGGAAGGTGAGGTCGTCCGCCGCGCAGGCCAGCAGTGGCAGCTCGGCGCGTTCGAGGAGGCCGTGCCGGGCCGCGAGGTCAGCGACCCGGTCGTCCGCCTCGCCCCTGACGATGATCGACCACTGCGGGGCCTGCCCGCCGACCTCGGTCGCCATCTCGTCGAGCGACCCGAGGTCGGGCTCGGTGGACCTGTCGTAGGCGGCGTTGAGCGTCGCGACGCCGGCCTGCGTCACCCCCGCGCGGGCGGTGCCCCGCTCGGCGTACCCGCCCTTCGGAGTCGCCCTGCACAGCGTCTCGAAGGCGTCGAAGTACGCCGCCGCCATCCGATCGGCGGTGATGTTCATGACGGGACTCCCTAGACCGGTCGTTCTGCTTCGGTCGACAACCTAGTCACCGATCACGCTGACCAGCAAATCACGGGTACGAGGACCGCCACCTGCTGTCCGGCTCCGAACCGATCAGGAATCGAGAAGCCCGACAGGGCCGTCCGGCCTAGCCTTTCCCCAGGTGAACGGCAGCACGACGACCTGGACGACGAGAGGGAGCCCGAGAATGTCCGCGAAGACCACTACCGTGTCCGACGGCTTCAGCCCCGAGGAGCGGGCCGCGATGAAGGAGCGCGCCGACGAGCTGCGCGCCGAGGGCAAGAAGGGCGCCAAGAAGGCGGACGGGCTGCAAGCGGTCCTCGACCGGATCGCGCAGATGGAGCCGGAGGACCGCGCGCTCGCCGAGCGCGTGCACGTGACGGTGACCGCCGCCGCCCCGGGCCTGATGCCGAAGACCTGGTACGGGATGCCCGCCTACGCGAAGGAGGACGGCAAGATCGTCGTCTTCTTCCAGGACTCCGGCAAGTTCAACTACCGGTACTCGACTCTGGGCTTCCAGGACCCGGCCAACCTCGACGACGGCGATCTCTGGCCGGTGGCGTACGCGTTGCGGCAGTGGAGCCCGGCCGTGGAGAAGAAGATCACCGAGCTGGTGCGGAGGGCGGTCTCCTGACCGACGCCCGCCCCCCCTCGTCGGCTCGCTCACGGTGCGATGATCGAGGGCCGTAGCCGACGGAGACAGGTGGTGCGGACGATGCGGTATGGGCCGCCGGCGGTACGACGAGTCGCCCGATGACCGCCCGGGCCGGTGAGGTGTTCGACAGCGGTCGGACGGTGTCCGACATCGAGTCCGTGCTCGCCACGGACCTGCCCACTGGCGGCGTACCGGTCAGCGAGGGAGATCCGGCCACCGGCGAGTGGACGGGCACCCGAGGCGAGGGCTTTCGGATCGTTCCGCTCTGGGAGAGCGACGCCCTGACGGGTGTGTACGGTGCCGAATGGAACCAGGCCGAGGAGGCCGCCGAGGCGAACCTGGCCCTCGTCGTGGCGGAGTTGGACCAGAGGTGGGGCGCGCACCGCACGGTCTCCATGCGGGTGCCGCTGTTTCGGCATCAGGCCGGTGAACCCATGCCGGCACTGTTCCAGTCACTCTGCGACCTGGACTGCTACGGCGACCTGACGGTCTGGGGGCCGACGGTGACCGAGGGTCGGTGGGTAGCGGTCTCGGTCAACCAGTGTGACGGCGACGCTCCCATGATCATCACGGCGGTCGTCAGTCAACCACCGATCATCGAACTGTCGGACTGACCTGCCCGGTGACCCATGGCCGGGCGCGGGGGCTGTCATCGACGTTGCCCACGGCTCCTATGGTTCGGGCATGTCGATCACAGACCAGGCCCTGGCCATCGAGGCGGCGGAAGCTGGAGCCGCGGTCGTCCGCTCCCGGTACGGCTCAACACTGACGCGCGTCATGAAGACCGCCGGCGACTTCGCCACCGCCGCCGACGTCGAGGCCGAGCAGGCCATCCTCGACGTCCTGCGGGCGGCGCGTCCGGACGACGCCGTGGTGGCCGAGGAGAGCGGGCGGACGGGTACCGGCGATAACGGGCGCACCTGGCTGGTCGATCCGCTGTGCGGAACGTTGAACTTCGCCGCGCGGACCATGCTGGCCTCGGTCAACGTCGCGCTGCGGGTCGGGTCGGACGTCACAGTGGCGGCCTCGGTGGACCCGTTCGCCGCAGAGGTGTTCTGGACCGACGGCACCGCCGCGTACGTCCGGGGCGCGGGGACGGACGAGCGACTCGTCCCGTCGGCCGAGTCAACGCTTGTCGACCTGAACCTCGACCCTCCCTTCCCCAACCGGGACGTCTTCCTGGCCGCCCGCATGCTCACCGACGAGGGCTTTCTCGAACAGTTCCGGCCCCGGGTGGTCTCCACCAGCCTGGCCGTGGCCTGGGTCGCCGCCGGTCGCCGCGCCGCCTATGTGACGGACCGCCGCGACCTGCGCAACAGCGTCCACTTCGCTGCCGGAATCGCGCTCTGTCAGGCGGCTGGCTGCGTGGTCACCGGGCTCGACGGCCAGCCGCTGCACGCCGGTGGGGACGGTCTCGTCGTGGCCGCGGACGAGCGGACGCACGCCGCCCTGCTGACGCTCATCCGGAAACAGCGCTCGCGATAGACCCGGCCTTGACATGAAGTGCGGTTGAGGTTCTAGCGTCCCTAGATGATCACGTCCGGGCGACAGTGCCCGGCCGTACGTCAGCCGAGCACCACCGTCGAAGGGATTCCGATGTTCCTGTCCCGCCTTCTCCGCCCGCGTACCGTCGCGAGCGCGCACTGCGACCTCCCCTGTGGCGTCTACGACCCGGCGCAGGCCCGCATCGAGGCCGAGTCGGTCAAGGCGATCTCCGAGAAGTACCAGGCCAGCGACGACCCGGAGTTTCGCACCCGCGCGTTGCTCATCAAGGAGCAGCGCGCCGAACTGGTGAAGCACCACCTCTGGGTGTTGTGGACCGACTACTTCAAGCAGCCGCACTTCGAGAACTACCCCCAGCTGCACGGCCTCTTCAACGAGGCGACGAAGCTGGCAGGTGCCGGCGGCGCGAAGGGCGCCGCGGACCCGGCTGTCGCCGAGCAGCTCCTCGGCAAGATCGAGGAGATCTCGAAGATCTTCTGGGAGACCAAGCAGAGCTGATCAGCCGGCACCGGGTGGCACCCGCCACCCGGTTCGGCGTACCGCGTTCGGGAGGAACCGCATGACGTCGCGCACCGACCTCGTCGAAGAGTTGATGGGCCGTTTCCCACACGTGCCGCGGGAGGCGATCCTCAAGGAGGACCTGCTGCGGGGCGGCCTCGCCTTCGACGACGCGGCACTGACCGACAACGAGCACGGCGACGTCAAGCCGAAGTCGTACTTCATCTTCTCCTTCGACCATCGGACGCTGCCGGAGTTGGGGACGGCGGCGCTGCGCCGGCCACCGGAGGAGATCGTGCTCACCGGGGGCCCGTACGACCTGCGTCGTACCGTCGTGTCGGTCCGCACCAATCCCAGCTCGCCGTACCGCGTCGGCACCGACAGCGACGGTCGACTGCGCCTGTTCCTGGACGGACGGCCGATCGCCGATGTCGGGCTGCCCCCCATGCCGGCGTACTACCGCCACACACTCGGCAACGGCAAGTCGGTGATGGAGGTCGCCCCGACGATCCAGTGGGGCTATCTCATCTACCTCACCGCGTTCCGGGTCTGCCAGTACTTCGGCGCCAAGGAGGAGTGCCAGTACTGCGACATCAACCACAACTGGCGGCAGCACAAGCAGGCTGGCCGGCCCTACACCGGGGTCAAGCCCGTCGACGAGGTCCTTGAGGCCCTGGAGATCATCAACCGGCACGACGTCGATCGCGCGTCGCAGGCGTACACGCTGACCGGCGGCAGCATCACCTCCCAGGTCAACGGGCTGGCCGAGGCCGACTTCTACGGCCAGTACGCGCAGGCGATCGAGGAGCGGTTTCCGGGACGGTGGATCGGCAAGGTCGTGGCACAGGCGCTACCCCGAGCCGATGTGCAGCGGTTCCACGACTACGGCATCCGCATCTACCACCCCAACTACGAGGTGTGGGACAAGCGGTTGTTCGAGTTGTACTGCCCGGGCAAGGAGCGGTACGTCGGTCGGGAGGAGTGGCACCGGCGCATCCTCGACTCGGCCGAGGTGTTCGGCCCGCGCAACGTGATCCCGAACTTCGTGGCGGGCGTCGAGATGGCCGCCCCGCACGGCTTCACCAGCGTCGACGAGGCGATCGTCTCCACCACCGAGGGGCTCGACTACTTCATGTCCCGGGGTATCACGCCCCGTTTCACCACCTGGTGCCCGGAGCCCACCACACCGCTGGGCCGGACGAACCCGCAGGGCGCGCCGCTCGAATACCACGTCCGCCTGCTGGAGGCCTACCGGGCGACAATGGACGCCCACGGTCTGTCCACCCCGCCCGGGTACGGCCCCGCCGGGCCGGGGCGAGCGGTCTTCTCGGTCAGCTCCTTCATGGACACCCTGCCGACCACGGATTCGTGATGGGCGCCCGCGGGCGGGGGCGGCAGACCGAGCCGCTCCCGCCCGCAAACACCTAGCTCGCGTACGTCTCGAACTCGCCGATCCGTGGCGTACCGCTGGAGCTGTTGATCTTGAAGTTGATCTTGCTCATCGCGGTGGCCGAGAAGGTGATCGAACCCGCCCCACTGCCGGATGCCAGGACGGCTCCGTTGTCGTTGTTGATCAGCTGCCAGGACCCGATGGAGCCCTGAGTGCCGGACGGCTCGCGGATCACCACCCGGGACACCTGGGTCGCGGAGCCCCACTTGATCGAGATCGTGCCGGTCGACCCGGCCGGCGACCAGTAGGTGCTCAGGTTGCCGTCGCGCACGTTGCCGTAGCTGGTTCCGCTGGCCTTGCTGGAGCCGTCGGCGCCGGCGCCGAGGCTGAGGTTGGTCCCGCCGGTGGGCGGGGGCGTCGTGGGCGGGGGCGTGGTGGGCGGGGGCGTGGTCGGCGGCGGGGTGGTCGGCGGCGGGGTCTGCGGCGAGCAACTGCCGTTGGACACCTTCAGGCCCGTGTTGGCGCCGACCGTCTGACGGACGATGTCCGGCACGCAGCTCGCCCCGTCGAGGCTGTACGAGTACGGGATGCTGACAGTGGTGGTGGAGGTCGGATTGGGGCCGGCGGGGTAGTTCTCGCTGCCGGCGCTGGACCAGGTCACGTTGTCGAAGACGTTGCCGGCGACCTGCCAGTAGCCGCGCTCGTTGGTGTAGAAGGTCCCCAGGACGTCCTTGGAGTTGCGGAAGTAGTTGTTCTCCACCTTGGCCCTGGCTCCGGCCCGGGAGTTGATTCCGGACTCGCGCAGGCTCACGTAGTGGTTGTTGTAGATGTGGGCGACCCCACCGCGCAGCAGCGGCGTCCGGGAGTCGATGTTCTCGTAGAGGTTGTGGTGGTACGTGATGAAGCCGTTCGACAGGTCGCTCTCGCTGGACCCGACCAGGCCGCCGCGACCGGAGTTGCGCAGGATGCTGTAGGACAGCGTCACGTACTGGGTGTTGTCCTTCATGTCGAAGAGGCCGTCGTACCCCTCGGACTCCCCGCCCGACGCCTCCAATGTGACGTGATCGACCCAGACGTTGCGGACCGTGCTCTCCATGCCGATGGCGTCCCCACCGTTGGAGGTGGGCGAGCCCGACTTCTTGACGTTCCGGATGGTCACGTTCTGGATGATGATGTTGCTGGAGTCGCGGATGTGGATGCCGAGCTGGTCGAAGACGGCGCTACCGACCCCGATGATGGTGACGTTGCTGATCTGCTTGAGTTCGATCACGCCCGCGGCGGTGTTGCAGCTCGACCCGGACACCTTGCTGGTGTTGCCGTGATTGATGGTCCCGGTCACCTCGATGGTGATCGGAGTGCTGCTGCTGGTCCGACCGCACAGCGCGGCGTGGATCGCAGTGCCCGTGGAGGCCCGTACCGTCTGCCCGCCCGCACCGCCGGTGGTCCCGCCGTTCTGGGTGGCGTAGCCGGTGGCGCTGCCGACCGCCGCCGATGCCTGCGGGGTCGGTAGGACCACCCCGACCGCGATCACCATCGCCGCCGCAGCCGCCGCGGCCAACACCGCCTGACGTCGCAGCACGACTGGTCGTCTCATGTCGCCTCACCTTCGCATTCGTCTCGTTCCAGGCTTCGCCCCGACGGACATCGCGACCACACCTACCGACGGACGTCATTCAGAAATTGGCGACAGTCAATCGCGAAGAGTTCATCGAGGTCTCTCGTGCCCTGGTGGAAGCAGGGTTGTGTCGTGCGAGCGGAGTGCGCCCGGTGCCATCGCTCGCCCGACCATCAAATGGAACATCGATGTAACGCAATCGTAGGAAAGCGGTTTCCCTGAAGGCAATAGCTGACGCTTGCAGGTTTGTTGCAGTGCTCGGTATTGACACCGCCAGGCCCGCCATCGATGCTCTGCTAAATCAGTTTAGCGACCGGCTCGCTCCGACCCGTCCCACTCCCGGTCCCCGGGCGGGATCGCTGGCTGAGAGCTCCACCCCCGAGAAAGGACACGCATGAGACTGCGAAGAGGACTGATCCCGCTCGCCGCCACCCTCGTCCTGGCCGGCGCCTCCGGCACGGCGTACGGCAGCGCGAGCGACAGCCGGGGCGCCACCGACGGAATCCGCAGCATCACCCCGATCACCACCGTCTACACCTACGGCCAGAAGGTCTCGGCGGTGGCGATCGAGTACGGGGCCACTGTCAACCCGCGCACCCTCGACACCGCGACGTTCTCGGTGACGGACACCATCTACAACTTCCGCTTCAACCCCATCGAGGACCTGCCGAAGCTCGCCGACCGGACCGTCACCCACACCTACACCAACGGAACACCGGGCACCCGTGCCGACCACCGATCGGCGCCGGGCCGGTACGTCATCGTCGAACTCGACCCCGCCGACACCGGCGGCTCGACGGTCATCGTCTCGAAGTGCCCGACCTTCCTCTGCACGGTGAAGGTCAACCCCGAGCTGCCGACCCGAGTCGTGCAACGCAAGGACGTGCACGGCCAGCCCGGCCGCGGGGCCGGCAAGGGGCCGGTGCTCGCCCGCGCCACCCCACGTGAATCCCGTCCCGTCACGGAGAAGCCGGTCAACGAACTGGTCGACGAGTTCACCTACGGCTCGTTCCTGAGTGGCGGAATGGTGCTGCCGTACCACTACCACCTGCCGAAGAACTACCAGCCGGGCCGCAAATACCCACTGATGGTCGTCCTGCCCGGTCACGGCATGGGCTGGGACGGTGACAACCTCGGCGTCCAACTCGCCGCCGACATCCCGGCGACCGCGTGGCTCCAACCGCTGTGGACCGGCACCGCCGAGGACGTCATCGTCCTGGCGCCCCAGCACCAGCGGGTCGGTGGGGTCGCCGAGGCGGACCTGCTGGTCAAGCTGCTCGACCAGTTCGCCGGCCAGTTCGCGGTGGACACCCGTCGGGTGTACGCGACCACCGTGTCGTACGGCTCGCAGCTGCTCTGGGAGGCGTTCGCCAAGCGTCCCGACCTGTTCGCCGGCGGGTTG
Source organism: Micromonospora sp. NPDC048842 (assembly GCF_040649935.1). Lineage (NCBI taxonomy): Bacteria > Bacillati > Actinomycetota > Actinomycetes > Micromonosporales > Micromonosporaceae > Micromonospora > Micromonospora sp. NPDC048842. The sequence goes on along the minus strand of NZ_JBEZGK010000005.1, from coordinate 89,965 downwards.
GTGACCGGCGGTTTCCCGGTCAACGCCACCCAGGCGACCGCCATCGCGGCGGCCGAGGTGCCGGTGTGGATCACGCACGGCGAGCACGACCACCTGCTCAACGTCTCGGGCGCGCGCAACTCCACAGCGGTGCTGCGGCAGGCGTACGCCGCCCGGGGCAAGACGCCGGAGCAGGCAGCCGACCTGGTGCGCTACACCGAGTACGCCGACGCCGCGTTCTCGTTGCCGGACTACCACGCGGCGTTCGGGCCGACCTACGAGGACGCCAGCATCCTGCGCTGGCTGCTGGGCCGGTCCAAGCCCTGAGGCCGCGGACCGGGCGACGCCTCGCCGCGATCCGGCAGCGCGATTTCCTCGCGCCGACGGGCTATCGGCGGGCGTCGCCCGCGTCGGACTCGGCAGCAGCGGGCGCGCTCCCGACGAGCACGGACTGCCGGCCCTCCTGCCTCGCGCGGGCCAGCAGCCCGGCCAGCCGACGACGCCGGTGCCGGGCCGCCGCCCGCAGCCCCAGGAGCAGGCCGGCGAGCAGACCCAACAGTGCGAGCTGCGCCCACGGCACGACCCAGGTGGTGACGGTGGCGGAGGCCGGTCGGAGTGCGGCCCCGGCCTGGCCGTCACCGAGCAGCGTCGGCGACGTGCTGACTGTCGTACGGAGGCGCCCCAGGGCCCAGACGCCGTCGGCCCGGGTCTCCACCGTCCGAGCACCGCCGGGCAGCAACTCCTCCACGCCGCTGGTGGCGTCGTGGCTGCTCCGGCCCAGGAGGTCGGACATCGCCACCCGACTCGTTCCGCTGACCCAGACGTTGCCGTCGTTCTCGACTGTGTAGCGGACCCGCACCCTGCCACCGGCGAAGGGGTTCCACGACGGGGAGTACGTCGCGCCGAGGCCCCGGATGGCCAAAGCCGCCTGCGCGGAGCCGTTCACCCGCAGCATCACCCGGAAACCGACGCGGCTCTCGACGTTGACAGTGCCGCCGGTGCTGGTGACTGTCGCGGCGATGCCGGCCGGGTGGTCGCCCGGTGTGGCGCCCTCGGGCACCGTGATCGTGAACGGCACCACCCGTGTCTCGTTGGGACCGACGGTGACCTTCTCCTGCACGTCGATCCAGGTGCCGCCGTCGACCGAGGGACGGTCGGACGACAGCATGTTGAAGCGGCCCTTGTCGGTGAGATAGCCGTCGGCGGCCTTCAGGGAGAAGGCGACGGCGGTGCGGCTGAAGTTCCGTACCGCCAGGTGTTCGGTCACCGCCTGCCCCGGGTCGAGGCTGGCGTTGATCCATCGGCGTTGGTCCGGCCCGGTCGCGGTGGCCGGTTGGACCGTCCAGGTCAGGGCCTTCGGGTCCGGCTCCGCCGCCGCCGCGCTCGGCGCGGCCGCAACCGCGAGGGACGCGACGGCGAGGACCACGAGCGCCCGGCGCAGCGGGGTGACGGTCATGAAACGGCCCTTCGGCACGGGGCTGGGCGAGGGCCCGGTCCGGGCCCCCGCCCAGGCCACTACTCGAACAGTGAGAGCGTGAGCGTGGAGCTGTACTCGCCGGCGGCGACCTCCGCGGGGGTCCGCAGGTAGAGGTCGGCGTTGACCGAGTACGAGTCGCTGGCGACGGCCTCGGAGTCGAAGGCCGAGACCAACAGCTCCTGGTCGACGAGGCCGACATTGTTGCCCGGCTGGGTCGGCTCGTCCAGGCTGGTCACCACCTCCTCACCCTCGGTGACCAGGCCGGTCTCCCCGCCGTCGAGCAGGCGCGGCTTCCAGCCGAGGTGGTCGGCGGTGATCGGCGCCTGGCCGGCCCCGCCGGCGAAGTCGGTGGCGCTGCCGAGCACCGCCCAGTTGGCGCCGTCGGGTACCTCGTCGGCGACGCGGGTGTCGGTGACCGTCACCGTCGGCAGCGTGCCGACGAACTGGCGAACCAGCAGGGTCGAGCCGTCCTCGAACAGCGCGACGGCGTCGCCGGCGATCGACAGGGCGAGCACGCCCGGTTCCCTGATCTCGTCGATGTCGACGGTGACCCGCACGCTGGCGTCGTCGCCGGGTTCGGCCAGTGCGGGCGACGGCAGCACCGCCGCCCCGGTCAGCACGGCGCCGACGATGCCAGCCGCGAGTGTCTGCCGCCGTTTGTATGTGTTCATGTGATCTCCGTTCTCCGCCATCAGGGGTTATCCGCCGCAGGTGCCGGCGGGGTGTTGCACGGTGCGGACTGTCGTCACGTCGTGTCCACCGATCGCCCCGGTCACCCGGACCGTCGCCGAACCCGCCGACACCGACACGGCACGGGTGTTGAAGGACTGGTAGGCGTTCGCGCCCGGCGCGACGGCAGTGAACGACCGCTCGCCGTACGGCGTCTCGAGGGTGATGCCCACGGGCGCGTCGTGGTCGTTGCGCGCCTGCACCGCCACGTACGCGTTGCCGCCCACGCACCGCGCGGACGCGGTGAGCGTGACCGGCAGGTCGAGGCTGGCCGCCGCGAAGGCCCAGTTGTCGATCTCGAAGAGGTCGACGCCGGTCGGGCCGGTGTAGGTGAAGTAGACGTCGTGCACGCCGCTGACACCGTCGAGCTCGGCGGTCACCTCGGCCCATTGGCCGACGGCACTGTCCACAGTGGCCGTACCGACGACGGGACCGTTGACGTCGTCCAGCCGGACCTGGATCTGCCCGCCGGCGGCGAGCGCACGCACCCGCGCCGTCAGGCTCTGCGCGCCGTTGTCCCCGAAGTTCACCGAGGACAGCGCCGTCCAGTCGCCGTTGTCGATGTCGCGGACCACGAGGTTGGGTGCCGCGGCACCGAACTGGGCGGAGCTGCCGTCGACCTTCGTGGTCGCGACGCCCTTGCTCCAGCCGAAGGTCTCGGCCTCGAAGACGCGGTACGGGTCGAAGTCGCGGACCTGGTCCACACCGGCGTAGGTGCCGACGACCTGCTGGATGGTGCCGTCCGGGTTGAAGGTCAGTTCCTGGATGTGCGGGCTGCGGTACCCCTGGGTGGTGTTGCCGTTGATGCGCTTGTTCAGAGTCGGGGCGTGGTACGTGAAGTAGTACTTGCCGCCGAACTCGAACACCGACTGGTGGTTGTTGCCACCGGTACCGGCCCCGAAGAACTGCGACTGGTTCGGGAAGAGCACACCGGCGTAGGTCTCCTTCGGCCACGACATCGGCCCGTCGGAGATCATGTAGCCGATCTGGCCACCCCCGGGGTAACCGGGGAGCGGCTGCTGGCTGCCACCGAAGTCGTTCCCGCCGAAGTGCGACGAGTACGAGAAGTAGTACTTGCCCTGGCGCTTGAAGACGTGGCCCGCCTCGAAGGCGACCGGGGCGTCGACCACAGCGGCCGTTCCCTCGGTCGACACCATGTCGTCGCCGAGCTCGATCGACCGGATGTTCTTCGGGTTGTTGAAGCGCTCGGCCGGCGGCATGCTCGTCGACGCGGGGCCGCCACCGAAGTAGAGGTACGGCTGGCCGTCGTCGTCGACGAACGGGGCCGGATCGAACTTCCACGCGACGGCCTCGGCGCCGGGGGTACGACCGTCGATCAGCGTGCTGGTGCGCTCGCTGGTCCACGGGCCGAGCGGCGACGCACCCGTGATCACGTTGCTGGAGCCACCGCCGTTGGCGTAGTAGAGGAAGAACTTCTCCACCCCGTTCACCACCTTCTTGGTGATGCCCGGAGCCCACGAGTTGGCGGTGAACGGTGCCACCCCGTTCGGGCCGGCGACCTGGATCTCACCGTGGTCCGTCCAGTTCACGAGGTCCTCCGAGGAGATCACCGTGATCTGGTTGATGTCGCCGTAGTTGATCCCCGGCGAGACGCCGGTGGTCGGGTTCGGGGCGTAGCCCTGGGTGTCGTTGGTCATGTACATGTAGACCCGGCCGTCGTGCACGAGGCCGAAACCGTCAGCGCCGAACTTGTGCCCGATCAACGGGTTGTGTTCCCCGGGCAGCTTGCCGACGACCTCGATGGTCTTCGACGCGGGCGCGGGCGGCGCGGCGCCGACCACTGAGACGTCGTCGAGCTTGAAGTCCATCAGGTGCAGGGCCGGGTCGGTGGACGGCGTGCTCGTCCAGGGGGTCTCGAAGAACAGGCGCGCCGTCGACACGCTCTGCGTCGTCGGGATCGTGAAAGTGCCGTTGAACTGCGCCCACTGGCCCTTCGTCGCCGTCACGCTGACCAGGTTGGTGTAGGTGCCACCGCCGTAGTGCATGGTGGCGAAGAACTGCTTCGTGGCCGGTCCGCTCTCGTTCTCGTACTTGATGCGGGCCGTCAGGGTGTAGGCCTGACCGGCCTGCACCTTGCCGCTGAGGTCCTGCATCGGGCCGGAGCCGGTGGTCGTCCGACTGGTGACCAGCGCGGCGTTCGCGCCGGAGTAGGCGTCCGACGTGGCCGACAACTGGGCGCCGTCGGTGGCGTTTCCGTTGTTCACGAACCAGCTGGCCAGGCCGTCCTCGAACCCGCCGTTGACGACGAGGTTCGTGTCGGCGGCCTGGACCGGCGACGCCGGGGCGACGAACCCCGTGGCCAGCATCAGGCCGACCGTCGCGAGCGCTGCGACCCGTCCTCGGGTCGCCCGTCGCATTCGTTGTTCCACGAGACATCCTCCTTCATCTCTGACGTGCGGTCATCGGTGTACGGGGGATCGGTGGGTGCGCTTTCCGTGGGTGGTCCGGACATCAGGGGTCGACCGCCGCCACCGGTCCGACAGTGGCCGGCGGCGCGGGACAGGTCCGCTGTGCCGCGCCGCCCGGCCGGTCGCCGGTGGTGCTGGTCGGTGGGCCGAGGGCTCGTGGTGGAGTTATCCGCCGCAGGCGTTGGCGGGGTGCTGCACGGAGTGGACGGTGGTCACGTCCCGGGCGGCGACGGTGCCGCTGACCCGGACCGTCGCCGAGCCGGCCGCCACCGACGCCGCACGCGTGTTGAACGACTGGTAGACATTCGCTCCCGGCGCGACGGCCGCGAACGACCGGTTTCCGTACGGGGTCTCCAGGGTGATCTCGACCGGCTCGGTCGAGTCGTTGCGCGCCTGCACCGCCAGGTACGTCTTGCCGCTCAGGCAGCGCACCTGGGCGGTGGCCGTCACGGGCAGGGCCGCCAGCACTCCGAGTCGGGCCAGTTGATAGCTGAGTGCCCGCTCCGGTGCGTCGATCTGGTTCTGGGTGCCGAACTGGCCGGCCCGTGCCGACGTCGCCGCCGCGAGCGCGGACTGCGTCGCGGCCCAGGCGTCGGCCGGGTAGTGGCGCGCGTCGAGTGTCTGCCCGTGGGCGATGGCCGCGTCGAGGGCTGTGGTGTCCAGCGGCCGGGCCTGCGCGGTCAGCACGTCGCTGAGCAGGTAGTCGTCGAAGTCGACGTGGCCGCCGGTCTCCTGGGTCGCGTAGTTGAACAGGCCCACCCGGTGGCCCATGAAGTGGGCGAGGCTGCCGTCGAGCGCCTGCGGGCCCACCCGGTTGCCCAGCCGGGTCCACTGGACCCCGTCCAGGCTGTAGTAGAACGTCGTCCACAGTTGGCCCACCGGCGAGGAGAAGTCGAGGTCCGCCTTCACGTGCACCTCGGTCGCATCGCCCAGCGACACCGTCGTGCCGGCGATGAAGTTCTCCAGCGTGGACTGGTCGAGGTCGACAGCGAACGGCTGCGACCGGTTCACGACGCCGAGGGTGTTGACGTCACCGACGCGCTTGAGCGCCACGTACGAGAATCCGCGGTTGTAGGCCGCCAGGCCCGCGACGTCGCCGTTCTTCATCCCGGAGACGTCCATCCGGGTCTGGACCGACTGTCGTGGCCCGAACGTCCGCTGCGAGAGCGTGTTGCGTGCCTCCTCGAACCACGCCAGCTCGGCCCGGTTGGACAGCTTCGTGTAGACGTACTGGCCGGTGACCACCTTGCCGGCCGTCAACCGCAGCCAGCCGTCGCGGTCGGTGAGTGACCAGTATCGGTTGTCCGGGGCGTGGTTCCACTCCCACGCCAGGTCCAGCCGTGAGCCGTTGGGAGCGATCTCCGCCGGGTCGAGCGGCGCGGGGACGGTCCACTGCTCGTCCTGGTACGCCTTGTGCGGCGCGTCGTTGGCGAAGTCGTCCGAGGCGACGATGCTCTTCTGCCGCTCGAACAGCTCCTCGGCCGGGCTGAGCCGGATCGGCTTGTCGAACAGGCCGTTGACCGGCACGACCCCGTTGGTGCCGAAGGTCGGCCACCCGTTCTGCCAGGTGGCGGGGATGAGCGCCGGGATCCGGCCGTTCGGGAACGTGTCCCGGAAGAACATGCCGTGCCAGTCGGTCCCACCGCCAGCGCGGCTGATCGGCACCAGGCTGCCCTGCGCGAAGCCGTTGGAGTTGAGCACTCCGCGCGCCTCGTAGGTGTTCACCCCGCCGGCCGAGGTGTAGCGCCCGAGCAGGTCCTTCGACCGGAACATGACCACCTGACGCCCCTGACCGGACGGCCACGTGATGATGACGGCGTAGTACCAGCCGTCGATGTGGTACACCTGCGCGCCCTCGAACAGGCCGCCGATGAACGGCTGCCCGGCGTAGTTGTTGGCGGTGAAGATGTTCGGGTAGTCCTGCGCGATGGCGGTCAGGTCGGCGTTGAGGCGTACGGCGCTGGTGCCGCCGGAGCCGTAGAAGATGTACGGCGTGCCGTCGACGTCGAAGAAGAGCGACGGGTCGTGCAGACCACGGCCGAGGGCGGTGCGCTGCCACGGGCCGTTCTCGATGTCGTCGGTGCGGTAGAGGTACGCCCCGCTGAGGTTGTTGGTGTTGAAGACGGCGTAGAACGTGCCGTCGTGGTAGCGCAGCGACGACGCCCACTGGCCCTGGCCGTACGAGTTCTGGCCGTTGCGCAGTGAGAAGGAGTCGCCGATGCTCGCCCGGTCGAAGACGTAGTTGACGATCTCCCAGTTGACGAGGTCGTACGACTTCATGATCGGCGCACCGGGGCTCAGGTGCATTGTCGTGCTGATCATGTAGTAGAGGTCGCGGCCCTCGTCGTTCTCGGCGGCTGGCACCCGCTCGACGCTGATGTCCGGCACGTCGGCGTTGAGCAGCGGCACCGAGTAGGTGCCGGCACCGGTGTCGGTCGAGGTGTACGACGATCGGGGCGACCATCCGTCGGCGGCGTGCGCTCCGGCGGGGGTGGCCACCAGGCCCGCGCCGACGAGGACGGCCACGGATGCGAGCGCGCACAGTGAACGGAGACGATACGAGAGCACCGTGGACGTCACTCGGGTCATCGTGGTGGTGGCGTGGCGAGCGGCGGCGTTCAGGCTGTTCACAGCGGATGCGCGGGCGATGTTCAGGACACGCGAGCGGACCGACACGACCAAGGCGAGCTCCAAACGCGAGAGCGGCGTGAAGGCCATCGTGTTATCGCTAACAACCCCTGTCAAGACTATCGATGAAACGCGCCCGAAGTATCCCCGTAACACCGCCGGCCTTCCACAGTGGACGGTCACACCGCAGCTCCGACCCCGGTGATCATGAAGTTGTTGCCATGACACGCCGTCATTGACGGTAACAACTTCATGATCACCGGGGAGCGCGGCGGCTCGAGCGCCTCAGGCGGTCAGGCAGGCGCGGAGGGCGGCCGTTAGGCGGTTAGCGCGCTCGTCACCCATCCCGCGCATCTGGTTGACCACGTAGCCGAAGCCCACCTGATGCTCAGCGTCGGCGAAGGCCAGGTTCCCGCCCGCGCCGTCGTGGCCGAAGCTGCGCTCACCCAGCAGGGGCCGGGCCGGTGGCGAGTGCAGCAGGAAGCCGGTGCCCCAGCGTTGCCCAGTGTCCGGCGGCCCGTGCCGCTGCTGACCACGCGAGCGGACCACTACCGCGTCGTCCACCGACGCCGCCGCGAGCAGCGGTCCACGGTGGAGTTTCGACACACAGGCGGCGTAGAGGCGCGCGAGGCCCTCGGCGGTGCTCACCGCGCCCGCGCCGGGAACACCGGCGGCCCGGATGGCGTCGTCGTTGAAGCTGACCAGGCCGTCGGCGTCGGCGGGGAAGGCGAATGCGCCGCCCATGGTGATGCCCCGTTCGGCCACCGGGTCCACGAACGGGTCAGGGTCCGGGGGCGGTGCCAGGCCCCAGGCGACGGTGTCGCTCTGGGCGGCCGGGAGCCCCAGCCAGGTGTGCAGGCCGAGCGGGCCCGCGACGGTGTCGGCGAAGAACGCGCCAGGTAGTTGGCCGGTGATGCGGTGGATCACCTCCCCGACCAGCCAGCCGTAGGTCATCGAGTGGTAGCCGTGCGCCGTACCCGGCTCCCACAGCGGTGCCTGCGCCTCGATCGCCTTGATGACCGGATCCCACGCCAGCACCTCCTCGAGGGTCAGCGGGCGGTCCACAGCGGGCAGACCTGCCTGGTGCGTGAGCAGCCAGCGCACCGGGATGCCCGCCTTGCCGTGCTGTCCGAACTCCGGCCAGTAGCGCGTCACGGGAGCGTCGAGGTCGAGCCGGCCCTGCTGGGCCAACAGGTAGGCGCAGATCGCCAGGATCCCCTTGGTGCAGGAGAAGACGACGACCGGCGTGTGCGCGTCCCACTGTCGGCCGGTGCGGGTATCGGCCACCCCGCCGTACAGGTCGACGACCTTGCGGCCCCGGACGTAGACCGTAACCGCGGCGCCGACCTCGCCCCGGGAGGTGAAGTTGTCGCGGAAGACGTCGGCGACACGCCCGAAGTGATCGTCGACGTCGCCGTGGATCTGCGGCTGTGTGACCACTGCCTACCCCTTCACTGACCCTTGGATCAGGGCCTTGATGAACTGTCGCTGGAAGATCAGGAACACGATGAGGGTCGGAGTGAGGATCAGCAGCGACCCGGCGCACAGCAGCACCAGGTCGGTGCCCCACTGGCCCTGGAACGCTCCGAGCGCCCCGGCCATTGTGCGTTTGGTGGCGTCGTCCACGAGGACGATGGCGAGCAGGAACTGGTTCCACGTCCAGAGGAACATCAGGATCGTCAGCGAGGCGATCGCCGGCCGGGCGAGCGGCACCTGGACCCGCCAGAACAACTGCCACGTGCTGCTGCCGTCCACCCGGGCCGCCTCGGACAACTCGACCGGCACGTTGGTGAAGTGGGCCCGCATCCAGAACACCGCGAACGGCATGTACAGCCCGATCAGCGGCAGGATGATGGCCCAGCGGGTGTTGAGCAGGCCGAGGTCCTGCATCTGGTAGTAGAGCGGCGTGACCACTGCCTCGAACGGCAGGGTCAGACCCAGCAGGAAGAGACCGAAGACGAGTCGGCCACCGGGCACCCGCAGTTGACCGAGCCCGAAGCCGGCCATGGTCGCGATGAGCACCGACACCGGTACGACACCGGCCACGATGAGCAGGCTCGAGCGGAGCAGGGCGCCCATGTTCGCCGCGGTGAAGGCGTCGGCGAAGTTCCCCCACTGCGGGTCGGACGGCCACTCGAGCCCGCTGGGCACCGTGCCCCGGGGCTGCAACGCCGCCGAGAGCATGCTCACGAACGGCAGCAGGGTGACGACGATCAGGGCGATCAGGAAGACCCGGCCGGTCAGCTGTTCGCGTCGACTCAGGTTCACGGCTTCTCCCCTCGGCTCAGACGCTGGATGGGCAGCACGCACGCCAGCACGAGCAGCATGAGGACGACAGCGAGCGCAGAGGCGAGCCCCACCTGCCGCTGCGAGAAGGCCAGCCGGTAGATCTCCAGGCCCGGCACTGTGGTCTGGAGGCCGGGGCCGCCGCTGGTGGAGATGTAGACGATGTCGAAGCTCGCCAGCGCCGCGATGATCGTGACGGTGAGGCAGACGCCGATCTCCTGGCGCAGGCTGGGCAGGGTCACGGCGAGGAACTCGCGGACCGGACCGGCACCGTCGAGGCGGGCGGCCTCGTACAGCGCCGGATCGATCTTGCTCATGCCGGTGACCAGCAGGATCGTGCAGAGACCGAGCAGGACCCAGGCCCCGATGACGCCGACGGCGGGCAGCGCCGTGTCGAAGTCGCCGAGCCAGGCGCGGGCGACGCCACCCAGGCCGACCGCGCGCAGCGCCTGGTTGACCAGACCGTTCGACGAGAGCAGCCAGCTCCACGCGATGCCCGCCGCCACCAGGGGGATGACCTGCGGCAGGAACAGGATGGTACGGACGACGGTGCCGAACGCGCCGGTGGTGATCCGGCGAACCATGCTTGCCACCAACAGCCCGAGCGCGACAGGGATGAAGCTGAAGAAGACGATCAGCACCATCGCGTTGCCGATGATTTTCAGCAGGTCGCTGTCGGTGAAGACGGTGAGGTAGTTGTCCAGGCCCACCCAGCGGGCCACCCCGATGCCGTTCCAGTCGTAGAGCGAGTACTGGAGCGTCAGGACGAGCGGACGCAGGACGAACACCGCGTACATCACCAGGGCGGGCAGGACGTACAACCAGCCGGTCCCGGCCGCGCGGGCCCACCGGAATCGGTGGGCCCGCGTCGGGGTGGGGCGGGCACGACGATCGTCGCGCCCGGTTGGTGCGCTGCCGAGGGCAGACGTCATCGGGACAGTTCCTTCTGATACTCGGCCTGGACCGCCTTCACGTACCCCTCGGGCGTCTGCTGACCGGCGATCAGCTTCTGCATCTCCGGCGTGATCGCGGCGGCGAAGATGCCGCCGGTCGCGTTCGCTGTGAAGTCCACGGCGCCGTTCTCCGCACCGAGCTGCTGCGACGCCTTCAGGGTCTCAGCCAGCACCGTGTTCGGGGCGGCGCTCGGCACCGGCAGGTCACTCGGGCCGCCAGGGCTGGAGCCGCCGACGGTCACCGAGATCTCGCGGGCCTTGGCGTTGGTGTGCACCCAGTTCAGGAAGTACGCGGCGGCGTCCGGGCTCTTGGCCTTGGCGGAGACGCCGAAGGTGTTGGGGGCGGACATCGCCACGTGCTTTCCACCGGGAGACTCGGTGGGGAAGAGGAAGAAGCCGACGTTGCCGGGCATCGACTTGTCGAGGTTGGCTGACTCCCAGTCGCCGTTGAACATGAACAGGCCGTTGCCCTTCTGGAACTCCCCCACCATGCCCGCGTAGTCGAGGGCGTTCGCGTCCTTTGTGAAGTAGCCGGCCTGGGCCCACTTCTGGATGGTCTGGGTGGCCTTCAGGGCGGCCGGGGTGTCGAACGTGGCCCCCGGCTTCTGGAAGATCCAGTCGGCGACCTGGGTCGGGTCGCCGAACTGGTTCTGTAGCGCCTGGTGCGGGAAGTTGATGCCAGCGGTGTTCTTGTTGAACTGCATGATCGGCTGGACCCCGCCGGTCTTCGCCTTGGCCAGCAGCTCCTCGAACTCGGCGACAGTGGTCGGCGGCTGGGTCATGCCGATCTGGCTGGCCAGCTTCTTGTTGTAGAACACGCCGGTGACGCTGTAGCCGAGCCCCATCCCGTACAGCGAGCCGGTGCCCCGGGTGTTCTCGCCGACGCGCAGCTGCATGAGCTGCGAGGCGGGGAACTTGTCCCAGCCGTACGCGGTGAAGTACGGGTCGAGGTTCTTGAGCAGGTCGTCCTTGACCAGGTCGACCATGGTCGGGAGCCGGATGATGTCGGGCGAGTTGTCCGAGGCCATCACCCGGGGCGCGTTCTCCACGATCACAGTGAACTGGTCCTCGCGGATGTTGAACTTGACGTTCGAGTGCTGCTTGGAGAACTCGTCGGCCAACGCCTTGGCCAACGGGAAGCCGGTCTCCGCGTACATGTCCAGGGTGATCGGGTCGGTGCCCAGCTCCGTCTTGACGGCGGCATCGGACTTCTGGGTCGACGACCGGTCCTCGCCCGGCGCGCTGCATGCCGTCGCGGTCATCCCGACCGCCAGGAGCGACGCCAGGAGCAGCGTTCTCCGTCGCGGAAACTTTGTCAGTAATTCTGCCATTTCATGACTCCTTGACATCTCCACGCGTCCCGCGACCCATGGCCGCGCGACGGCTCCACCGGGACCACCGCGACCGCGCGACCGCCACGACACGTACGCCGTGACCTGTCGCCCGGGCGCAGCACCCGTACCGTCAGCAGAAAAGAACCCGGCACGGCCACCGAAGGCGCCTCTGGATGCACCAGAAGTGGTCGCTAAACTGATTTAGCAGAGCATGCGCGCGGCGCGGGGAGCTGTCAAGGACAACTTGGCAACGGTGCGGAAACGTCGGGTTCACACCACGCCGACGTGACCGGCGCTCGATCCCGGACGGCGACGCATCATGATGGGCGGGAGCGGCGCCTGTGGCACCGCGCCTGATTCGGAGGACTGATGGGCCGCAACAGAGCAACACTCGCCGACGTCGCGCGGAAAGCCGGGCTGTCCAAGACCGCCGCGTCGATGGTGCTCAACGGCAGGGAGGGCACCCGACTCTCGGCCGAGGCGCACCAGCGGGTGTTCGCCGCCGCCGAGGAGCTCGGCTACCGGCCCAACCTCGCCGCGCGCAGCCTTCGCACCCGCAAGACGGCCACCATCGCGTTCGTCTCCGACATCGTGGCCACCACCCGGTTCGCCGGTGACCTCATCCGCGGCGCCCTCGACGCGGCCCGCGAACGGGACCACGTCCTGCTCATCACCGAGACGCAGGGCGACGCCACCTTCGAGCAGTACGCCATCGAGGCCGTCCTGGACCGGCAGGTCGACGGGGTGATCTACGCGGCGATGGCGACCCGACGGCTGACGGTGCCCGCGGCCATCCTCGGCGGCCCGGTGGTGCTGCTCAACGCCACCAGCCCCGACGGCCTGCCCAGCGTGGTCCCCGACGACGAGGGGGCCGGCCGCTCCGTCGCCACCGCCCTGCTGGAGCTTGGCCACCGCGACGCGATAGCGCTGATCGGCCGCAACCGACTCAAGGAGGACGACCCGGAGGTCTCCCTCGCCGCCAGTGCCCGCCTGCACGGCATCCGGCAGACACTGGACGAGGCGAAGGTCGGCCTCCTGGCCGAGTGTTTCTGCACCGAGTGGTTGCCCGAGCACGGGTACGCCGCCATGCGCAGCCTGCTGAGCAAGCCGAAGCGACCCAGCGCGATCATCTGCATGAACGACCGGCTGGCCTTCGGGGCCTACCAGGCACTCGGCGAGGCGGGACTGACCGTCCCAGAGGACATCTCGGTCATCTCGTTCGACGACGACCCGATCGCCGCCTGGTTGCGTCCGAGCCTGGCCACCACGGCGCTGCCGCACGAGCAGATGGGGCGGCGAGCGGTCGAGCTGCTCCTGGACGGGGGCATCGCGGAACCCTCGCTCGTTCCGATGCCGCTGCGCCGACGCCGGTCCCTCGCGCCTCCGGTCGGCTGACCACCGGCTGTCCCGATCCGTGCCGACGGGTTGGCGTTGGCCGACGCTAAAACGGTTTAGTGCTAGGTTTCCGACCATGCTTCGCCTACCCGACCACTGGGTGTGGGACAGCTGGTACGCGCGGGACGACAACGGCCTCTGGCACGTGTTCTTCCTGCGCGCGTCCCGCGCCCTGCACGACCCGCACCGCCGCCACCGCCGGGCCACGATCGGCCACGCCGTCTCGGCGGACCTGCGCTCGTGGCGCCTGGTCGCCGACGCCGTGGTCCCCGCCGACGCGCCCGGCTGGGACGACCTGGCGACCTGGACGGGCTGCACGGTCCGCGGGCCGGACGGGCTGTGGTACCTGTTCTACACCGGGGTCGGTCACGCCGAGGACGGGCTCGTCCAACGCATCGGACTGGCCGTCTCCGACGACCTCATGACCTGGCACCGGCACGGCACCGAACCGATCGTCGAGGCGGACCCCACCTGGTACGAGCTGCTGGACAAGGAGCTGTGGTACGAGCAGGCGTGGCGTGACCCGTGGGTGTTTCCCGACCCCGACGGCGAGGGTTGGCACATGCTCATCACCGCCCGCGCCAACACCGGTCCGGCGGACACCCGTGGCGTCGTCGGCCACGCCACCTCCACCGACCTCGTCACCTGGACCGTCGCGCCGCCGTTGTCGACTCCGGCCGGCTTCGGTCACCTGGAGGTGCCCCAGGTAGCGGTCGTCGACGGGCAGCCGCTGCTGCTCTTCTCCGCCGAGGCCACCGGCAGCGCTCGGCGCGACGACCACCGGATCTGGGTGGTGACCGGCGAGACCACCCTCGGGCCGTGGGACATCGCCTCCGCCCAGCCGTTCGCCCACCCGCACCTGTACGCGCCCCGGCTGGTCCCCGGCCCCGCCCACGACTGGTCCCTCATCGGTTTCCTCGACCACGTCGACGGAACGTTCGTCGGGGAACTCACCGACCCAATCTCCGTCCGCTACCAGGCCGCGACCGGGCTGACAGTGGACCCGGCGAGGGCGAACCAGGCGCGGTAGACCAGACAGGCCCGGGTCGAGGCGTGTGTCGCCCCGACCCGGACCCGTCGGTGTCCAGCTACCGGATCAGCTGCGCACCTGCCACTGCTGGTTGGTGCCGCCGCTGCAGGCCCAGAGGATCAACTTCGTGCCGTTCGCCGTCGCAGCACCGTTCGCGTCGAGGCAGAGACCCGACTGCACGCCCGTGATCGTGCCGTTGGAGTTGATGTTCCACTGCTGGTTGACACCACCGTTGCAGTCCCAGATCACCACCTTCGTGCCGTTGACGGTGCCCTGGCCGGAGGCGTCCAGGCACTTGGTGCCGTAGATCATGAGCTGCCGGCTCGCAGTGTGGGTCCACCGCTGGTTGGCGACGTTACTGATGCAGTCCCAGATCTGAGCCTGCGTGCCATTGGTGGTGCTGGAGTTGCCGATCTCGGCGCACCGGCCCGACTGGGCACCCACGATCTGCACGTTCGTCGGGTTGGTGCTGCCACCGCTCTGCACGCCGGCCGTGTTGATCACCGTTTGCGCGCCCGACGGCCAGTTGCCGTTGCTGACCGTGACGTTGCTGTTGACCACGTTGCCGCGGTCGCCGTTGGTCACGTTCGTGCTGTTGTTCGTCGACCAGTTGTTGGTGACTGTGTAGTTGCCCATGTTCTCCGCGTACCAGTAGTTGGCGGTGGCCCAGGTGCCGGTGGAGGAGAACACATTGTTGCGGGCGGTGTAGTAGCGCGAGCCCTCGTCGAAGTAGAGCCCGAACCAGCCGTTGGTGCGCAGGCAGTAGTTCTCGGCGATCAACCCGCCCGGGTTCGCCGACAGCGAGTAGATGCACCCGCCGTCGGTCATCTGCTGCATGACGTCGTGCACATAGTTGCCGATGACCTGGTTGTTGGCCGCGGTGGTCGCCGTGGTGTAGCGCGGCTGGTAGTTGTACAGACCCCGGTTCGCGTAGTGCTGGCTGCCGCCGGCGTCGTTGGCGCCCCAGCCGTAGCCGACCGACAGGCCGGTGTACGGCATGTTGTAGACCTCGTTGTGCGAGACCAGCGAGGTGTTCACGTAGGTCGTGAGGATCGAGACGACGCCCCGGTACTCCAGACCGAGATCGTGCACCTTGTTGTTGCTGATGGTGACGTTGCGGTTGACCATCCGCTGGTCACTGGGGTGGTGGGCGTCGGCCCGCACGCCGCCGACCACGACGCCACCGGCCGAGTTGCGGGCGATCTCGGAGCGGGTGACGGTGATGTTGTTGGCGCCCAGGCCGACACCGCTGGCGTGGGCGTTGGCGTCGTTGCCGATGCCGATCGCGGTCTGCCCGAGGTTGACGAACTGGGAGTCGCTGAAGCTGATGGTGTTGGCGGCGGAGACCTGCACGGCGGCGGGCATCTGGTTCCAGTTCGGCCGGGTGGCCTCGAACTGGGGGCAGCCGGCCTGGCAGGAGGTCAGCGCGTCGGACGGACGGGACCAGGTGCCGGTGATGTGGGCGCCGGTCTGCTGGTCGGCGAAACCGTTGCTGCTGCTCGGGCCGAGCCAGCTGGTGCCGGTGAAGGTGATCCCGCTGAACGAGATGTGGTGCGCGGGCGCGTCGTAGGTGCCGCCGACGTTCACCAGGGACTGCAACTGCGGCAGCTCCACGCTGACCGAGCTCATGTTCTGTCCGGCGAGCGGGATGTAGTTGAGCTGGCCGTTGCTGGGATTGAGGTACCACTCCCCCGCCGAGTCCAGGAACTCGTACGCGTTGGTCAGGTAGAAGGGACCGGCGCGGTGCGGGCTGGAAAGGGTGTCGAACCCGAAGGTGTTGTTGTTCCACGCCGGCTGCTGCATCGTCAGGAAGTTCCCGCTGATGCTCTGCACCGGCGAGTACCGGTCGGTGAACGAGCCGACGCTCTCCACCTCGACCCGGTTCTGGTTGCCGAGGTTGTTCAGGTAGTTGAGCGCGCCGTTGGTGAACCGCATGCCGGACGTGGTGAAGGTGAAGTCGGAGCGGTTCACAGCGGTGCGCGCCCGGGTGGCGACGGCCCCGTTGACGTAGAGCTGACGGGAGTCGAGCCCGGCGCCGACGTTGGCCCGCCAGATGTTCTTCCCGGAGTCGACGAGCGACCAACCGGTGACAGCGCGGGCGCCGGTGACCGTCGGACGTGCGCCGGAGGCCGCCCGCCAGATCACCTGATAGCCGTTGTTGCCCGAGTCGGCCGCTGTGAACCGCAGCGGCGCCGAGAGGCGGTACGCGCCGTTGGCCAACTCCACGACGATGTCACCGGACATCGCGCTGTTGATCGCCCGCACCGCGGTCTGGGCGGCGGTCAGCGAACACGGTTGGCTGGCGGAACACGTGGTGCCGGTGCCGGAGGGTGACGCGTAGAGGGTGGTGGTGGCCGCGAGGGCCGGGGACGCCGAGGCGGTTACCGCGACCACTGCGGTCACCGCTGACGCGGCGGCGCCGGCCAGCAGTCGGCGCAGCGCCGGAAGGGACGAGGACACGGGACGGTGCTCCTGACGTGAGAACGGGGTGGGGGTGGCGGAACGGCCTCGACCAGCGCGGGGGTGGCGGGTCGAGGCGGTCATCCGAGGATCTCCCGGAGATAGCGCAGGCCGTCCGTGGCGAGACGGTCCTGCGAGGGGGCCAACGGACGCCAGATCGCCGCAGCGGTGGCGATCGCATCGTTCTCCGCGGTGAACGACTCGATGCAGATCGCGCCCTGATAGCCGGTGTCCCGCAGGACGGCGAAGAAGCGGGGCCAGTCGAAGTGGTCAGCACCGGGAGCGCCCCGGTTGGTGCCGCTGACCTGCACGTGCTTGATGTGCGGGCCAGCGACCGCGAGAGCCGCGTAGGGGTCGGCCTCCTCGATGTTCATGTGATAGGTATCGATCATGATGCCGACGTTCGACGGTAGCCCGTCGATCAACTCGATCGTCTGCTCGATCGTGTTGACGACGCTCGTCTCGTAGCGGTTCAACGCCTCGACACCGATGCTCACACCCACCTCGCCGGCCTGGTCGGCAACCGGCGCCAGGGCCCGCCGGAAGTCCGCGTAGCAGGCCGCCCGAGCCGCCGGCGACATCCGCCAGGTGCGGCCGACCGAGGCGTACGCGGGACCGCCGACGCATCCAGCGCCGACGGCCGCCGCGCTCGCCACGCAACCCTTGAGGTACGCCACCGTCGACTCGACGACCGCTGGTGGAGCGTCGACCAGTTCCCGCCCCGGCGAGGTGACCGCGCAGACGCCGGCGGCGACGAGGCCGTGCGCCGCCAACAGGTCCCGGGTACGGATCGGGTCCCAGTCGCCGGGCTGCTCGATCGGCAACTCGACAGCGTCGAAGCCGAACGAGGCGATCCGCGGGATCAGCTCGGCCAGGGCCTCGTCGTCGACCGGCGAGGCCCAGACCCAGGGGTTGACGCCGATGGCGTACATCAGGCCCTACTTCCAGCGCTGCGGGTAACCGGGCAGGTCGGTGCAGCCGCACATCGCGTAGTGCAGCGGCGGCATGCCCGCGTCGAGGTACTGGTCCAGGTTGTCCTGGGTGACTGTCGGCTGCGGCAGCTTCCACGGGCTGGAGACCTGCTGGCCGTCGAGGATCCGCAGCGCGGCGATGACCGGCGTACGCCACTGGTAGGTCGGGTAGGTCGGTGCGATGGCGGTGAGCTTCTTGTCCTTCCAGATCTTCAGGAAGTCGAGCTGGTCCTCACCGTTCATCGGCGGAACCGGCTTGCCCGCGTCCTGGAACGCCTCGACCGCCGCGACGGCCACCGCTCCGGCGTCCATCCAGACCCCGTCGATGGTGCCGTACCGCTGGATGTAGTCGTCGACGATCTTCTTGGTCTTGGCCGGGTCACCATCGGTGAACTCGACACCGACGACGTCGACCTTCGCCTTGTCGAACGCCACCTTCGCCGCCGACCAGCGGGTCTCCAGGACGTCGACGCCGGGCAGGATCCGCAGGGCGAGGACCTTGCCGCCGGGCTTCATCTTCTGGCTGACGAACTCGGCCCCGACGTGGCCGAACCCGTAACCGCCGATGGGGTTGATGAACGTCACCGGGCACTTCGTGTTGACACCACGGTCGAAGACGACGACCGGCAGCCCGGCCTTGCAGGCCGCCTCGACGGCCGGGGTGAGCGTGGCGGTGGTGTTCGGCGAGACGATGAGCGCGTCGCAGCCCTTGCCGAGCAGATCGTTGATGTCCGCGATCTGCTTCTGGTCCTTGCCCTCGGCGTCGACGTGCACGAACTCACTGATGCGGCTCTTCTGCGCCTCGACCTCCGCCTGCATGGTCTTGAACCCGACCTGCCGCCACGGGTTGTTCAGGGCCGCGTTCGAGAAGCAGATCTTGTGCGGGCCGCTCTTCTTGAACTTGGCGGTGTCGACCATCGTCGGGTTGAGCACCTGCTCCCACGGCTTGTCGGCCGGGCCTGTCGGTGCCGCGTCGAGCAGCGCAAGCTCGGCGTCGTAGTCGGCCTGCACGAAGAACTTCGACTGGTCCCCGGTGCCGGACCCGGCGGCGGCGGACGCACTACCCGACGGGCTCGCGGCCGGCTCGTCGGTCGCACAGGCGGCGAGGGACAGTACTGTGACAGCGGCAATGGCCGCCATGGATCGTCGCACTATGGTTTCCCCTTTATCTCGAAGAAGAACGCGTTGCCGAGACCGCCACGGCGAGCAGGATGATGCCGCCCTGGACGGTCGACCTGAGGGCGCCGGAGACGCCGTAGAAATTCATGAGGGCGAACAGCAGTTCAAGGGTCAGCGCGCCGAGCATCGCCCCGACGACCGCGCCGCGACCCCCGCCGAGCGCCACCCCGCCGAGGACGACAGCGGTGATCGCACCGAACTCCAGGCCCGCGCCGGCCTGGAACGACACGCCGCTGTAGCCGCCCAGCAGGATGGCCGCCACCGCCGCCGCGAGTCCGCTGAGGATGAAGGCGAAGGTCCGGGTACGCCACACGCGTACGCCGCTGAGCTCGGCGGTGCGTGGGTTGTCGCCGACGGCGACCAACGTCCGGCCGAAATCGGAGCGCATCAGCAGCACGGCCGCCACCGCCAGGACCACAAGGACCAGCAGCGCGTACGGCACGCGGCCCAGCACCGGCACGTCCTCGAAGGCCCGCCGGCCGAACCGCCGGAACTCCTCGGAGAGCCCGCCCTTCGGAGCGCCGTCGGACCACAGGTAGACCGCGCCGACGAGGATCAGGAACATGCCGAGGGTGGTGATGAACGACGGCACCCGCAGCCGTGTCGTGATCAGGCCGTTGACCAGCCCGACCAGGGCGCCGAAGGCGAGCAGGAGCAGCACCACCGGCCAGGTACGCGCCGGGTCGCTGTCGATCAGCCGGGCGGCGACCACCACCTGAGCGGTGACCAGGGAACCGACCGAGAGGTCGAACTCGCCGGACACGATCACGAAGTACTGGCCGGCGGCGAGCAGGATGATCGGCGCCGAACGACCGAGGAAGGACATCAGCGACTGCGGGGCCAGGAAGTCGGGCTGCCGGATGCCGACGAGCACCAACAGCACCGCGAGGATCGCGAGGATCGGCAGGACGCCGCCGGGACGAACCCGCGGCAGACGCAGCGGCAGGGAACGGGGCTGGACGGTCTGCATGGCTAGGCCGCCTTTCGCATGGCCCGGCGGGCGTAGACGGCGACCGCGGCGATGATGATGACGCCCCGGATCACCTGCTTGAAGAAGGCGTCGACCTCGAGCTGGTTGAAGATGGCGTCGATGCTGGCCAGCAGCAGCACCCCGCCGACAGTGCCGATGACGCCGCCGCGCCCACCGGCGAGGGCGGTACCACCGATCACTACCGCGGCGATCGACTCCAGGTCGTAGAGGCCCTCGGTGCCGACGCGCGGAGCGCCCGAGCCGAGCCGACTGGCGAGGTAGATGCCGGCGAGCCCCGCGCACATCGAGCACAGCATGTGGGCGGTGATGAGGACCCGGTCGTTGCGGACGCCGGAGAGCCGGGCCACCTCCGGATCCCCGCCGACGGCGACCAGGTGGTGGCCGAAGCGGGTCCGCGAGAGCGCGAACCAGGCCGCCGCGGTGACCGCCATCAGCAGCAGGAACGACACCGGCACCGGACCGACGCGCTGATAACCGAGCGCCTGCACCAGTGAGGGTGCTGTGGTGCCGGCCGGGCCGTCGTAGCCGTTGTCGAGGTAACCCTTGAGCAGCAGCCCGACGCCGAGGGTCGCGATGAACGCGTTGACCCGGAACCTGGTGACGAGGAGCCCGTTGAGCAGCCCGACGCCGGCGCTGACGACAAGCACCAGGCCGATCGCCGGCAGCACCGCGCCGTCGCTGCCGTTCATCGTCTCGGCCGCGACGAGGGTGCTGAGGCTGATCACGAACGCCACCGAGAGGTCGAGCGAGCCCCCCAGGATGACCAGGGTCTGGCCCACCGCGACCAGCCCGAGGCCGGCGGCGACATGCAGCAGACTCACCGTCGTGGACTGGTTGAAGAGCTGACCCCCGTCGAGCAGGACGACCAGCCAGCCGATCGTCAGGGTCAGGGTCAGGGCCACGAACACGCCCGGTACGGAACGCCGGGCCGGCAGCAGCGACAGTGCGCTCACTGGACGGTCTCCCGCACGGTGCCGACCGCCAACGCGACGACCTCCTCCTCGGTCGCGCCGGCGGGCAGCTCGCCCGCGACGTGGCCATCCCGCATGACGACGATCCGGTCACTCATCCCCAGCAGCTCCGGTAGATCGGACGAGATCATCAGCACGGCCGCGCCGTCACGGGCGAGGCGGCGGACGAGGTCGTGAATGGCTGACTTCGCGCCCACGTCGATGCCCCGGGTCGGCTCGTCGAAGAGCAGGATCCGCGGGTTGAGCGCGAGCCATCGGGCCAGCACGACCTTCTGCTGGTTGCCGCCGGACAGGAAGCGGATCTCCTGGTCGTCGCCGGCGCCGCGGATCTCCACGGCGGCCAGCAGCTCGCGTACGCGGGCGGTCCTCGCGGCCCGGCCGGACCGGGCGGCGAAGACGGCCCGGCTGGCGAGCAGCGCGTTGTCCAGCACCGACTGCCGGGGGACGATCCCCTCACCCTTGCGGTCCTCGGTGACGTAGGCGATGCCGGCCCGCATGGCGGTGCGGGGTGAGCGCAGTCGGATCGGCCGGTCGTCGAGCGTCACGTCGCCGGTCGTGAACGGCGACACCCCGAAGATCGCGCGGGCCAGCGCCGAGCGTCCAGAGCCCTGAAGGCCACCGATGCCGAGCACCTCGCCGGCGCGCAACTGGAGGTTGACGTCTCGCAGCTTCCGGTTTCCCGCGTCGCGAAGGTTGAGCCGCACCGGGCCCCGGTCCTCCGGGACGGCCCGGTCAGGGTAGTAGCTGGACAGTTCCCGGCCGACCATGTGCCGCACCAACGCGTCGGCGGTGGTGTCAGCGGTGTCCACTGTGGTGACACGACGGCCGTCCTTGAGCACTGTGATCCGACTGGACAGGTCGAAGACCTCGGCGAGCCGGTGTGAGACGTACAGCAGCCCGATGCCCCGCTCCTGGAGTCGACGCACCAGCCCGTAGAGCAACTCGACCTCGTGGTCGGCCAGCGCGGCGGTCGGCTCGTCCATGATGAGCAGCCGCGCGTCCAGGGCGAGCGCCTTGGCGATCTCGACGACTTGCTGCTGTGCGACACCCAACTGCCCCACCCGGGCGTCGGCCGGCAAGGTGGTCTCGCCGATCGAGGCGAGCAGCCGCGTGGTGCTGTCGAGCATCCCCCGACGATCGACGAGCCCGCGCCGGACCGGCTCGTGCCCCAGGTAGACGTTCTCGGCGACGGTGCGCTCCGGGAGCAGGTTGAACTCCTGGTGGATGATGCCGATGCCGGCCCGCTGCGCGTCGCGCGGGCCACGGAACGTGCGCGTCGCACCGGCGAACTCGACAGTGCCCCCGTCCGGGGCGTACCCGCCCGAGACGATCTTCATGAGGGTCGACTTCCCGGCGCCGTTCTCACCGACCACGGCGTGCACCTCGCCCGGTGCGACATCGAGGTCGACGTCGTCGAGGACGCGGACTCCGAGGAAGGACTTGCCGATGCCCCGAAGGGTGAGAAGTGGCGTCGGCGGCGGATCTGACATCCCGAAAGCCCTCACAGACAGTAGTCATCGACATGATTAAATGCCACACTACGGCGGCTTCGAGGCGCCGAACAACAAGCTTTCGTGCCAACAACGAGGACTTACGTTCTTGCGTTGCAAACATTTCCTTGACACCGGCGAAACATCACACGTATGAAGATAGATGTTTGGATGCGGGTCCGCAATCCTCGATCAAGCCCGACCGCCAGGCCGGGTCGCGATCGGCAGGCGGTGCCGCGTCAAGGGGGCCGAGCGCGACCGCCGTCCACCGGGCAGGACGTCGGACGTTACTTCGTGCATTGACAGTCTTCGATCTCTAGCTCATCCTGACCTCGTGGACCACGGGACGAGAACCACAGCCACCATCACGCTG
This sequence comes from Micromonospora sp. NPDC048842, assembly GCF_040649935.1. Taxonomy (NCBI): domain Bacteria; kingdom Bacillati; phylum Actinomycetota; class Actinomycetes; order Micromonosporales; family Micromonosporaceae; genus Micromonospora; species Micromonospora sp. NPDC048842. Next base: position 67,290 of record NZ_JBEZGK010000005.1, on the reverse strand, counting down.
TGTGACGTCCCGCAGGTCTGACTGCCGTTGCGGCGAACGGCATGAGGACAGACCAGCGCGCCCGTGTCCCTCGCGTGTCCAGGTCAACCTGACGCGTCGTAGGACCCGTGTCCGCAATCCCAACGCCCGCCCAACTAGGAGACGGCATGCGTCGTAACACATTGCTCATCTCAGTGATCGCCGGTCTGTTACTGGCGCTCGGACTCGCTCCACCCGCGTCGGCCGCCCCGGCCTTCCGCGCCCTGGTGTTCAGCAAGACCACCGGCTACCGGCACGACTCGATCCCCGCCGCGATCGCCATGGTCCAGCAGCAGGCCGCCGCGAACAACTTCGAGGTGGTGGCGACCGAAGACTCGAGCGTCTTCACCGCCGCCAACCTGGCGACCTTCGACGTGATCGTGATGCTCCAGACCTCCGGCATGGTCTGGACCTCGGCCGCCCAACGCCAGGCGGTGGAGGGCTACCTCGCCAGCGGCAAGGGCATCGTGGCGGTCCACAACGCCACCGACATGGGCATCGAGTCCGAGTACCCGTGGTGGGACAACACCATCAACGGCGGCGCCCACATGCCCGAGCACTCCCCCGGCGTGCTGCAGGGCACCGCCATCGTCGCCGACAAGAAGCACCCGTCGACGGCCAGCCTGCCGGATCGGTGGACCCGCAGCGAGGAGTGGTACAACTTCGACGCCAACCCGCGCGGCAAGGTGCACGTCCTGGTGACCGCCGACGAGCGCACCTACAACCCGGGATCCCGGGCGATGGGCCCGGACCACCCGATCTCCTGGTGTCGGGACACCGGCGGCGGGCGGGTGTGGGCCACCGCGATGGGCCACGCGATCGCCTCCTACAGCGAGACGAACTTCCAGAACCACGTCCTCGGTGGCATCAAGTGGGCCGCCGGGAACGCTGCCGGCGACTGCGGCGGCACCGTCTGGGGCAACTTCGAGAAGCGCACCCTGGACGACAACACGGTCGACCCGATGGCGATGGCCGTGGCCCCGGACGGGCGCGTGTTCTACGCCCAGCGCGGCGGGCAGCTGAAGATCTTCAAGCCCTCCACGAACAGCACGGTGACCGCCGGCACGCTGAGCGTCTACACCGGCGGTGAGGACGGCCTCACCGGCATGGCGCTGGACCCCAACTTCGCCACCAACGGGTACGTGTACCTCTACCACTCGCCGGCGAGCAGCTCGACCGACGTCAACCGGGTCTCCCGCTTCACGATGAGCGGCGACACGCTGAACACGTCCAGCGGGGTGACGATCATCGACATCCCGGCTTACCGCGACCGGACGTTCCCGGAGCCCGGCCACACCGGCGGTTACATCGAGTTCGGCCCGGACGGAAACCTCTACATCGGCACCGGCGACGACACGCCGCCGAACCTCGACCCCAACTGGCAGGGCTACGCCCCGCTGGACTGGCGCTCGGGCAAGTCCAACCTGGACGCCGCCCGGACCGCTGGCAACACCAACGACCTGCGCGGCAAGCTGCTGCGTATCCGTCCCGGGGCCAGTGGTAGTTACACCATCCCGAGCGGCAACCTCTACCCCCAGGGCACGGCGCAGACCAAGCCGGAAATCTACGCCATGGGCTTCCGCAACCCGTTCCGGTTCTCGATCGACGCGGCCACCGGCTGGGTCTACCTGGCCGACTACGGACCGGACCGCAACCCGCCCACCACCAACCGCGGCCCCGAGGGCCTGGTCGAGCTCAACGTGATCAAGACGCCCGGCAACTACGGCTGGCCGTTCTGCCACGGCAACAACCAGCCCTACGCGCCGTTCAACCCGGACACCGGCGCCGTCGGCTCGAAGTTCAACTGCTCGGCGCCTGTCAACAACTCGCCGAACAACACCGGCCTGACCAGTCTGAAGCCGGTCGTCATGCCGAACATCTGGTACGGCTACCCCACCTCGACGACCTTCCCGGAGCTGGGCTCCGGCGGCTCCGCCCCGATGGGCGGCCCGGTCTACCGGTACGACGCGTCGAACCCGTCCCAGACGAAGTTCCCGCCCTACTACGACGGCGTGCACTTCTTCTACGAGTGGTCGCGCAACTACATCAAGGAGGTGCACTTCGACTCCTCCACGGCGGTGACCCGCACCAACCCGTTCCTGCCCAGCGGTGGGTTCAACAAGCCGATGGACATGGAGTTCGGCAAGGACGGCTCGCTCTACCTGCTGGAGTGGGGCACCAACTTCGGTGGCGGCAACAGCGACTCCGGGCTCTACCGGATCGACTACATCCAGGGCGGCCGGTCACCGATCGTCAAGGCCACCGGCACACCCACCAGCGGCTCCTCGCCGCTGACCGTCCAGTTCAGCAGCGCGGGCACGTCCGACCCGGACGGCAACACGCTGAGCTACCTGTGGACGTTCGGCGACGGCACCACCTCGACGGCGGCCAACCCGTCGAAGACGTACACCTCCAACGGCAACTACACGGCCCAGTTGAAGGTCACCGACAGCACCGGCAAGACCGGCTTCGCCAACGTCCCGATCACCGTCGGCAACAGCGCCCCGGTGGTCACCATCACCACACCGGGCAACGGAGGCATGCTGACCTTCGGCGACAAGGTGTCGTACCAGATCACCGTGACCGATCCGGACGGCGGCACTGTCGACTGTTCGAAGGTCATCCTCAATCCGGCGCTGGGTCACGACGACCACGCGCACGAGACCACGGAGTACCCGGGCTGCTCGGGCACCATCTCCACCGACCTGCTCGGCGGTCACCCGGATGGCGCCAACCTGTTCTACGTGCTGAACGCGCGGTACACCGACAACGGCGGCTCGGGAGGCGGGTCCCCGCTCACCGGCACCGCGCAGGCGATCCTGCAACCGAAGCACAAGCAGTCCGAGTACTTCAGCAGCCAGTCCGGCATCCGGGTCGTCGACCAGGCCGCCGCGGAGAGCACCAAGCGCATCGGTGACATCTCCACCAACGACTGGATCGCGTTCAGCCCGATGAACCTGTCGGGCATCTCGACGGTCAGCTACCGGGTGTCGTCGCCTTCCGGCGGCGGTTCGATCGAGCTGCGCGCCGGCTCGCCGACCGGCACCCTGCTGGCCACCACCACGGTGCCCAATACGGGCGGCTGGGACAACTACCAGTCAACGACTCCGGTGAGCGTCGCCGCGCTCAGCGGGACACAGACGCTCTACATGGTGTTCAAGAACAGCAGCAACTCGTTCGATCTGGACTCGCACACCTTCGGCGGGAACGGCGTCGGGACACCCGGCACCGGTACCGGCGGTGGCCTGGCGGGCAAGACCTACACGGTCACGGCGCAGCACAGCAACAAGCTGATGGACGTCAGCGGTGTCTCCACCGCCGACGGCGCCCAGATCACCCAGTGGGCGAACACCGGTGCCAACAACCAGAGGTGGCAGGCCGTCGACGCCGGTAACGGCGCGCTCTACCTGAAGGCGGTGCACAGCGGCAAGTGCGTCGAGGTGGTCGGCAGTTCGACCGCGGCGGGTGCCTTCCTCCAGCAGGCCACCTGCAACAACGGCAACCAGCAGAAGTTCACCGCCACCGCGACTGGAACCTCCGGCGTGTACACGGTGAAGAGTGTGCTGAGCGGCCTCTGCGTGGACGTCAACGGTGCTGCCACCACCGACGGCGCCCGACTGTTGCAGTGGACCTGCCACAGCGCCGCCAACCAGCAGTGGCGGTTCACCGCAGTGTGACCCCACGGCTGTCGCGGTAACAGATGACGTCCCGGTCGGGACCGGTGTCCGAGTAACGGAACCGGTCCCGGCCGGGACGTCGTCGTCGGTCAGGCAGGCCGACCGGGCGGGGCGGCGAGCAGCCCGGCCGCGGCCAGGTCGTCCCACAGTTCCTCGGGTACGACGATCCCGGACCGTCGCACCGTCTCGACCGCCTGCGCCTCGTTGCGGACGCCGACCACCGTCGACACCACGGCCGGGTGCCTGCGGACGAAGGCGAGGGCCGCCTGCGGCAGGGTCACACCGTACGTCTCGCAGACAGTGGCGATCCGCCGCGCCCGCTCGATCAGCGCCTCCGGGGCCTGCTGGTAGTTGTAGACGGCGTCGGCCGGCGGCCGGTCCCGCGAGAGCAGCCCCGAGTTGTAGACGCCAGCGATGACCACGCCCACCCCCCGGTTCTCGGCGGCCGGCAGCAGGTCGGCTGCCGCGCCCTGTTCGAGCAGGGTGTACCGCCCGGCGCACATCATCACGTCGACGTCGGTCTCCCGGACGAACCGCGCCAGCATCGCCGACTGGTTCATGCCGGCGCCGATGGCGCCCACGACGCCCTCGTCCCGCAGGTCGATCAGGGCGGGTACGGCCTCGTGCGCGGCCTGCTCCCAGTGGTCGTCCGGGTCGTGCAGGTAGACGACGTCGATCCGGTCCAGCCCGGTCCGCTCCAGGCTGGCCTCGATGGAGCGGAGCACGCCGTCGCGGCTGAAGTCCCACACCCGCCGGTGGGTCGCTGCCACGTCGAACCCGTCGGAGTCCCGCAGGTGCGCGTCCTGGGGCGAGGGCACCAGGAGTCGCCCGACCTTCGTCGACACCACGTACTCGTCGCGCGGCCGTTGGCGCAGCGCGGCACCGAGGCGGCGCTCGGACAGCCCGAGACCGTAGTGCGGCGCGGTGTCGAAGTACCTGACGCCCGCCTCCCACGCGGCGTCGACCGCCGAGGCGAACTCCTCGTCCGTCGTCGTCCGGTACAGGTTGCCCGCCTGCGCCGCGCCGAAGCCCAGCTCGGTGAGCCGTAGCTGCGGGCGGCGCGGCAGTGCGCGCGCCATCATGACGGCCCCAGCCCGTAGACGCGGCGTGCCGTCCCGCCCCAGACCGACGCCTGGTCGGCCCCGTCCTGGCCCTTCAGCAGCTCCGCCAGGGTGTCGACCCACCGCTGGTACGAACTGGCGAGCAGACAGACCGGCCAGTCCGAGCCGAACATCAATCGGTCCGGCCCGAACGCGTCGAGGGCGTCCTCGACGGCCTGTCGGAGGTCGGCCGGCGTCCAGTGCGGGAGCGGCACCTCGGTCACCAGCCCGGAGAGCTTCGCTGTGGTGTTGGGCGAGGCCGCCAACGACCGCAGGTCCCGGCCCCACTCGGCCATCTCCGGACTGCCGAGTGCCGGCTTGCCCAGGTGGTCGAGGACGAAGTCCACCTCGGGCAGATCGCGCGTGAGACGCGCGGCCATGGGGAGCTGGTGTTGGCGTACCAACAGGTCGAAGACGAGGCCGGCGGCACCCACCGCCGCGATCCCCCGACGGACGTCGGGACGGTCCAGGTACGCCGGGTCGCTCTCGGACTGCACGAGGTGGCGGATGCCGACGAGGCGTTCCCCACCTCGGGCTGCCCGCAGAGCGTCGAGGCGCTCCGCGACGTCGGCGGCGGTCAGGTCCACCCAGCCGACGACCCCACTGACGACTGTGTCCTCGGCCGCCACTCCCAGCAGGTCGACCGTCTCCGTGTCGGAGGCGATGGACTGCACCACCACTGTCGCGGTGACCCCGGCCGCCCGGGCCAGCGGCGCGAGATCGGCGGGTTCGAAGTCGGCGTCGATGGCGGCCATGGTCACCGGGTCGATCCACGGCTGCGGGTGCCGGGCGCGGACCCAGAGGTGGTGGTGCGCGTCGACGATCCCGGTGTGCCCGGGCTCCTGTGCGCCAGTCATCGGCCCAGCCAGCCGCCGTCGACGGGCAGCACGACGCCGTTGACGTAGTCCGACGCGGTCGACGCCAGGAACACCGTTGCGCCGCCGAGATCGTCGGCCCGGCCCCACCGTCCGGCCGGGATCCGGCCGAGGATCGCCTGGTTGCGGTCGGGGTCGTCGCGCAGCGCCTGGGTGTTGTCGGTGGCGATGTAGCCGGGCGCGATGGCGTTGACGTTCACCCCGTGGGCAGCCCACTCGTTCGCGAGCGCCTTGGTGAGGCCGGCCACACCCGACTTCGACGCGGCGTAACCGGGGACGGTGATCCCGCCCTGGAAACTCAACAGCGACGCTGTGAAGATGATCTTCCCTCGGCCGCGCTCGACCATCGTCCGGCCAATCTCCCGGCTGAGGATGAACTGGCTGCTGAGGTTCACCTCGATCACGTGGTCCCACATCTCGTCCGGGTGCTCCGCGGCCGGGGTCCGGGCGATCGTGCCGCCGTTGTTCACCAGGATGTCGACCGGCCCGAGAGCGGTGATGTCGCTGGCCAACCGGTGCACGGCCGCCCGGTCACCGAGGTCCGCCCGCAGCGCTGTGAACCGGCGGCCGGTGGCGCGCACCCGGCGTTCGACCTCGCTGCCCTCCGCTTCGAGCTGGGCGGAGACGCCCACGATGTCGGCGCCGGCCAGGGCCAGCGCCTCGGCCATGGCGAGGCCGATACCGCGCCGCGCCCCGGTCACGACAGCGGTCTGGCCGGACAGGTCGAACAACGCCGTCACTGGTTGACCTCCCGCACATCGAGCAGCACCTTCATCACGCCGCCACCCTCCAGCGCCTCGAAGGCCGCGCTGGCCGCCTCGACCGGCTCGACCCGGGAGATCAACTGACGTGCCGGGATGGCACCCGAGGCTACCAACCGGATCGCCTCCACCATGTCGTCGCGCTGATACAGCCGGGCACCCAGGAGCTCCAGCTCACGCCAGAAGAACCGGTGCAGGTTGACCTCGCGGGGCTGAGGATGGATCGCCACCATGACCAGCCGCCCGCGAGTGGTGAGGACATCGACAGCCGTGGTGACACCGGCCGGTGAGCCGGACACCTCGAAGGCGATGTCGGCGCCCGCGCCATCGGTACGGTCGTTGACCAGCGCCACGACGTCGGTCGCTCGCGGGTCGACGGCCTCGATCCCGATGCCCTCCGCCACCTCGCGTCGGAACGGGTCCGGCTCGACGAGGAGCACCCGCGCGCCACGGCCCCGCGCGACGGTGGCGATGAGGACGCCCACCGGCCCACCACCGACCACTACCACCTGGTCGTCGGCGGTCACGTTGCCCCGGCGGACGTCGTGCACGGCGACCGCCACCGGCTCGACGAGCGCCGCGTGGTCGAGGGGCAACTCCTCCGGAAGCGGCAGAACCAGCTCCACCGGAACGGTCCAGGAGGACTGCATGGCACCCGGTGAGTCGATGCCCAGGAAGTTCATCGCGTGGCAGACGTGGGAGTTGCCCCGCTGGCAGGCGGCGCAGCGCCCGCAGGGCCGGGTCGGCATCACGGTGACGGCCTGACCGATGTTCCAGCCGGTCACGCCCTCGCCGATGGCCGCGATCCGCCCGGACATCTCGTGCCCGATGATCGCGGAGTCACCAACCCGGGCGTCCATGTCGCCGTGGTAGATGTGCAGATCCGTACCGCAGATGCCGGTGTACGCCACCTCGATCCGTACCTGGCCGGGGCCTGGTGGCTCCGGGTCGCGGTTCTCGATTCCGAGGTGTCGCGCTCCCCGGTAGACGACTGCCTTCATCGTTCCTCCGTCTCGACGGTCGGTACGTCGGTCGTGCCGACCGGGCATGGTCGTGGGTGCACCGCCGTCGCGATGCACCCACGCCTTACCTGTTCTGGTTGTCAGCTCAGTGCCGAACGGTCGGCGACACCTCGTTGTGGGAGTTCAGCGACACGACAGGCACCTGGCGGGTGGGGATCACCCCGTCGACCCCGGCCAGCAGCCGTCGTCCGGCCCGCTCCGGCCGGACGTTCGGGCTGTCGGCCGTCTGCGCCTGCGGACGGCGGTTGACCGCCCGGATCCGCTCCTCGTCCACCCGGACCCCGAGCCCGGGTGAGTTGCCGAGGATGAAGGCGCCATCCTCGACGTGCAGGTCGATGGAGACACCAACGGGTGAGTGCAGGTCCTGCAACTCGCTGGTCAGGTGGTTCGGCACCGAGGTCGCGGCGTGCAGCAGCCCGACCGGGCTGTTGCCGATCGGGCTGACCGGCAGATCGTGGGCGTGGGCCAGTGCGGACGCCCGCAGGAAGTGGGTGACCCCCCAGACAGCCGCCATCTGGACGATGTCGACCGCGCCGGCGGCGATCAGCGGACGGTACTGTTCGAGCCCGGTGAGGTTCTCACCGGTGGCGACCGACGCGGACACGCCTCGGCTGACCGCTGCGAGACCCTCGGCGTCCCAGCGCCGGACCGGCTCCTCGATCCAGATCAGATCCAGGGTGCGTTCCAGTTCGCAGACATGCCGGACCGCCTGCTTGCGGGTCCACGCCTCGTTGACGTCGAGCATCAGGCCCGGCCGTCGACCGTGCCCGGCCTCGGTCAGGACCTCCTTGACCAGGCTCAGGCGGTGCCGATCCCGCTCGATGTCGAGGCCGCCCTTGAGCTTGGCAGCTCGCAGGCCGTGGCTGGCGTAGACCTCGTACTCCGCGACGAGTTCGTCGTCGGTGAGCCCGATGTCCAGCCCGGACGCGTAGGCGGTGACCCGCCGGTCCCGTCCGCCCAGCAGCCGCCACAGCGGCTCGCCTGCGGCCTGCGCCTTGATGTCCCACAGCGCGGTGTCCAGAGCGCCGATGGTGCCGAACACCGGCCCCGCGTGGCCAGCCTTGAAGGTGTGCCGCAACATGCGGTCGTACAGGGACGTCACGGCCCGGGGGTCTTCACCCTCGATGGCTGGGAAGATCCGCTCGATCTCGACGTGCGGCCCGAGGCCGACTCCCGAGATGCCCTCGTCGGTGTCGACGATGACGATCGAGACCGGGACCACCCCGTCGGCGAACACACCGTTGGCGTCGCCGACTGGTCGGCCCCATTCCTGGACCGTGGAGAGCGTCCGATATCCCGTGATCCGCATGTCAACCCTTCGTGGAACCGGCGGCCACGCCGTCGGCAATTTGGCGCTGGAGGAACAGGTAGACCAACAGGACGGGTATCGCGGCGATCAGCACCCCTGAGGCGAAGGTGGGGATGTTGTCGGAGTACTGCCCGCGCAGCGAGGTCACCCCGATCATGAGCGTCCGGTGATCGGCCGAGGGCATCATCACCAGCGCCATGAGAACGTCGTTCCAGCAGAACAGGGCATTGAGGATGCCGACCGACAGCAGCGCCGGGGTGCCCAGCGGCAGCATGATCCGGCGGTACACGCCGTACACGGTGCTGCCGTCGATCCGTGCGGCGTCGACGATCTCCGGCGGAATGCCCTTGTAGTAGCTCGTCATGAGAAAGACCGTGAAGGGCAGGAACTGGGCCACGTAGACCAGGATCAGGCCCGGGTACGTGTCGATGAGCGCGGTGTCCGCCATGATCCGGGCGAGCGGCACCATGATCACCTGGAACGGGATGAAGAGCCCCGCGAGGCAACCCAGGAACAACGCCGACGAGCCACGGAACCGCAGTTGGCTCAGGGCGAAGCCGGCCATCGACCCGAACAGCAGCAGCAGGAGCACCGACACCGTCACCACGAACAGCGAGTTGACGAAGTAACGGCCCATGCCGACGCTGTTCCACGCCGTGCTGATGTTCTCGAAGCGCAGGGCGTCGGTCAGGCCGAACCGGTCGAGGATGTAGTCACGCCGGGTCTTCATCGCGACGTTGGCGGTGAACAGCAGGGGGTAGATCGTCGCCAGGGCGAGCAGCGACATGGGGATGGCGACCAGCCACCGTCCCAGGCGGAGGCGAGACATCAGTCCTCCTTTCCGGATCGTTCGAGCAGCTTGATCTGGAGAAGCCCCACGACAAGCATGATCATGAAGAGGATCGTCGAGGCTGCCGACGCGAGAGCCGGACGGTTCATCTGGCCCTGCTGCTTCCAGATGTAGAACTCCGGCAGGTACGTCGACCCTTCCGGCCCGCCACTGGTCATGATGTAGAGGAGGCCGAACATCGAGGTCAGCATCCCGATCATCGTGGTCACGAAGACGAACTGGATGGTGCGCGAGAGAGCCGGGATGATCACGTGCCAGACGACCTGGCGGAGCGTCGCCCCGTCCACCCGGGCGGCGTCCAGGAGCGCGGCGTCCAGCGTGGCGAAGCCGGCGAGAAACACCACCAGGGCCATCCCGAAGGTGGCCCAGATATGCACGCCCACCACCATGAACATCGCGATGTCCGGGTCACCGAGCCAGTCCACCGGACCGACACCGAACGACCCGAGCACGGCGTTGAGTGGGCCGTCAAAGGCGAGCAACAGGTTGAAGATCGCACCGACGATGACCGGCGACAGCACCGCCGGGAAGAAGTAGACGCTGCGGTAGAAGCGGTGGCCCGGCACCCGAAGGTAGATGAACGTCGCGAGCAGACCGGGGATCGCCACCGCCACCGGCAGCAGAAGCACCAGCAGGCCGACGTTCTTCAGCGCGGTCTGGAACAACGGGTCGGCGAAGAGCTCACGGTAGTTGCCGAAACCGACAGCCGTCCCGTTCTGCTCACCGTCGCCGGTGAAGGAGAAGTTGACGCCGAGGAGCAGCGGGTAGAGCCGCAGCAGCACGATGATCAGGACGGCCGGGAGGACCAGGATGTAGGGGGCGTATCGCTCGGCCCTCAGGCCACCACGGGTGCGACGGGGTCGTGCGCCACTCCGATGCGCGGCGGGGGTGACCGCCGCCCCGCCGGCCCGTCCGGCCGAAGCCGGACGGACCGACGGTTGCGTGTTTCCCATCGGCACGAGGTCAGCCCGCCTGGTCGGAAGCGGCCAACTGCTTCACCACCTCGTCGACGGTGATCGACCCGCTGAGCAGCTGCTGAGAGAGGCGCCCCATCAGGTCCAGCGTCTTCGAGGAGAGCGCCACGTGCAGAGCGGGCTTGCCACTCTTCAGCTCGCTGACGAGCGTGCCGACGGCCGGCCCGGCCTGCGACACGTCGATGGTGGTGTCGGCGGCGATCGCGCCGGCGTCGGCGTAGAAGGCCTTCAACGCGTCGGCCGAGCTCAGGGCGCGCACCAGGTCGGCCGCCACCTTCGGGTCCTTCGTCCACTTGGCGACCGCGTAGCCGATGCCACCGTCGTACGGGAGGGTCGGGGTCGTGCCGGCGGTGACGACCGGGGCCTTCATGACGCCGAGCTTCTCCGGGGTGAGGAACTCGTTGAAGTCCTGCCAGTGCCCCACGTCCGACATCAGACCCATGACGTGGGCGGCCTTGCCGGACTGGAAGAGCGCGAACGAGTCGTTGAACATGGCGGTCGAGTTGGCCCCGTCGCTGTTCATCTTCTTGTCGCCGGCCTCCTTCCAGGTCTGGAAGATCCGCTTGACGTTGGGCGAGTTCCAGTCGCGCTTGCCGGCGATCCAGGCGTCGTACTCCGCGGCGGTGAGGGTGGTCGAGCCCAGGCTGGAGAGCCAGAACTGGATGCCGACGCCCTCCTTGTTGCCGAGGGCGAAGCACTTGGCGCCGGCCTTGGCGATGGCGGCGCAGTCGGCGACGAACTTGTCCCACGTGGTGGCCGGGCTCGCCGGGTCGAGGTTCGCCTTCCGGTAGATCTCCTTGTTGTAGTAGATGGGGTAGCCCTGGAGCGTCACCGGGGAGGCGTAGGTCTTGCCGTCCTTGGCGAACGCCTCCCAGCCGGCCAACCGCTGCTTGTCCTCGGCCACGTAGTCGTCGAGGGGCACCAGCGCGTCCACCCGGTCGCGGATCTGGCCACCACCGTTGAACAGCATGACGTCCGGGCCCTTGCCGGACTGGATCGCCGCACCGAGCAGGGTGTAGTACTGGTCGAAGGGCTGCGCGACGAACTCGACCTCGACGTCGGCGTGCTTCTTCTTGAAGTCGGCCTTGGCCTTCTCCAGATAGGATTTGGCGAACGGCTCGCCGGACTTCCAGTCCCACACGACCAACTTGCCGTCCGAGCTGGTTGACTTGCCCGAATCGCTAGCACTTCCACAACCGGCCAGGGCCAGGCCCACAACGAGGACGGCCGACCATATTGCGCGCTGTCTCATCGATTGTCACCTCTATATGGGGGGTGGCCGGCGGGTGTCCCGCGAGCCAAATGTTGACCGGAAGGTAACTCGTATGACGTGTGACGTCAACAGTCGGCCGTACACTGACCCAGACGTCGTGCCACGGCGAGCCATTCGGAGGGGGACATGACGCCACCGCAGGAGACAGCCCTGAACAGCCCGGCTACCCCGGCGTGGGTGCGTCGGCCGACCAACCTCGCCAGGGCGGTCACCGCCGAGCTGGTGGAGCGCATCGTCCGCGGCGTACACCCGTCCGGGTCGTCCCTGCCTCCCGAACCGATCCTCTGCGAGACCTTCGGCGTGAGCCGGACCGTCGTCCGGGAAGCAGTGAAGATCCTTCAGGAGAAGGGGCTGGTGCAGGTCCGTCAGGGCGCCGGCACCATGGTCACCCCACCGTCACACTGGGACATGCTCGACGAGCTCGTCCTCGCGGCCACCATCGCCGTGGACGACAGCCTCGCCATACTCGACGACCTGGTCGTCACCCGGCGGGTGCTGGAATCCGACATGGCGAACGTCGCCGCCCGCCTCGCCGACAGCGGGACAGTCGATCGACTGCGGGCCATGGTGGACCGGATGGACGAACTCGTCGACGACCACGTGACCTACCACGACCACGACCGGGCCTTCCACGACACGATCATGCAGGCATCCGGGAACCGGATCGCCCGCGGCGTCGTACGCGCGCTGGAGAGCCAGGTCATCAACACCGCCCGGTACATGGGCCGGACCGAACGGGCGTTGTGCGTGGCGTCCAATCAGGGCCACCGACGCATCTACGAACGCATCGCGGCCCACGACCCCAACGGCGCCGCCGAGGCGATGTTCACCCACATCACCGAGGCCTGGTTGGTCCGTCGCAGTGGCTCGGGGAGCCCGGTCCGCCTCGAACGCTGATCATCGCGGGCAACGGACGGCGCCCGCCCCCGAGGTACGGGAGCAGGCGCCGCCAGCTGTGGCCGACAAGAGTCACGAGAACTGGGCGAAGAACCTCCAGATCTCACCCTTGGTCCAGGTGGTGATGCCGCTCTCGGCGTAGGTGCCGTCCACCGGGCCGGGCATGTGGCCGTTGTCGTACGCGGCCCACTGCACCGGGTAACCGGACCGGCAACCCGAGTACGTGGTCGTGACGTGCGTGCGGCTGCCGGCCGCCGGCTCGCGCGGGCTCTGCGCGGTGCAGCCGTTGTTCCGGACGAACGTGTCGCGCAACGCCCGGCCACCCGAGATGCCCAGGACATTGTCCGAGATGCCGTGCAGCCCGAAGTACGCGATGGGCTGCGTACCGCCACTGCAGCCGCTGATCTGCCCACCGGAGATGACGGCGACGGCGCGGAAGACGTTGGCCCGCGCACAGGCGACGGCGTAGCTCATGCCGCCACCCCAGCTGAAGCCGAGCGCGAACCGCTGCCTCGGGTTGACGCAGAGGCTGCTCTCGATCCGGCTGATCATGTCGTCGACGAAGACGATGTCCTCACCGCCGGAGTTGCCCCAGCCGTTGCCGAATCCCTGGGGCGCCACCAGGATCGCGCTGTTGTTCGACTGCTCCTGCTGCCCGTAGTAGGACCACGGGGTCCCGCTGGTGCCGCCGGAGGAGATCTCCTGCATGGTGCCGCCCCGCCAGTGGAAGGCGAAGATCAGCCGGTAGGGGTTGCTGTTGTTGTAGTTGGCGGGCACCCTCAGGATGAAGGTCCGGCTCTTGCCGTTGCTCTGGATCGTGTGCGTGCCGCTGGCCAGCGTCGGCGCCTTGCCGCACCCGCTACCACCCGACGGCGGCGGGTTACTGCCGCCCACCTGGACGAGTTGCCACTGCTGGTTGGTGCCACCCCAGTCGGCGTACTGCACCACGTTCCCACCGTCAGCCGTGGACGCGCCCTGCACCTCCACCGCCTTGTTGCTGTTGCGGTTGATCAACCGAACATAACCACCGTCAGAGTCAGCCAACCGGAACTGCTGATTCGTCCCGTTCAGATCAGCCCACTGCACGATCGCCCCACCGTCAGCGGTCGAGAACCCACTGACGTCGAGCACCTTGCCCGAATGCCGCGACTTGATCCGGTAGTAACCACCCCCGGAATCCACGAACTGCCACTGCTGATTGACCCCGTTGTTACGCGTCCACTGACTGATCCGCGCCCCATCGTTCGTAGCCGAGGCATACAGATCCAACGCCTTACCACTGTTGCGATTCACCAGCACATAGGAGGCGTTGGTGTCGACAGTCGCTGCCGCCGCGGGCGCCGCGTTGACCGCGACGAGTGTGCTGGCTGCCATGACCGCGGCCGCCGCCGCGGCCAACCCTGACCGCCAGCGAGATCTTTGTCGAGAGGCGGGACGAGCCTCACCGAGGGCTTTCATGGTCCACTCCTTCGATCGGGGTCACCCACGAGCGGGAGCGCCCGCGCGTGCCCTGGCGTGCGTGCCGGCGTCGTGGTGGTGGCGTCAGCACGTCTGGGGTGTTGTGCGGGCAGCTAGCGGCCAACGGCGCACGTCGATGGCGATGGCGATGCCACGATCCGGGCTTCGTGACAAGCCGCGCCGAACCCCCGCGGTGCGACGTCGTGGCTCCCGGTGACCGGGTGGCCCGCGGGGTGAAAATTAGCGGGTAAGACGTCATACGTCAAATGATTGGTGTCGATCCGAGGAGATGTCCGACAGTGGCAACCTGCCGGTCACGGCGGCCCGCCCCGTCCGGGGCGGGCCGCCACTCGTCACACCTCGCCTGGGCGGGCGCCGGCCGGATCCCGTACGGCCGGCAACTCCCCACTCCCCCAGTCGATGACGGCGATCGTCAGCCGATTCGGACCAGTTGCCACTGCTGGTTGTTGCCGCCCCAGTCGGCGTACTGGACGACGTTTCCACCGTCGGCGGTGGACGCGCCCTGCACCTCGACGGCCTTGTTGCTGTTGCGGTTGATCAGGCGTACGTAGCCGTCGGCCGAGTTCGCGAGTCGGAATTGCTGGTTCGTGCCGTTGAGGTCGGCCCACTGCACGATCGCGCCGCCGTCGGCGGTGGAGAAGCCGCTGACGTCGAGCACCTTGCTGGAGTTGCGCGCCTTCAGCCGGTAGTAGCCACTCCCCGAGTCGACGAACTGCCACTGCTGGTTGACGCCGTTGTTGCGCGTCCACTGGCTGATCCGCGCCCCGTCGTTGGTGGCCGAGGCGTAGACGTCCATCGCCTTGCCGCTGTTCCGGTTCAGCAACACGTACCAGGCACTGGTGTCCACCCCGGAGCCCGGCGGGGGCGTGGTGGGCGGGGTCGAGCCGCCGTTGAGGGCGTCCAGGACGGCGGTGTACGCGGCCTTCTTGTTGCCGTTGCAGTCGAACAGCAGTGCGTTGTCCGAGCCGCGCCACGAGTCGCAGTCCCGTACGCCCCAGGTGGTGATGCCGGTGCAGCGCGAGACGGCCAGGCAGGCGCGGGTGACGGCGCCGAAGATGTTGGCCTGGTTGCCACCGGTCATCACGTCCAGCTCGGTGATCTGCACATCAACACCGAGATCGGCGAACCGCTGCAGGTTGGCCTGGTAGTCACCGGCCAGCGAGGTGCCCAGGTGCGACTGGAAGCCCACGCAGTCGATCGGCACGCCACGGGACTTGAAGTCCCGCACCATGTTGTAGATGCCCGTCGACTTCGCGTTGATCCCGTCGGTGTTGTAGTCGTTGTAACACAACTTCGCACCCGGATCCGCCGCCCGCGCCGCCCGGAACGCCGCCTCGATCCAGTCATTACCGGTGCGCTGCAGATTCGAATCCCGACGCCCGCCGCTACCACCGTCGGCGAACGCCTCGTTCACCACATCCCACGAGTGGATCTTTCCCCGGTAGTACGAGGCGACCTGGGTGACGTGGTTGATCATCGCGCTGCGCAACGCGCTGCCCGACATGCTTTGCGCCCAGCCCGGCTCCTGTTGGTGCCACAACAACGCATGGCCTCGCACACTCATGCCATTGGCCTGCGCGTGACTGACCAGACGGTCACCACCGGTGTACCGGAACTGGCCCTGCTGCGGCTCGGTGGCGTCCCACTTCATCTCGTTCTCGGCCACGACACTGTTGAACTCACGGTTCAAGATCGTCGTGTAGGCGCTGGTGGAGAGCTTGCCGGTCGCGACGGCGGCGCCGAAGTAGCGGCCCTTCTCGGCGGCGGCCGCCTTCAAGGTCGTGCCGGCACCGGATGCGGGAGTCAGCGCCACCGTCATACCGGTGGTGAGGGCGACGGCGATGGTCGCCGCCGCCAGCATCGTTCTCATGGGTTTCATGGCGTTCCTTTTCAGTGGTTGCATCGGTGGTGGTGATGTGCCACTTCACTCGGGGCGACCGATCGGAACGGTCTTCCTGGCCACCCGGCATCAGCACGCGCGGTTGGTCCGAGAGGGCTGTCGCCGGCGACCGCCGGTCCCGAGGTGACGGCCGCATGCCCTTGCGGACGTCGTGATCCGAGGTACGACCCGTGCGGCTCGCCCGGTGAGCCACGGGAACGATCGTCCTCTATATCGAGAGTGAGCGATAACATGCCGTTCGTCAAGACGTAACGGGCCGTTCACGCCGATCTCCCGGAACGCCGCGTTTCGCCCGGCACCAAACGCCCAGTGCAACAGTGCTCAGCCGCCGCGCGACCAGCGGAAGAGTCGTACCACCGCACCGCTCGGGCCACGCCGGAGGGCAACCCTGTTATCGCTCACAGTCGTGGCCGCGACTCCTGACCGTTCACGAGCACCCGGTGTCGGAGCCACTCGGAGACGGCTGCGCCGGATCCACGTCGGCGCGCACTCCGGCGACCAGGTCGGCTGTGGTGTGGGCGGCGATGCCGGGCTGCGCGGCGTCGGCGAAGCGCTCGACGACCGCTCGGACGTGTCGCTCGGCGGGTGTGGCCAGGCCGTCGTAAACGGCCGCGAACAACTCCCGCGCCGGACGCCTGAGCCAGTCCCGTGGAAGCAGCTCCACTGGCAACTGCGGATCGAGGACGGGAAAACGCCGGAAGGTGTCCATCACCTCGGTACGGGCCCGCACCGCGGCGGCGCCGTCGATCTGCCCGGACAGCACCCCGGACAACAGCGGCGTCCAGCGCCGGAGGAACGCGTCGTAGCTGCGACCGATCGCCTCGATGTCCCAAGCCTCGATCGGCGCACGGTGAGTGGCCGAGGCGAGCGCGCTCTGCCGCCCGCGAAACACCGTCACGGCGCCGAGGGTGAGCCGGTCGAGCTCGGCCCGAGCCGCGGGAGTCAGCTCCTGCGGCGAGATCCAGAGACCGTCGTACAGCGGCGCGTAGCCGAGCCACCGGAGTTGCGCCCGCAGGGCTCGGCGCTGCGTACTGTGATCCTGCGGCAGCGAGAAGGCGACGATCGTCCAACACCCGTCCCACAGCGCCGTCGAGGTGCTGGCGGCGAGAATCCACTGCCCGCCGGCGGAAAGGTTGGCGGCGGCGGCGCGGCTGAGCCGGTAGGAGCTGCGCCGCCCCAGTCGACTGCCCTCCAACACACCACGGCGGGCCAACCGACTGATCGCGGTCCGCGCTCCGGCCGTCGTCACGCCGGTCTCCCCGAGCAGCGCGACGATGGCCGCGGACGGCAGGGCGACCCGGGTCCGCAGCGTGTAGTCCGCCAGCAGGGTCACCGCGACGCCTTGGGGCGAGCTACCGACCTGCCGGCGGGGCAGCCGCAGTGGCTGGTCTCCGTCGTCCGGATAGATGTCGTCAATGTCGAAAGGACTTGCCACAGGCGCTCCGCGCTGCTCGGGGACGGCACGACGACTGTAGACGGACGGCCACCACTCCCCGTAAATCGAAGGCTTTCGATTGACACTTCCTGGCTCGGCGGGAACACTAACTGCCACGCGACGCCATCCGAAGCCGGGCTGGGCGAGCCACAGGTAGCGGGCATCGTGCGATCACCGCGGGAGTCGGGCACACCGCGACCGGGTCGCACGGCCAATCCAGCCTGCACAGGCAATCGAAGGAGTCGTCCGTTGAGAATCAGAAGGAAACTGCTACTCGCCCTGGCCGCGGCACTGGTGGCGGCCGGCCTGGTGGCCCCCACCGTCGGGCCCGCGTATGCGGCGTCACTGACCGAGGTGACCAGCTTCGGTGACAACCCGGGCCGGATGCGCATGCACGTCTACGTGCCGGACAACCGCCCGGCCCGGCCGGCGGTCGTGGTGGCCATGCACGGCTGCGGCGGGTCCGGCCCCGGCTTCTACTCCGGGAGCGAGTTCGCCAGCCTCGCGGACCGCTACGGGTACATCGTGATCTACCCGTCCGCCACCCAGCAGGCCGGGTTCGGCAACTGCTTCGACGTCTGGTCGGAAGCCGCCAAGCGTCGTGGCGGCGGCAGCGACCCGGTGTCGATCGTCTCGATGGTCCGGTACGTGCAGCAGCAGTACGCGGCCGACCCGGAGCGGGTCTACGCCACCGGCAGCTCGTCCGGCGGCATGATGACCAACCACATGCTCGCCCTCCACCCCGACCTGTTCAAGGCCGGCGCCGCGTTCATGGGCGTGCCCTTCAACTGCTTCGCCAACGCGGCGGACTTTCCGCCCACCAGCAGCCAGTGCACCGGCGGAAACATGAACAGGACCCCGCAGCAGTGGGGCGACGCGGTCCGGCAGGCGTACCCCGGTTACTCAGGGCCCCGCCCGCGCGTGCAGCTGTGGCACGGCACCAACGACACGCTCGTGCCGTACTCGCTGTTGCAGGAGGCGATCGAGCAGTGGACCAACGTGTTCGGGCTGAGCCAGACACCCACCTCCACCGACACGCCCCAGGCCAACTGGAACCGGCGTCGGTACGCCGACAGCGGTGGCACCGTCCAGGTCGAGGCGTACAGCATCCAGGGGGCCGGACACAGCCTGCCCTCCGGCGGCATGGCCGCGTCCGCCATCGCGTTCTTCGGACTGACCGACCCCACGACGCCGCCCCCGACCACGCCGCCCCCGACCACGCCGCCCCCCACCACGCCACCGCCGACCACCCCGCCGCCGGCTTCCGGCGCCTGCCGGGTGACAGTCGCCGTCAACGCCTGGAACAGCGGTTTGACCGAGAACATCACGGTCACGAACACCGGCACCAGCGCCGTCAACGGCTGGTCAGTGGTCTTCACCCTGCCGGGTGGGCAGACCATCACCTCGGGCTGGAACGCCACCTACTCGCCCAGTTCGGGGCAGGTGACGGCCCGCAACGTCGCCTACAACGGCGGCATCCCCGCCAACGGCTCGGTGAGCTTCGGCTTCCAGGCCACCCACACCGGTGACAACGCCCGACCGTCCTCGTTCACTCTCAACGGCGCGTCCTGCACCGTCGTCTGAGACCCTGTCGACGTCCACGCGCGTGCGCCGGTCACCACCTGGTGGTGACCGGCGCACGACTCGTACGGCGTCGCCAGGATCAGCGGTAACCGGCGGTCACCACGCTGGCCTGCACGGCGCTCTCGGTCGCGTCGGACGGATAGCCCGCGACCATCGCTCCCTCGTAGAAGGTGCCGGCGCTTAGGTTCGCGCCGCCGTCGGGCTTGCAGCAGTCGCCGCCGCTGCCCAGGATGATGGCGCCCTGCTTCTTCATCGGGCTGTAGCCCGGCGGGAGCGAGCCGTCGTACAGCGTGTAGAGGCTGCCAGCCTGCGCGTCGCTGCCCTTGATGGCGAACCGGGTCGTGCCGTTGTTCTTCAGCGTCGCGGTGACGAACTTGCTGGTGAACGCGCGCTGGTTCGGGTTCCAGGAGCTGCTGCCGCCCGGGAAGAGACCCCACTCGAGGTCGGCCTGCACCCAGGGCCCGCTGCCGGAGCAGCCGCCGAACCAGCACTGCTTGCCGAAGTTGATGGCGTCCATCGCGCCGGCGGCGTCGGCCTTCCTGGTCGTCTCGCTGTTGCCGTAGTCGAAGCAGCAGCCGCTGTTGACGTGGGTCCCGCTGGTGACCATGTACATGCCCTCGGGTGCCGCGCCGGTCGGCACGCCGGTGAGGTGCCCGTCGCGCCAGTAGCTGTTACCGGGATTGATGTAGAGCGAGTACGCCTTCGCGCCGCCCACTGTCAGCGACTCCGAGGTTGCGATCGCCGGCTTGCTCTGCGGGGAGCCCGGAACGACGCTCGAACCCTGGTACCAGAGGTCGTTGCCGCGCCCGGACTGGTCGAAGACGACAGTGATCACGCAGGACGTGCCAGAGCAGAACGAGTCCTGCGTCGCCGCGTTGGCGGTGCCGCCGGTGCCCGTCAGCCCGATGTTGCGGGTCGTGTTGTCCGACGAGCGTCGGACCTGGTAGAGGTTTCCGGCGTACGCCTCGTAGAGCGCCCGCGTGGTGCTGTGCGCCGCGATGCACGGGGTGCCGCCGGAGGCGTAGATGTCGCACGGACGCGCGCCGGTCGGCGGGTTGGTCGGCGGCGGGGTGGTGGTCGGCGAGGCCCACTGCTGGTTCGCGCCGCCGTTGCAGGCCCAGAGGATGATTTTGGTGCCGTTCGCGGTGGCGGCGGCGTTGGCGTCGAGGCACAGCCCGGACTGCACGCCGGTGATGGTGCCGTTGCTGTTGACGTTCCACTGTTGGTTGTTCTGGCCGTTGCAGTCCCAGATGATCACCTGGGTGCCGTTGGCGGTGCCGCGGCCGGAGGCGTCCAGACACTTGTTGCCGTACGCCTGGATTTGCTTGGTGGACGTCCAGGTCCAGCTCTGGCCGGCGCTGCCGTTGCAGTCCCAGAGTTGCGTCTGGGTGCCGTTCGTGGTGCTGGAGTTGGGCACTTCGAGGCAGCGGCCGGACGGCGTACCGACGATCGGGGTGCTCTGACCGACGACGATGGCGGCAGCCGAGACGGGTGCCGCGGCGGCGGAAAGTGATGCGCCTTGTAGGGCGCCGACGCCGACGAGCACTCCGACCAGCGCGGCCGCCAGGGCGGCCAGACGTCGGGTGCGATGACGTCTCGGGACGAGATCACGGGCTGTTCCTGGCCCGGTGGGGGACGGGGTTCGCACGAGGTGGCTCCTCGGAGTCGTGGAAGCGCGGTGGGGGTGTCGACGCGCCACGGGGGTGATGGCGATGGCGAATCGATTCGCAGCGAATCGTATGACCTTTAATTAATTTATGTCAATGAATGCGGTGGCGAGGTGGTGTGCTGGCCATTGGGCGGACGGCCAGCACACCACCTCCCCCGGGACGCCTACCGCCCCAGGAGCCGCCACGTCTGGTTCAACGGGCTGCCCTGATTGACCGCCCTGCAGGTCCACTGGTGGACCAGCGCGCCGGCCGCCGTGGAGACCGCGTTGACATCGACGCACTTGCCACTGTGCCGGGCGACGAGTTGGTAGTCGTGCGAGTCGTTGCCCGAGTAGGTCACCTTTCGCAGCGTGAACTGCTGGTTGAGGCTGTTCAGGCAGGTCCACTGGTGCACCGCCGCACCGTCGGCGGTGGAGACGCCGCTGACGTCGAGGCACTTGCCGCTCTGCTGGTTGACCACCGTGAAGGTGTTCGCCACTCCGGTTACCGGGCGGAAGTTCCAGAGCTGCTGGTCACCACCGTCGCAGTAGTTCTGCTGTTGGACGTTGCCGTCGGCGGTGCTCAGGCCGGCGTTGTTCAGGCACTGCTGGGAGTGCTGGGCCACCGCCACCGACTGGAAGCCACCGTCCGAGGGAGGCAGCAGCGTGACGGTGTACGTGTCGGTCTGGTTGGTGTACGGCACCGTCACAGTGGCGTTGTTGTTCGACACCCCGACCACGCTGTTCGAGACCGTGACCGGCCCCGCCACCGCGCCGCCACCGTTGTGCGGGATGCGTTGGGTGAGGACCCGGACCTGGTTGTTCTGGACGATGCCGCTCGTGGTGTCCAGGCGTTGCAGGTTGACTGTCAGGTTCCCGGTGGTACGACCACCGCCGATGAGCACCTTCGCCACCCCGGCGGCCTTCGTGGCGTACGCGTCGTACGACTGGCTGGGGGTCACCGCGACGATCTCCCCGACCTGGGAGGCGTAGTAGCGGTAGTTCCACCACTCCCCCTTGGGCTGGTGCTGGCCGGCCGAGTTACGGATCAACAGGTTGCCGAGGTCGTTGTGCAGGCTGCCGCCGCTGGCCCAGTTCGCCCGCAGGCCGTCGGCCCGGGCCCGCTCCAGCCGTGCGATGTACCAGGCGCCGTCGGCCGGGTTCTGCTCGTCGGGCGCGCCGTACTCGTTGATCTGGTACGGACGCGGGTGGGCGATGCCACGCGGGTCGAGGGTGGCGTTGGCGGCGGCGACGTTCGCGACCGGGTCGCCGGGCAGCGAGTGCCAGCTGATGATGTCCGGCACCGTGTTCGTCGAGCGGACGAAGTCCAGGTACTGGTTCCAGAAGGCGTGGTTGGTCGACGGTACGCAGGCGCAGCTCGGCCCGACGATGAGCTGGCTGGGGAACTCCGCCCGGATGCGCTGGTAGGTCCGCCGCCACAGTTCGAGGTACTGGGAGATCGGCCTGTTCCAGAAGATGGTGATGTTGGGTTCGTTCCAGATGTCCCACTGCACCGACAGGCCCGAGGCCCGGACGTCGTTGATCAGGCGGGTCAGGAAGTTGTCGTAGTCGGTCCAGTTGCCGTTGTCACCGGGGAAGCGGGAGATTCCGGCGCCGTCGGCACCCCAGAGGTCGTGCGGCAGGATGATGAACTTCCCGCCGAGGGCTGTGGTGCGACGCGCCTGGGCGACTGTGGAGTTCCAGCGGCGGTCGTAGGTGCCGCCGACCCAGCCACTGCCCGGGAGCTGCGCGCCGCCGGCGCGCATGTACTGGAACTTGACGTCCCGGTAGAAGTGGTCGGCCGGACCGCTGGCGTTCTCGGTCATGCCGTAGATCCAGCCGGAGGCGCGGTAGGTCGGCGCACCGTTGGTGGTGGCGAAGTTGACGCTGATCGACTCGTCGGCGGCCTGCGCGGGGGACGGGACGACGGTGACTGCGGCAGCGGCGGCGAGCAGGCCGACGACGAGGCGGGCCACGAACACGCGGGCTCGTCCTGACCTGCTGCGGGACGGGGTTTTCACGGGCGGCTCCTTGGTGGGGCGCGGGGGACGCTCTCCGGAGGGCAGCACTTGCGAATCGATTCGCACGGATCGTAGGGCCGGGAACTGAACCATGTCAATGAAGTGCCGGCGCGGTGACGCCCGTGTTGCCCAGCGAACCTCCCGGATCGACCAACTGACCCTTGACCCCCGGGTATGGCCAGACCTATCTTCGGGCGAACCGATTCGTCGAATCGATTCGCCGCGTGGTTGGACTGTTTCGAGCCGCGACGATCACCGACACACCCCCACCTGACGATCGATGCGAAGTGAGGCACCACATGACCGGACTCAGTCGTCGGCGGCGCCTGGCCGCCGTCGCCGTGATAGCTCTCGCCGCCGTGACGGGCAGCGCCTGCTCGTCGTCAGCCGACGGTGGCGCCGACGGTGGCGCCTACCTCGTCTGGGACCCGTATCCGCAGTTCGCCGACGACTCCGAGTGGGTCGCGCTGCTCAAGAAGTGCGGCACCTCCGCCGGGGTGACTGTCGAGCGGACCGGCTACGACACCACCGACCTGACCAACAAGGCGCTGCTCGCCGCCCAGCAGGGAAACTCACCGGACGTGCTGATCGTGGACAACCCGGTCATCTCCACTCTTGCCGAAGCCGGTGCGCTCACCACCACCGACGACAACAAGCTGGACGTCTCGGCCATGGAAAAGAACCTGCTCGGCGCAGGCCAGAGCGGGGGCAAGACCTACGGGGTGCCGATCGGGGCGAACACCCTCGCCCTCTACTACAACAAGGATGTGCTCACCTCCGCCGGCGTCGATCCCGCCGCCGTCAAGGACTGGACCTCACTGACCGCGGCACTGACCAAGGTCAAGGCCAAGGGCAAGAAGGGCATCACCTTCTCCGCGATCGGCACCGAGGAGGGCAGCTTCCAGTTCCTGCCCTGGTTCTGGGGGTCGGGCGCCCAACTGACGAGTCTCGACTCGCCGCAGGCGGTGTCCGCGCTGACGCTCTGGACCGACTGGCTCAAGCAGGGCCACGCCCCGAACTCCGTCATCAACAACACCCAGACCACGAGCTGGCAGGAGTTCGCCACCGGCGACTACGCGTTCGCCGAGAACGGCACCTGGCAACTGGCCAACGCGGAGAAGCTCGGCTTCTCGTACGGCACTGTCGCGATCCCGGCCAGCGCGGGCGGCCCGGCCCCGGCGCCCACCGGCGGTGAGTTCGTCTCCATTCCGGTGCAGAAGAAGACCGGCCGGTACGAGACGTCGCAGAAGCTCGTCACCTGCCTGACCAACGCCGACAACCTCCTCACCACTGACACCACGCTCTCCTACGTCGCGCCCGTCGCCGCCGTACAGGATCGGCAGGCCACCGCGGACCCCAAGCTCAAGGTCTGGGTGGAGGCGGTCCGGGCAGCCAAGGGCCGCACCGGTGACGACCTCGGCACGAAGTACCCGAAGATCTCCGAGGCGCTGTGGACCGCTGTGCAGTCGGCACTCAGCGGCGGGAAGTCGCCACAGGAGGCGCTCGCCGCCGCGCAGACCGCCGCCACTACCAGGTAAGCGATCCGAAGCGACACCATGCCCTCCACGACAGAGACCAACACCGCCGTACGAGACCACTGTGGGGCGGCGACCGCCGCCCCACCCGGGCCTCCCCCGTCCCGTGCCCGCCGGCCCAGCCGATGGTGGGCTTGGGGCTTCCTGGCACCTGTGACCATCTACCTGGCGGCCTTCTACGCCTACCCGCTCTACCGCAACGTCGAGTTGAGCCTGCGCGAGTACACCGTCCGCTCGTTCGTGCAGGGCGGAGCACCCTTCGCCGGCCTCGACAACTACCGGACCGTCCTGACCGACCCGGCATTCGGGCCGACACTGACGCACACAGTGGTCTTCACAGTGGCCTCGCTCGCCTTCCAGTTCACCATCGGCATGGCCCTTGCCCTCTTCTTCTACAAGCACTTCCCCCTGTCGCGCACGCTGCGGGCACTGATCCTCGTACCGTGGCTGCTGCCGCTGATCGTCTCGGCATCGACCTGGTCGTGGCTGCTCAACAGCGACTCGGGGCTGGTCAACACGGCGCTCGGCGTCGTCGGGATCGACCCGGTCAACTGGCTCACCTCACCGGGCTGGTCACTCACCTCGGTGATCATCGCGAACGTCTGGATCGGCATCCCGTTCAACCTGGTGGTGCTCTACAGCGGCCTACAGGCGATCCCGACCGAGATGTACGAGGCGTCAGCACTCGACGGCGCGACGGGGTGGCAGCGGTTCTGGGGAATCACCTTTCCGTTGCTGCGTCCCGTCTCCCTGATCACGCTGCTGCTGGGGCTGATCTACACGCTGAAGGTCTTCGACATCATCTGGATCATGACGAAGGGCGGCCCGACCGGCTCCTCGGCAACGCTTGCCACCTGGTCGTACCGGCTCGGCTTCGGCAACCTGCTGCCCGAGTTCGGCCCGGGCGCGGCCATCGGCAACCTGCTCATCGTGCTGGCTCTGATCGCCGGCCTCGTCTACATCCGGATCGAGCGGAGGCAACAGCTGCGATGACCACCTCGACGCCTCGGGCCTGGTGGAAGACCGGCGTCGGCCTGGTGCTGACCGGGCTGATGCTCTTCCCCGTCTACTGGATGATCAATGTGTCCTTCACCCGGGACCAGGACATGCGGGCCAGTCCCCCGCACCTGTTCCCCACCAACGGCACCCTGGACGGCTACCGGGCGGTGCTCGACCAGCAACTGCCCTACCTCGGCACCAGCTTCCTGGTCGGCCTCGGCACCGTGGTGCTGACCGTGGCGCTGGCCGCCCCCGCCGGTTACGCGCTGGCGAAGCTCCGGCCACCCGGCGGCCCGGCGCTGAGTTTCCTGCTGCTGATCGCGCAGATGATCCCGGGAATCATCATGGCGATGGGCTTCTACGCCATCTACCTCACCCTCGGCG
Source organism: Micromonospora sp. NPDC048842 (assembly GCF_040649935.1). NCBI lineage: Bacteria > Bacillati > Actinomycetota > Actinomycetes > Micromonosporales > Micromonosporaceae > Micromonospora > Micromonospora sp. NPDC048842. The sequence goes on along the minus strand of NZ_JBEZGK010000005.1, from coordinate 41,549 downwards.
TCCTCAACACGCTGCCCGGCCTGATCCTGGCCGACACGACCCTCGCGGTGCCGTTCGCTGTCCTGATCTTCACGGCGTTCATGTCCGGCATCCCCGACGAGCTGCTCCAGGCCGCCGTGGTCGACGGCGCCAGTCGGCTGCGGGCCTTCTGGTCGGTAGTGCTGCCGGTCAGCCGCAACTCGATCGTCACTGTGTCGCTCTTCGCGTTCCTGTGGTCCTGGTCGGACTTCATCTTCGCCTCGACCCTGGCCGGCGGCGGCGACTACCAGCCGATCACCCTCGGCATCTACCACTACATCGGCAACAACAACCAGCAGTGGAACGCCATCATGGCCACCGCCGTCGTCGCCTCGATCCCCGCCGCCGTGCTGCTGATCCTGGCCCAGCGGTACGTCTCGATGGGCGTGACCGCCGGCGCCGTCAAGGACTGACCATCCGCGGCGGTCGAGGACCGACCACCCGCACCACAGAAAGGCACTCGCCACCCATGACCGTCGCCCCGTCCGGTCCGGAGTTCTCCATCCAGGACATCCCGTTCAGCTACCGCGGATCCTGGTTCAACATCTCCCCGGTGGTAGCCGAGAAGACGTATGCCGACGACCTGCACCTGGTCTCGCACCAGACCGGGCTGCACCCCGTGCTGCGGCTCACCCCCACCGTCGCCGGCACCACTGTCGTTGCCACGCCCGCGTTGCTGACCTGGCACAACGGGGCCGACCGGATCGAAGCCGTCTACGACGGGCCGGACACTCTGCGGATCCGGGGCCACCGGCTCGGCCTGCGGGTGGCCGCTGCCGCGCACACCCTCACCCCCTTCAGCGGCACCTACCTGTACGCCGACCCGGTCGACGGATCACACGTGTTCACCTCGTACGAGACCGGTCGCCGCTACCGGATCACCGTGCTCTCCGGCGCACTGCCGCGGACCGACGGCGCGCAGGCGCTCGGCAGCGCCGAAAGATCCCTGGACCTTCCCGGCGACCAGCCCTGGGAGATCGCGGTCGAGGAGTACGCCACTGCCCGCCGCCCGTACGCCGGTTCCGTCACCTTCGAGCAGTTGTGCCGCGATCGCTTCGCGGAGTTCACCGCGTTCGTCGACGCGATAGCGCCCTGGCGCGGCCCCGAGACCCCGGCCGCCGAGCTGGCCGCGTACGTCCTGTGGTCGGCCACTGTCGCCCCGGCGGGTTTCGTCACCCGGCCGGCCGTCCTGATGTCCAAGCACTGGATGGACAAGGTGTGGAGCTGGGACCACTGCTTCAACGCGATCGCCCTGGCGGCCGGCGAGCCGGAGTTGGCCTGGCACCAGTTCCAGTTGCCCTTCGACCACCAGGACGAGGCCGGCGCCCTCCCCGACTCGGTCACCCACTCGGAGGTCCTGCACAACTACGTCAAGCCTCCCATCCATGGCTGGGCCCTCCGGCACCTGCGCCGACGCCTTCCCCAGCCGCCGGACCGGGCGGCGCTGGCGCAGACGTACGACAGGCTCGCCCGCTGGACCGGGTTCTGGCTCGACGCGCGACGCGCCCCCGGCCACGACCTGCCGCACTACCAGCACGGCAACGACAGTGGCTGGGACAACGCCACCACCTTCGACGACAACAGGGTCCTCGAGACGGCTGATCTCGCCGCGTTCCTGGTCTCGCAGCTCCGCTGCCTCGCCGACCTCGCCACCGAGCTGGGTGAGCCCGCCACCCGCTGGTCGGAGGAGGCCGACCGGATCCACGGGGCGATGCTGCGCGACCTGTGGGACGGCGAACGCTTCTGCGCCCGGGACCCCCACACCGGGCAGCGGCGCACCAGCCGCAGCCTGCTCGACCTGATGCCCGTGGCACTCGGGGCCGACCTGCCCGCCCCGGTCGCCGCTGCGCTGGCGCGCGGCGTCGAAACGCACCTGACCACGCACGGGCTGGCCACCGAGCCGACCGACTCGGCGCACTACCTCGCCGACGGCTACTGGCGTGGCCCGATCTGGGCGCCCTCCACAGTCCTGGTCGAGGACGGCCTGCGCCGGGCCGGGCAGACCAGGATCGCCGACGACATCAGTCGGCGGTTCCTCGCGCTGTGCGAGAAGTCCGGCTTCGCGGAGAACTTCGACGCCGAGACCGGCACCGGGCTGCGGGACCGTGCCTACACCTGGACCGCCAGCAGCTACCTCATCCTCGCCGCCGCCCAGGAGGAACGGCGGGTCAGGGGCGGGTAGCGCCGTCGGATCAGCGGCCGCGGACCGGGCCGGTGCTGGAACGCAACGAGATGGGCGGGCTGTACAGGCGGTGTCGCGGCACGGCATCGGGTGCCGCGATGATCTCCAGAAGAAGCGACACCGCCTCGGCGCCCATCTCGACCATCGGCACGTCGGCGGCGGTCAGCGGCGGGCGGAAGTCCTCCGCCCAGTGCTGCGCGGCGACTCCGGTGACGGAGAAGTCGCGTGGCACTGACAACCCTGCGCCGGTCAACGCGCGCTGCATTCCGGGCAGTGCGGCCTCGTTGATGGTGGCCACCGCAGTGACCTCCGGATGCGTCGCCAGCAGTTGCTCCATACACGCCTCGCCGGAGGCGGTGTCGTCGCCGCTGCAGACCTCCACGCCGGTCAACCCCCGCTCCACCGCCGCTGCCCGAAAACCGGTCAGCGCGCGATGGCTGGGGCCGTACCCGGCGGCCACCAACTCGGCGGACCGGTTCACGAGTGCCACGTGCCGGTGCCCCAGGTCGGCCAGGTGCTGCACGCACCGGGCGATCAGCCCGGCGTAGTCGATGTCGATCCAGCTCATCCCGTGCGGCTCGGCAGTCCGGCCGATGGTGACGAACGGCAGCCCGGCCTTGGTCAGTCGGGTCACCCGGTCGTCGGCCAGCCGGATCTCCATGAGGACCACGCCGTCCACCCGACGCCCGGTGACGATCCGCTCGAACGACCGGTCATGGTCGCCACCGGAGGGGGACAGCAGCACGTCGAGGTCGTGGCGGGCCGCGGCCTCGACGACGCTGGCGACGAAGCCCAGCTGCATGTCGGTCAACCGCTGGCTCGCTGGCGGGATGACCAGCCCGAGGGTGCGGGTGCGCCCCTCCTTGAGAGCACGGGCGCTGGCGTTCGGCCGGTAGTCCAACTCGTCGATGACCGACTGGATCCGTTGCCGGGTCGCCTCCGACACGCTGCGTTTTCCGCTGAGCACGTAGGAAACGGTGCTGCGGGACACCCCCGCCCGGCGAGCGATCTCCCCGATGTTCATCAATCGCCCTCGAATCGATTTTTGCCCCGATACGGGGACGCACCGTGCTCCGCCGACCAGCATATCCGTCCTCAGGCTCGTCGATCGATGACCAACGCGTGCCAACTAGCGCTTATAGATGGACGACCATTAATGTCACAGGTATGACGTGTGACGTCAATTCCAGCACCGCACACCACTCCCGCCACGCACCCGAAAGGATCCGATGAACGTGAAGAGAAAACTGGGTCGCCTGATGGCCGCCGTCGGGACCCTGTTCGTCCTCGTCGTCGGCGCCGGCGCCTATGTGGTCTCGGACGCGCCGGGCGTCGCCCACGCCGCCGGCACGGGTCCGTGTGACATCTACGCCTCCGGCGGCACGCCGTGCGTGGCCGCGCACAGCACCACCCGCGCGCTGTACGGCGCGTACAACGGCCCGCTCTACCAGGTCCGACGATCGTCGGACAACACCACCCGCGACGTCGGCGTGCTCAGCGAGGGCGGCTACGCCAACGCCGCCACCCAGGACACGTTCTGCGCCAACACCAACTGCGTCATCACGATCATCTACGACCAGTCCGGCCGCAACAACCGTCTGACCCAGGCGCCCCCCGGCTACTTCGTCGGCCCTGCCCCCGGCGGATTCGACAATCTCGCCGACGCGAAGGCGGCACCGGTCACCGTCGGCGGCCAGAAGGCGTACGGCGTCTACATCGCCCCCGGCACCGGCTACCGCAACAACAACACAAACGGTGTCGCGACCGGCGACCAGCCCGAGGGCATCTACGCGGTCGTCGACGGCACGCACTACAACCAGTGGTGCTGCTTCGACTACGGCAATGCGCAGACCAACAACCTCGCCGACGAGCGCGCCATCATGGAGACCGTCTACTTCGGCGCCAACAAGCAGTGGGGCTACGGGGCGGGGGCCGGCCCGTGGATCATGGCCGACCTTGAGTGGGGGCTGTTCTCCGGCGTCAACGCGGGCTACAACAACATCGCGTCGATCAACCACCGGTTCGTCACCGCCATGGTCAAGGGCGAGCCGAACCACTGGGCGATCCGGGGCGGCAACGCCCAGTCGGGCAGCCTGACGACCTACTTCGACGGGCCACGCCCCAACGGCTATCACCCGATGAAGAAGGAAGGCGCCATCCTGCTCGGCATCGGCGGTGACAACAGCATCACCGGTCGCGGCACCTTCTTCGAGGGCGTGCTGACCTCCGGCTACCCGACGGCGGCCACCGAGAACGCCGTCCAGGCCAACATCAACGCCGCCGCCTACGCCCCGGCCGGCGGCGGCAACCCGCAACAGAACGTCCAGGTCGTCGGCGCCCAGTCCAGCCGCTGCATCGACGTGCCCAACGGCAGCACCACCAACGGCACCCAGGTCCAACTCTGGGACTGCGTCGGCAACACCGCGCAGCGCTGGACCTACACCGCCGGCAAACAACTCCAGGTGTACGGCAACAAGTGTCTCGACGCCTCCGGCCAGGGCACCGCCAACGGCACCCAGGCCATCATCTGGGACTGCCACAGCGGCACCAACCAACAGTGGAACCTCAACTCCAACGGCACCATCACCGGCGTCCAGTCCGGGCTCTGCCTCGACGCCAACGCTGCCGCCACCGCGAACGGCACCAAGCTCATCCTCTGGGCCTGCAACGGCGGCACCAACCAGCGGTGGTCCACCCGCAGCTGACCCACCGCTAGATCGGTCGGTCGTGCCACCCTCGCGAGCCGTGCGAGGGCGGCACGACCGGCGACCCCACTCCGCCGATGACGGCCCTGCCGCTCCATCGCGCAACGTCGTTGCTTTATATATCGTGGTGCGATATATATCGTGTATGGACATCAGTGAGCAGACGTTCCTGATCCTCTCCGCCCTCGCCGACCAACCCCGGCACGGCTACGCCGTGGTGACGGAGGTCGACGAGATGACCGACGGCCGGATCCGGTTACGCGCCGGCACCCTCTACGGTGCCCTCGACCGCCTCGTCACCCAAGGGTTCATCGCCCCCGACCACGACGAGGTGGAGAAGGGCCGGCTGCGCCGTTTCTACAGACTGACCGACGCGGGTGCAGACGCCATCCGCGCCGAGAGCCGACGGATGGCCGACGCCGTCCGGCTCGCCGAGGAGCGCCTCAACAAGCGTGCCGCCCGCAACGCCCCGCGTCTCGGGGCCACCGGATGAGCCCGGACATGAGCCCTCTGGAACGACGCTATCGACGTCTGCTGCGCCTGCTACCGGCCACGCATCGCACAGCCCGCGGTGAGGAACTGCTTGGACTGCTTCTGGACCTCGACGACGGCCGTCGACACCCGAGCCCGCACGAGACACTGAACATCATCGCCCTGGCGATCCGGCTGCGGCTCACGACGCCCGTCACCACCGCGGCCCTCACCACCGGGCTCAGTGCCCTGCTCGTCGCCGCCGGCACCCGGCCCGCCGGTGACACACTGGACCTGTTCACCGGGGCCGTCCTCGCCACCGACATGCCGGCCGTCATCTCCAGTTGGCCGGAGTTGGTCGCTCTCGGCCTGCTGCCCCTCGCACCGCTGATCGCCTGGCTGTGCGGCGCGACCCGGACCGCCCTCACCCTGCAGGCGATGTTCCTGACGGTCACCGTTGGTTGGTTCGTCATCGACACGCTCAACGGCGCCGGCATGGGCGCCAACCTCGGCCAACAGCTCTTCGCGTACGCCGTACCGGTCTCTATCCTCGTCCTGCTCGCGATCGCCGCCCGCGAGCGGTGGACCGCGCCCCGGCCGCGCCTGTTCTGGTGGGCCCTCGTCCCGCTCGGGATCCTCGCCTGGAAAGGCACCGGAGAATGGGGACGCCACGGCGTCTACGTTGTCGACGCCGTGCCGACGGTGATCGGGATCCTCGCCGCCACCACCGCCGCTGTCGCCGCCGCATTCGCGGTCCGCCGTCACCGGCCCGCCGTCATCGTCGGCGTCGCACTCACCGGCTTCCTCGCCGGATGGCTCATCCCCGACCCACTGCTCGTCAATGGGGCGATGCGGCACTTCGACGGTCAGCCGCTACCGCTGGCGGTCCTCATCGCGGTGGCCGCAGCCACCATGACGGGCATCGGCCACCTCGCCCGTCGACCGATGAGCTCGTGACGCGCTGAACACCGGCTCCGGTCAGACGAGTGGCTACCGCAGCAGAACACGATCCGCTGCGGTAGCCAGGTCGCGGCGGTGTCACGAACAGGCGATCACTCGCGGCCCGGGCCGGGTAGGTTTCTCGGGGCTGGGCGAAAAGCGGGGGTCGCATGGTCAAGGGTTGGCACGGCTGGCTCGGTACGTTCAACGGCGTCGTCCTCATCACGGCGATCGTCCTGCCGTTGGCCGCCCTTGCGGTGTGGGCCCTGGCGCGCCGCCGACGTGCCGTCGGCGCCACGTCGGCGTGGCGGACGTCGCTGGCCGACGTCGGCATCGTGTACGGCACCGTCCCCTGGGTCTGGATGATCATGTTGCCGGGTGAGCAGGCCGGCGCCGTCTCCGGCCGGGTGACACTGGTGCCGCTGCGCGACCTGCTCACGATCTTCTCCGATGGGGGTCCGGTGACGGCGACGTTCCAGATCGTCGGCAACCTGCTGGTCTTCGCGGCCCTGGGGTTCTTCGCCCCGCTGCGGTTCCCGGCGCTGGCATCGGTGCCGCGGATCCTGGCCCTCGCGGCCGGCTGCTCGGTCCTGGTCGAGACCGCCCAGTACGTCCTGCGGCTGGACCGGGTGTCGTCGGTAGACGACGTCCTGCTCAACGCCGCGGGCGCCGGGCTGGCGGCGCTGGTATCCCGCCGCTGGTGGCGCGACACACCCGACAGGTCCACTGATCGTCGACCTCAGCCGGCCCCGGCAGCGGGACGCTGAGCGTCGGAGGGGGGAGCTACCATCCGCTCGTGATCGAGGAATTGATCAGGAGAGCGGCGGACGAGGACGACGACGCGATCGAGGAGTTGAGCGAGATCGCCGCTGCCGATCCGGAGAGGCTGTCGCCGTACCACGGGGCCCTGCTCGACCTCGACCTGCTGTGGCCCGCGACGTTGTACCGGTCGGCGGGCGCCGACGTGGTCGGCCGGGTCATCGAGCAGGTCGACGGCGGGCAGACGCCGGACCGACTCAACAATCTGCTCCTCATCCTGGCCCACAGCGCTCACCCGCTCGCCGAGGACGCCCTGCGTCGCTGGTCGACCCGCCCTCCGGCCGGCGCGGACGACCTGCACGTGGGGGTGCTGAGCTACGCGGCCGAGGGCGGTTGGACGATCGGCCCGGACGGCAACCGACGGGGCCTGTGCGCTGACGTCGCGTACCGGTGGGTCATGCGGGACACGCCCGCACCGGCGGACCGATCCGCCTGCCCCTGGTGCGCGTCGCCGCTCTGGGTCGCCGCCGACCTCGACACCTCCGACCCCGCCGTCGGTGCCGCGCTCGCCCACACCGGTTGGTCCGGCCGCCTCGTCATCGAGACCTGCCACTTCTGCGCCTGCTACGCGACGTTGTACAGCCGGGTCACGCCGGCCGGCACCACCGGCTGGTGCGCCGACAACACCCGGCCGAGCTATCTGGGCGGCGATGCCGGGCCGGAGGACCCGCCGACACTGCTCCCGGTTGCGGGGCCGGCACTGGCGAGCCCGTACCAGGCCAGTGCCTGGCACCAGGGCGGTTCCACGCTGGGCGGCCGACCGGACTGGATCCAGGACGCCGAGCACGCCGACTGCCCCGGGTGCGGGGAGCCGATGGACTACGTGGGTCTGCTCGGCGGCGCGGACCTGGACGAGTTCGGCGAGGGCGCCTACTACCTGCACCTGCACCAGCCGTGCGGGTTCGCCGCGGTGAACTACCAACAGAGCTGACAGTCGATCAGGTGGACGGCTCTGCCAGCCGCTCCAGCCGCGCCAGACCATCCCAGCCGCGCTCGCGCATCAGACCCAGTAGTCGCTTCACCCGCGGGTCCGCCTCGACGGCCAGCGCATCCAGAAGGTCGAACGGTAGATCGTCCTGCGCCACCTCACCCAGGTCGATCTCGCCAGAGCGGTACGCCTGCTCGGGGAGGCTGGCCAAGATGTCGGCCGCCTCCACCAGACGCGCGTCGTCGGCCCTGAGGAGCGTGGCCAGGATCCTCACCACTGTGGTCTTGCCGGCACCGTTCGAGCCGAGCAGGGCGAAGATGCTGCCCCGCGCGACGTCGATGTCGACGCCGCGCAGCACCTTCAGCTGCTTGAACGACTTCTCCAGGCCGTGCACGTGGATCGCTGGCTGCTCGGCCTGAGCTGGCGTGTGCGAATTGCTCATGGCGGCAGCATGGAGGGTTGTCACCTCGTGTTGACCACCGTCGCGCACGCCGACCGCGGCACCGGCATCCCGCACTACGACAGCAAGCACCTGGTCGAGCGGCACCTGCGCACCTCGACAGTGCCCTGGACGATCATCGCGCCGGCCGCCTTCATGGACAATTACGCCAGTGGCTGGACGCTCGACGGTCTGGGCAGGGGCACCTTTGCCTGGCCGATGCCCGCCGACCGGCCGCTCACCCTCATCCCGGCTGTCGACATCGGCGCCTTCGCCACGCTCGCCCTCCAACGCTCGAGCGAGTTCGCCGGCCGACGCGTCGACATCGCCTCCGACGAACGCACACCCGCCCAGCTGGCCGAGATCCTCGCCGGCGCCATCGGCCGCCCGATCACCCACACGCAGGTGCCGCTGGCCCAGGTTCGACAGCGGTCCACCGACCTGGCGGCCATGTTCGACTACTTCAGCACGGTGGGCCTGACCGTCGACGTCGCCGCGCTGCGCCGCGACTACCCGGGGGTCGGCTGGCACAGCTTCGCGGACTGGGCCATCACCCAGGACTGGCCCGCCCTGCTGCCAGCGACGCGTGCGCGACCCTGACTCTTAACTCCGATGTCACCGCCCGATCCCACTGGTGACGTGTCGCTGTCCGCCCGAAGGAGTTGGCTGCCAGTCGTCGCACTACGTCTTGACCAGGAGTTGATCCACGTGCCTTCCTCTCGTCGTACCTTCCTCGCCAGCGGCGCCGCCGCCGGCGTCGGCCTTGCCGTCGCGGGCGGCCTGCCGTCCCTGGCCCAGGCCAGCCCGGCCCGGCCGCACCCGCCGGTGAAGCCCGGTAACGTGCCCTTCCCGCCGCTCGTGGACGACCCCAAGGGAATCCTGGCCCTGCCCAAGGGCTTCAGCTACACGGTGGTCACCCGTACCGGCGTCACCCGGCTCGACCGCGGCCAGGGCACCACCCCGTCGGACCATGACGGCATGGCCGTCTACGACGCCGGCCACGGCCGGTACACCTTGATCCAGAACCACGAGATCGACCCGGGCGCCGAGTTCGGCGTGCCGCACGTCAAGGGAACTGTCTACGACGCGGGCGCCGTCGACGCCGGCGGTTGCACCGTGATCAAGACCGACCTCGCCGGCCGCAACCTGGGTGAGTTCGTGGCACTTTCCGGCACCATCTCCAACTGCGCCGGCGGGCCGACCCAGTGGGGCACCTGGCTCACCTGCGAGGAGACCGAGGACCGGGCCGGCGACACGTGGGAAGAGGGCGGCCGGTCCGGCGTCTACCAGAAGGACCACGGCTACGTCTTCGAGGTGTGGGCCGACGGCAGCGCCGACCCGAAGCCGATCAAGTGCCTGGGCCGCTACTCCCACGAGGCCCTTGCCGTCGACAAGGACCGCACCCGGATCTACCTCTCCGAGGACGCCGACGAGCCCAACGGTCTCTTCTACCGCTGGACGGCGCCACACGGCGTCAAGCTGGGCCCGGGCGTGCTCACCCGCCTCGCGCCGAACGCCGGCGTTCTCGCCGCGATGCAGATCATCATGGATGACGGTTCGGTGCTGCCGGACGTCGCCTACCTGACCTCCGCCCAGCTGGGCCGCCCCTTCCCGGTCCGCTGGATCGAGGTACCGGACCGCGACGCGCGCACCAAGTCGGTACGCGAGCAGTTCGCCGACGGCCAGGTCACCCGCGGACGCAAGTTCGAGGGCGTGTGGGCCACCGACGAGGGCGTGTACGTGGTCAACTCCTACGCCTGGGACGAGGGTGACCTGCCGGCGGACGCGGCGCCGCACGACGGAATGGTCTGGTTCTACAACTACAAGAACCAGACCATCCAGCTGGTGACGTACTTCCCGCACCAGACCGCCTCGGAGGAGGGTGCGCCGGTCAAGTACACCGACCTCACCTTCGACGGCCCGGACAACGTGACGGTCACCCCGTGGGGAAGCCTCGTGCTCGCCGAGGACGGCACGGGAGCCTCGCACGTGCTCAGCACCATCCCGGGCGGGCCGACGTACGCGATCGCCCGCAACCAGCTCAACGACTCGGAGTTCTGCGGGCCGACCTTCAGCGCGGACGGCAAGGTGCTCTTCGTCAACATGCAGGACCCTGGCCTCACCCTGGCCATCACCGGTCCGTGGGAGAAGTACCTGGGCTGAGCGAGCCCGCAGGTGGGGGCCAGTCGATTTCGCCTGGCCCCCATCAGGCGCGGCCGCGCTCAGGAGACGCGCGGCAACGCCAGCCAGTCCTGCCAAGTGATGTCGCGGCCCAGATAGCGGGGCTGGCGGAACGGCCAGTCCGCGGCGATCCACTGCGGCACCAGCGCGTCGACGGCAGCCTCCACCTCGCTGCCCACCAGGTCGTCCACCACCCACCAGGAGACCTCGCCGTCGGAGCCGGTGCGCTCCGGCGGGTCGATGTAGACGCAGCCGAGGATCGCCGTCTCCCCCTCGTCCAGCAACGCGTAGTTGAACGACTGGTGCGCGGCTATCTCCTTCTCGTGCCGCAGCAGGTCGACGCGGTCCTCGTCGTACGTCATCGTCTCGCTGGGCCAGGCCCAGGCCGGGCCGAAGATCTCCCACAGGCGTTCGCGGGATCCCATCACGGCGGGGTAGTCGAGCGGGGTGTCCGCCTCGCGGATCGGCCGCAGGTGCAACGCGGTATCAGGCACCGGCACGTGGACGGGGTGGACGAACTCCTCGGGCAGCCAGGTCATGAGGGCCGAGGCTAGCGCCCCCGGCAGGAGCCCGGCAGCCTAGTCGAGACAGAACTCGTTGCCCTCGACGTCCTGCATGTTGAGGCACGACTCGTTCTCGCCGTCGGCGAGCAACAACTGCCCGCGTACCGCGCCGAGCGGGATCAGCCGTGCGCACTCGGCCTCGAGGACGGCCAGGCGCTCTTCGCCCACGAGCCCGGTGCCGACCCGCACGTCGAGGTGCACCCGGTTCTTGACGACCTTGCCCTCGGGCACCCGCTGGAAGTACAGCCGCGGGCCCACCCCCGACGGGTCACTGCACGCGAACCACGAACCCTGCTCGAAATTGACGTCGTCCCAGGTGGCTAACCCCTCCGGGGGCGGCGGCGGGACGTACCCCAACACCTCACACCAGAAACGACCGACGCGCACAGGCTCGGCGCAGTCGAAAGTCACTTGGACCTGCTTGACCGACATCCGTTCACCTTATGAGTCGCGCCGCCGCCGCTGTTTTCCGTACCCCTGCTCCTGACGCTAGGCGGTAGGGGTGACGCGCTGGCGTTGGTAGTGGCGGGCGGCCTTGGCGCGAGCGCCGCAGCCGTCCATCGAGCACCAGCGTCGGGTGCCGTTGCGCGACGTGTCGTAGAAGTGCAGGACACAGGCCGGGTTACCGCAGCGTCGGATGCGGTTGGGCTGCTGGCGTAGCAGGTCCAGGTAGTTGATGGCCGCTCGCCAGGAGGGTAGCCAGCCCGCGTCGACGTCAGGCTGCTCATGCACGGCACCCGCACGAAGCGTGTGGCGCGAGGCACCACGGGCGAGGATCGCGTTGACCCCCTGTTCGGCGGCCTCGTCGGGCTGTTCGAGGACGCGGCGCAGCGCCGAACGCGTCTCCCGCAACGGTGTCTCCACCGCTGCGGGGTCACCCTCCAGATGGTGTTCGGCGAGCCATCCCCGCAGCCCGTCCGGCTCGTCGAAGAGGTCGACCAGGCTGCCCCGCTCGACCCACTGGGTGTTGACCAGGTCCAGCGCGAGGGGTTCGCCCACCAGTGGCCGACGTGTCATGCCGCCAACCTTACCATCGTCCGCCGTTTGACAGGTTAGTCGTCGCGACGTATCTTCTTACCGGTAAAAGTCGTAACGATGGTTAGGTGACCCCTGGAAGGTACTCGTCATGCCACACCGCTACCTGCAGGAACTGACCACCGCGTCGGTGGTCGCCGCGCAACAGCGCTACGGCAGCCGGCCCGCCATCCAGCGCATGACCGCCAACTGGGACACGGATGCGACATTCAGTGACGAAGAGGCGGCTTTCATCACCGAACGCGACAGCTTCTACCTCGGCACTGTCGGCGAGAACGGTTGGCCGTACCTACAGCACCGCGGCGGCCCACCCGGCTTCCTGCACGTCCTCGACCCCGTCGACGGGCACAGCGTCCTCGGCTGGGCCGACCTGCGCGGCAATCGGCAGTACCTGTCGGTCGGCAACCTCGCCACGTCACCGCGGGTCTCGCTGCTGCTCATGGACTACGCCCACCAGCGCCGGCTCAAAATCATCGGCACGGCGCACGTCACCGACGCGCGGGACAGCGGGTTCGAGGGGCTGCTGGCAAGGCTGAGCGCGCCCGGACCAGCGGGCCGGGTCGAACGGTTGATCACCGTCAAGGTGCAGGGCTACGACTGGAACTGCCCCCAACACATCACGCCCCGCTTCACCGAGGCGGAACTCTCCGACGCGCTCGCGCCGGTACGCGACGAACTCGCTCGCCTGCGCGCCGAGAACCAGGCCCTGCGCGAGCAGGCGCGTCAACAACCAGGGAGAACACCATGAACAAGCTGACCGTACGCACCGTCGGCGGCCCCACTGCCGTCCTCGACTACGCGGGCCAACGCGTCGTGCTGGATCCGACCTTCGACGATCCGCGGACGTACCAGAACGGGCCGGTCACGGCCACCAAGTTCGCCGGCCCGAGCGCGGCGCCCACGGACCTCGACCCGGTCGACGTGGTGCTCGTGTCGCACGAACACCACATCGACAACCTCGACATCTCCGGGCGGGAGTACGCCCGCCGGGCCCGACGGGTGTTCACCACCACGGCGGGGGCGCCGAATCTCGGGCCACTGGCGACCGGCCTGCGGCCCTTCGAGTACGCCGAGGTCGGCGACGTGCGCGTCACAGCGGTTCCGGCGCTGCACGGTTCTCCGGAGATCGGCGTGGTCAACGGCCCGGTGATCGGGTTCGTGTTGGAGGCGGCCGGTTGGCCGACCGTCTATGTCAGCGGCGACAACGCCTCGCTGGATGTGGTGGCGGTCGTCGCGGAGCAGTTTCCGGCGATAGAGATCGCGATCCTCAACCTCGGCGCGGCCCAGATCGTGGCCCGCGGCGAGGCGTTCCTCACCCTGACCGCGGAACTGGCGGCCCGAGCGGCGACAGTGCTCGGCGTCCGGGCGGTCATCCCGGTCCATCAGGACGGCTGGGGGCACTACACCCAGGGCGCCGACGACGTCGTGCGGGCCTTCGAGGCCGCGGGCCTGACGGACGTGCTCGTCGACCTGCGACCCGGCGACTCAGCCACCGTCTGACCACGGCCTGCGGATATCTCACTCCACCTTGGTGAGAAGTGGTTTCCCCTTCTCGACGACGTACGTGGCCAGTTCGACAGCAACACCATCGCCGACGTTGCGGGCCTGGTGGTGCACACCGTACGGGACCGTGAGCGCGTCGCCGGGATTGCACACAATGGGTGGCTGCCCCTCCAGCCGATATTCGAGCGTTCCCTGCAGAACACAGATGATTTCCTCGCCGGGGTGGAAATGCTTGAACGGTGGCGAATCCGGGGTGAACTCCACCCGCGTCTGAATGACCTCTCGCCCGGGGATGCTGAGGTCGTGCCGTTGCAGATCGATCCGCCACAGCCCTGGTGCTGACTCCACCGCCGTGGGGCTGATCCCCTCGGGTCGATCCTTGGTGCTCATGACGGCCTCCTGTTAGCCGTCGGGCCGACGGCCATTACTCGGATTGGTGCATCCCCGTCGAGAATAGGGAGTCACAGACGATCGGGGGCGGGGATGCCGACACGGAGGTCCGCTTCCGCGAAGCGGGCCTGTGCCGGGCGCGTAATTCGGCTTGTGCTGTTCCCTGAGGACTGCTTCGCTGTTGCCCGTGACCGAGCTTCGTACGCCGCGACTGCGCCTGCACCCCATCGACACCGCAGAGGGGGAACGCATCGTCGGGCGGCGCGCCGGGGCCGGGGACGACTGGGCCGAGGACTTCCCTTTCGACGGCGACGTCCTCGGCGTGCGGGGCTTTCTCGCCGCCACCGCTGCCTACGGCGACCGACGTCCGTTCGGGCACTACCGGATCACCCGCACCGCCGACGGAAAAGCCATCGGAGGAATCGGTTTCAAGGGCCAGCCGGAGGACGGACGCATCGAGGTCGGTTACGGCCTCGCCGCGTCAGCCCGGGGAAACGGCTACGCGGCGGAGGCACTGGCCGCCCTGCTCGACCTCGCGACCGCGCACGGGCTGTCCTGCGTTGTCGCCGAGACCACCGGCGACAACGTCGCCTCCCGGCGGACCCTCGAACGTGCCGGCTTCCGGCACACCGGCACCAACGACGATCTCTACCGGTACGAGGTACTCCTCGGCGCCCCCTCGCGACCGACTCGGACGCGGTAGTCCGATCCGGCGGCGGCCCGCGGCAGCCGAGGTCACCGACGAGGCAGCAGCCCTCGATCGGTCATGTAGGCGCGCAACGTCTCGACATCCTCGGCGGACATCAGCCAGCGGGGGATCACGGTCGCCGGCATGCGGCCGACGTACACGACCCAGAAGTCTCCCGCGTCCCGCACCTGGGCAACCCCGTCCCAGGCGATGCCGCCGGACTCCGAGCCGCTGCGCATCATGATGTTGTCATCGGTGATGTCGTAGGCGCCCTCGACGGCGTAGCTGCCGGAACGGCGTCGGGCGCGAGCCAGCACCCACGGCCGGTACAGCATCGACAGCACGCCGGCCACTACCAGCGCGGTCCACAGCGGTGAACTCCGCTCGCCCCACCCGAAACCCCGCGAGACGACGAGACCGATGACCCCGACCGCCGTCAGGACCGCTCCGATGTAGCCGAATCTGCGGAGCCGGACGTTGCCGAGCGCAGCGGCCACCCGGCTCGGGTAGGCGGGATCGGCGGGGACGTCAAAACGGATGTGCACGCCAGAACGATAGTGCCTCCACCCGCCCCTGAAGTCGCCTTGCCCCGCCCCACCTGACAAGCCGCGGGCATCCTTGTGCGGCAGTCTGACGAGGTGAACGCCGACGACGTCCGAGTGCCCCGGGCCCAGGCGGGGTCGAGCCCGCAGCATTTGCTGACGACAGTGCTCGGCGAGTACCTCGACTCCTCCGACGCCGATCTGCCGTCGACGGCGGTCATCGCCATTCTGCGCGAGTTCGGGATCAGCGAGTCCAGCGCCCGTGCCGCGCTGTCCCGGCTGGTCAAGCGTGGTCTCATCGCGACGCGAAGGAAGGGCCGGTCGCCGGTCTACCACCTCACGCCGCAGGCGATCGCCAAGCACCGCTCCCGGATGCGGCACTTCCTGAACTTCGGCTCCCACCCGGCGCCCTGGACCGGCGAATGGGTGCTGGCCTCCTTCTCCGTTCCGAACGCCGGCCAGGCGTCTCGTCATGCGCTCCGCAGGTCGTTGACCGCACTGGGGTTCGTGGGCCTGTACGACAGTGTGTGGATCCGGCCGGGATCCGACGCGGCGCCGGCGCGGGAGGCGCTGCGCGATCTCCTGCACGACGTCGAGGGTGCCCGGTGGTCGGTCCTGCACGCCCGGTTCGACGAGGAGGCAGGACCACACGGGCCGGCCTCCGCGTACGACCTGACCAGTCTCGCCTCCGCGTACTCGATCTTCATCGAGCAGTACGCCGAGCTGCGGGCGGCCGCGCGCAACGGGGCGGTGGACCCGGCCCGGGCGCTGGTGGCTCGGACCTCCGCCATGGATTCCTGGCGTAAGTTCGCCGACGTCGACCCGGATCTCCCCCCGCACCTGCTGCCGGAGCCCTGGCCTCGCCAGGAGGCCAGGGAGACCTTCCTGGACATCCACACCACGCTCGGCTCGCTCGCTCAGGCGCGTCTGGTCGAGGTGGCGACGCCGCACTGGTCGGATGCCGGCTCGTGGATCACCCACTTCCAGGCGTCGAGGGATCCCTCGCGGCCGGAGCCGACCGGCGGAAAGCACGGCAACGGCCCACTCGCCGGCTGACGACGTCGCGGCCGGTCAGAGCCAGCAATGCATTGACACTTTTCGTTGCGACAGTGATAGTAACTGCACACAGCTCCCATCGGAGCGCCTGTAGGGACCGCGGCCGGGCGGTCGCCGGCGCCGAATGAGCGGGCAGTGGCGACCGAGGGCACGGCCGCCACCCAGGCCGCGACGCGCCCACGTCGACCAGACCCGTGGCCAGCGCTGACCACTCTCGTCGGGGCGCGAGTGACACCCCCGCCGCCGCTGGGAGCGCCACCGTGACCGTTCCTGGAGGGTTCAATGAGAAGGCGAGCAAAGATCTACGCGGGGCTGGCGGCCGCCATCGTCCCGGTCACCTCGGTGATCATGGCGCTGGGCGGGACACCGGCGTCCGCCGCCATCGGCGGTTCCGGCCCCTACCCCGCCGACTACGAAACCTCGACCACCCTGGCCAACCACACCATCTTCCGGCCGCAGACCCTCCCGTCCGAGCGCCTACCCATCGTCGTGTGGGGCAACGGCGGCTGCTCGGCCAACGGCCTATCCCAGGGCAACTTCCTGCGCGAAATCGCCTCCCACGGCTTCCTCGCCATCGCCAACGGCGCCCCGAACGGGTCCGGCTCCACCACCTCCCAGATGCTCACCCAGTCCATCGACTGGGCGGTCGCGGAGAACTCCCGGCAGGGCAGCAAGTACTACAACAAGATCGACACGAGCAAGGTCGCCGTCGCCGGCTTCTCCTGCGGAGGCCTGGAGGCGTACGCCGTCTCTAACGACCCGCGCGTCACCACGACCGGCATCTTCAGCAGCGGTCTGCTGAACGACGCCGACGACTACCAGCTCAGGAGACTGACCAAGCCGATCGCCTACTTCGTCGGCGGGCCCAGCGACATCGCCTACCCGAACGCCATCGACGACTGGGGCAAGCTGCCCGCCGGCCTGCCCGCCTTCATGGGCAACCTGAATGTCGGGCATGGCGGCACCTACGACCAGGCCAACGGCGGCGAGTTCGGCCGGGTGGCGACTCTCTACTTCAAATGGCGCCTGAAGGGCGACGCCACCGCCGGCCGCTCCTTCGTCGGCGCCGACTGCGGTCTGTGCCACAGCCAGTGGAGCGTCCAGCAGAAGAACCTGACGCTCGACGACGGCACGCCACCTCCCACCACCCCGCCTCCGACCACGCCGCCGCCCACCACCCCGCCGCCGACCGGCACACCCGGCTGCACCGCTGTCTACGCCGTCCAGGACCAGTGGAACGGAGGATTCGTCGCCAACGTCAGCGTCACCGCGGGAACAACCGCGCTGACCGGCTGGCGGGTGACCCTCACCCTGCCGAGCGGCGCATCGGTCAGCTCGCTCTGGAACGGGGTCAGCAGCGGCACCAGCGGGACCATCACTGTCGCGAACCAGAGCTACAACGGGCGACTGGCCGCAGGTCAGGCCACCAGTTTCGGCTTCCAGGGCACTGGCAGCGGCAGCGGGACCACAGCGAGTTGCACCGGAAGCTGACGCCCCGGGCAGATCGAGTCGTTCGGCGGTCCGGTGCCGGGGCACCGGACCGCCGAGGCACGGCGGGTAGGGAAGACTGGCGCGCATGGCTGATCTGAGCGATGCGAAGGCCGCGCTGCACAACTACCTCCGGGAGAACCGCGAAGACCTCATCTGGAAGCTCGAAGGACTCAGCGGACGGGAGGCCAGGCTGCCCCGCACGGCAACCGGCAACAACCTGCTGGGTGCGCTCAAGCATTGCCTCAATGTCGAAGCCGGCTACTTCGGGCCCACGTTCGGTCGCGAATTCCCGACGCCCGACGAGCTGGTCCCCATGGCGGCGTTCGACGAGGACCCGCAGGCAGACTGGTATGCCCGTGAGGACGAGACGAAGGACGGGCTGATCGACCTGTACCGCCGGGTCGGCGCGTTCGCCGACCAGACGATCGACGAGCTACCACTCGACGCCCCGGGGCAGGTGCCGTGGTGGCGGCCAGGTCGGCAGGACGTGACGCTACAGCGGATCATCATCCACGTGACCTGCGATCTGGCCCGGCACGCCGGTCACGCCGACATCATGCGCGAGCAGCACGACACAGCGGTCGGCCTCCGGCGGACCAACAGCAACATCCCCGACGACTACGACTGGCCGGCGTATGTCAGCAAGCTGACGAAGCTGGCCGACCACTTCGAATGATCGGCAAAGCTGTCCGCGTGCGAGACGACCTCGAGCAGATCGAAGCGGCCTTCCTGGGCACGCCACTGGCTGGCCTGCCGATCGGGCACGGCCCGTCGGGCACCATCCTCGTCGCCGGCGTCGACCCCGACCGTCTGTACGAGTTCTGGCAGGCCGCCGAGGCGCTGGTGCCGGTCATCGGACGCCGGCCCGTCATGGTCACCGACGACTTCGACGACGCACTGACGATCCGGTCCGAGCCCGAGCAGGGTCCGTCGGAGACGGAGCTGCACGCGTTCGTCGAGGCGGCGGCGTCTTCCGAACCCTGGCTGACCTACCGCCACTACAGCGAGGACCAGCAGGTCGACGAGGACGAGATCGAGTTCTACACGCGTGGCACGACCGGCATCGACCTGACCGCCCTGGTGCCGGACATGGTGCTGCCGACACCACTCCCGGTGCTGGAGCGGGCGCTGTACGACAGGCTGCTCGCCGACGCCGACCTGCACGCCCAGGTACTCGGCAACGTGCGGCTCGTGACGCAGACCGACTACTGGTACACGCCGGACAGCGTCCTGCTCATGTTGCTTCCCACCAGCGATGTCCGCGCCTCGACGTACTGGGTGGACTTCTACGGTGCGCTCACCGAGGAAGAGCGCCAGCAGCTCGCCGAGGTGCTGGCGCAGTGGCGGCACCGGTGGGACGCCCGCCTGGTCGCATCGTGGGACACCATGCTCCAGTTCCAGGTGGGTCGTCGCCCGACGCCGGGTGACGAGGCGTGGGTTGCCGCCGGACAGCTCAAGGCGCTCGCCCCGGATCTCGAACTGAGTCAATGGGAGGTCGCCGTCGCCCTACCGGCCGGTGACGCGTGGTTCGTCCACAACCGGCCCTGACGGACGTGGCTCGGTTACTGGCCTCGCGGTCTGTGTGACCCCTTCCTGACGTAGTTCGAGGACAAAGGGCTGATCATCGCTCCGGACGAACCGGATCTCCAGATCGAGGTCCGGGTGTCGGTAGCTACCGTCCGGCTCCGCCAGCAGGACAACCGGTTGCTGGGTCGAGGCGGCGAAGGTCAGTTGGCCGTCGGTGAGGGCGATGTCGATCGGGTAGTCGTCGCGCAGGACGTAGCGGCCCGTCACGTCGGCAGGCGGCGCGGGGGTGATCCTCGTGGTGGCGTACCGACGGTCCACGGCGGCGCGAACGCTGACCAACAGCTCCCAGCCATCCTCGGAGTTGGTCATCGCCGCGACGGCCGCGCCGCTGTCGGGCCAGACGTAGGAGAAGCAGGTGTAGCCGACGTTCAACCCGGTGTGGCCGAAACGCCGACGCTCGGCGCTGTCGTCGAGTTCGGTACCGAGCCCGTAGCTGCCGCCCGGAATCTGCGGTGTGCACATCTGGGTGGCCAGATCGCTGTCGAGCAGCTTCGAACGTCCCGAGACGGCTCGGGCGATTTCGAGGTCGAGCCGGAGCAGATCGGTAGGGGTGCTCCACAGTCCTGCCGCGGCCAGCTCCGGTTGCGTTCGCCAGCCGCCAGAAATCCTGGTGCCCCCGCCGTGGTGGCCATGCGCCACCTGATCCGGTCGCTGGCGCGGAAACTGCTGGTCGAAGCTGCTGTCGGTCATGGCCAGCGGTTCCAGCACCAGATCTCGCAGGAGATCCTCGAACGGAGTTCCGGTCGTGTCCGCCATCAGCTGCTGGAGCACCGAGTAGTGGCTGCCCGAATACCGGAAGCGGCTACCCGGTAACACTGTCGGCCGAACCGGTGGAGTGGTCGTCGCGCCGCTGCCTCGCAGGACCTGCAACAGCGATGGGGCGCGATCCGTGGCGTAGCCGCGGTACCAGGTGTCGGACAGCCCGGCAGTGTGCGCCAGCAGCTGTCGTACCGTGACCTCCTGCTGGTCCTCACGGCCGGGCAGGTGCCACGAGGTGAGGTACTCGCCGATGTCGGCGTCGAGGTCCAGGACACCGGTCTGGACCAGTCGCAGCGCTCCGAACGCCGCGACGTGCTTACTGATCGAACAGGCCGCGAAGGCGGTGCTCGCGGTCACCGGAGTCGACCTCCCGACCGCCGTGACGCCAAACCCTGCCGCCCACACCTGCCCGCTCACGTGGCCGACGGCGATGCTGACCCCCGGCACGTCGTAGCTACTCATCAGCTCGGGCAACGCCGCCGTGTCCGGTGAAAGCCGCCCGGACGACACCTGCCGGTCGAGCTCGCCCAGCAGCGAGACCCAGTCCTGAGGCAAATCCACGACGTCGATTCTCGACCGCGGCTACCGGTGGATCAACTCTCGTCAACCGGTGGGGCTCGTGACGGTGCGGGAGACTTCGCGGATCAGATCGAGCGGTTCTTCGGTCCAGTGGGAGGCGAGGACGAGTTCCCGGGCCGGGTCGACCCACAGCAGGTGTCGTCCGCCGTTGCCCCGGGCGCTGCGGCCGGTCGTCGGGGCTCCGGGCCACGGCACCTGTTCATCGTTGAGCCACCACAGATAGCCGTACTCCCGTTTCACCTGGCACGGAGCCCAGGACTGGTCGACCCATTCGGCGCTGAGCAGCCGGGTCCCGGCATGGGTCCCCCGGTCCAGGAAGAGCTGCCCGATCAGGGCCAGGTCCCGGGCCGGGACGATCAGTCCCCCGCCCCAGTGCGCGCCGCCGGAGACCACCTCGACCCGGCGGCCGTCCAGGTCGACGACGCTCGTCCGGTACCCGTGCCACGACCACCGGTCGGAGGCACCCAGCGGGTCCATGACCCGCTCCCGCAGCACCTCCGGCAGCGACCGGCGCAACAGCAGCGTCAGCGCGTACGCGAGCAGGTTCATCCGTACGTCGTTGTACGCCCACCCCTGTCCCGGGGGTGTGCCGTGCACCTCGGTCCGCTCGCGGAAGCTCTGCGCGTCGACGGCCGTCGGCTTGCTCCACAGCTCGCCCTCCCACTGGCTCGACTGCTGCAGCAGATGACGCCAGGTGATCTGCTCGTTGTGCGGCCCCCGGAACTCGGGAACGTCGACGACCTGGTGCACCGGTTGGTCCGGCACCAACAGCCCGTCGTCGAAGGCGAGACCGGCCACCACCGACACGACCGACTTGGTGACGCTGAACGCCATCTCCGGGACGTCCGGGTCGCCCCAGGCCGCGACCTCCCGATCGCCGACTCGGACGACACCACTGGCTCCACTGGCGGCACGTAGCGGGCCGACGACCTCACGGTGGCTGGCGTCGGAGACCTGTGCGGCGAGGTAGGTCTCGATGTCGGCGGCGTCTCTGGTCCACCGGGCACCGAACTCCTGGACGGTCCGCTCCAGCCGCTGCTGATCCACCGACATGTCACCCATGCCGAGCAGTGTCCATCACCCCAGCCGTCGGCAGGGCGAGCCGTAACCGACCACATAGGATCGGGCGACCCTCGTACGCCGGCCCTGAGGAGCGTCAGGTGACCCTGCTGGAGCGTCTGCGCCTGGCCGGTATGCGCGAGGTCGTCTCGGTGCAGCCGGTGTCCGGCGGGCTCGCGGCGCTCGCGGGCATCGCCACCCGCCGGGACGCCCCGCCGGTGTTCGTCAAGGCGTTCGACAACCCGCCGGCCGACGACGTCTTCGTCGCCGAGGCCGAAGGGCTGGCCGCCCTGCGCGAGTTGGGCGGTGTGGCGACACCCGAGGTCATCCTGGCGGATCGGGACGTCCTGGTGTTGTCGGTGTTGAGTGAGAGGCCGCGCAGCGAGGCATTCTGGGAGCAGTTCGCACACCTGCTCGCCCGCCTGCACCTGAGTACTACCCATCTCCGTTTCGGCTGGCACCACGACAACTGGTTGGGCCGTCGCCGCCAGGTCAACACGTGGAACGACGACGGCTTCGCCTTCTTCGCAGAGCACCGGCTGCTGCGTTGGCTCGACGAGCCGCGCGTCGAGGCGGCGCTCGACGCGGAGGACCGGTCGGCGTTGGAGCGGCTCTGCGACCGCCTGCCCGACCTGTTGCCGGAGCGTCCCGCCTGTCTAACGCACGGCGACCTGTGGGCACAGAACGTCCTGGCCACCGCGGAAGGAGAGCCGGCGCTGATCGACCCGGCCGTGTCGTACATGTGGGCCGAGGTCGACCTCGCGCACGTGTGGTCCACCTCGCCCCCGCCCGAGGCACGACGGATGTTCGAGGTCTACGCCGAACTGACCTCGCTCGACGCCGACTGGGAGGCCCGGATGCCGGTCATCCAGCTGCGACAACACCTCGCCGTGCTGGCCCAGTTCGACGACGACTGGGGCGCGGCCGACCAGATCCGCGCCGTCCTTGCCGCGTTCCGGACGCGATCCTGACCACAGGGCCGGCCGTCGACCGCGGCGATCGGCCCGGCCAGCCGATCCGGTCGACGGCAGCCGAGGCCCGCGCGCGGAGCGGGGGTAGGGCCCTCCATTACGGTGACCCCCTGGAATGGGGGGTGGGCCATGGCACCGGAGGTGTCGCCGCGAAGGGCCAGGGCCGTGCTCGTCACGCTCTCCCTCGCCGCGTTCGCGTTCATCACGACCGAGCTGCTGCCCGTCGGTCTGCTGACCCGCATCGCACCCGATCTGGACCGGTCCCGCTCACAGGTGGGCCTGCTGGTCAGTGGGTACGCAGTCGTGGTGGTGCTGGCATCCGTGCCGCTGACCCGACTGACTCAGCGGGTCCCCCGGCGGCACCTGCTCGGCGTCACGATGCTCCTGTTCGCCGCCGCGAACGCCGCTGCCGCGCTCGCGCCGACGTACGCCGTGCTGGCCGGCACCCGCCTGGTGACCGCCCTCGCCCAGGCGCTGTTCTGGTCCGTCGCCACGGCGACAGTGATCGGTCCGTTCCCGGTCGCGGTGCGCGGTCGGGCGGTGGCGCTGTTCGCGACCGGGGCGACGCTCGCCCCGGTGCTCGGCGTACCTCTCGGCACCTGGCTCGGGCAGCAAGCCGGCTGGCGCGCGGCGTTCGCGGTGCTGGCCGGTATCGGTGTGGCGATCGCCGCCGCTGTGCTGCTCCTTCTTCCCTCCTATCCCCCGGCCGCCGGCGGCGCCGCCCGGGGCACCGCACCGGACGGGCGGCGCTTCGCCGTCCTGCTGATCGCCACCGCCCTCGGCATCGGCGGCTTCATGACCCTGCAGACCTACGTGACACCGTTCCTGCTCGACGTCAGCGGCTTCGCCGACGCGGTGCTGGCGCCGCTGCTGTTCGTCTCCGGCGCGGCCGGCGTCGTCGGCACCCTGGTCGCGGCCCGGACTCTGGACACCCGACCGATCGGTTCGCTGCTGACGCCGCTGGCCATCGGGATGGCCTCGCTGCTCGGGCTCTACGCGCTCGGCGCGCTCAAGCCGGGCGTGGTGGCGCTTCTCGCCGGGATCGGCCTCGCGTACGCGGCGTTCGGCTCCGCGGTGCAGAACCGGATGCTGCACCTGGCCCCGGGCAGCACCGACATCGCGTCGGCCGGAGTCAGTATCGCCTTCAACGCCGGCATCGCCGGCGGATCACTGCTCGGCGGCGCCCTCCTGCCCACCTCGGGGGCACGCCCGCTGGCGCTCGCCGGCGGGCTGCTGGCGCTGGCCGCGCTCACGCTGCTCGCCGTGGACGCGCGTCGCGGCCGCGTCGTCGCGCCGGAGCCGACCGTCGCCCCGGCCCGGGTGGTAGGACCGCACTGACGTCCGTGCGGGTGAGCGGCGGGACAGCAGGTATCCGGTGCCCGCGGCGGCGAGGCCGGCAAGGCCAGCCGTCGCGAAACCGCCCGCCGGCACGGAGAGGTCGATCGCCACGCCGACGAGCGGGGCGCCGAGTGCGAACCCGGCGCTCTGCGCCGACGATTGCAGACCCGTCACCTCGCCGCGCACTCCGGGCGGCGCCAGGCGGCTCACCGTGTCGGCCACCGTGCCAAGGGTCGGCGCGGTGAGTAGTCCGCTGCCGACGACGGCCACGCACAACCACTGCCACTCGTGGGCCAGGCTGGCGGGGATCGTCACGAGCCCGAGCAGGGCGAGCAGCAGCCAGGTGGGCAGTGGTCGGGTCAACGCGCCGTAGATCAGCCCGCCGATGACCGACGAGACGCCGAACACCACGACGACCACGGCGGCCCAGGACACCTGACCTGCCTCCCGCAGGGTGGCGACGATGGCGAGATCGACGCCGCTGAGCAGCGTCGTCGTCCCGAACGCCATCGTCAGCGCGGCGATCATCCTGGCGTCCAGCCACTGCTGGCGTGGGGGTCGGTCCGCAGCGGCAGCGTCCGCCTCGTCCTTAGCGTGCATCGGTGGGTTGAGCGCGGCGATGCCGACACCGCCGGCCAGGATCGCGGCGCCGACCCCCCACGCCACCACGTCGGGGGACACCGTCGCCGCGCCCAGGATCACCACCGCGGGCCCCACGATGTACGACAGTTCGCCCTGCACCGATTCCAGCGCGAACGCGGCCCGGCGCTGCTGCGCCGTCGTCATCGCGGCGATCGCCTGTCTGCTCACCGCCTGGGCCGGCACCATCAACAGGCCCGCCGCGAAACTGGCGACCAGCAGGAACCCGTACGGCAGGACCGGCACGCCCAGCCAGAACACGACCTGCGCGGTGACGGTCACCAGCAGGACGAGGCGCAGGCCCCGTGAGTCGATCATGCGGCCGAGCAGCGGCCCGCCCAGCGCCACTCCAGCGGTCAGGGCCGCCGCGACCCCACCGGCTGCCGCGTAGCTCAGCTCCAGGCCGAGGACGACGACGAGGGTCAGCGCCATCACGTCGGCAGTTATCGCGGTGCGGGCGAGCAACGAGACACCCAGCAGCGGCGCCATCCCTGGCACGGCGAGCACCTGCCGGTAGCTGGTCACCCGATTGACGCTAGTTCCGCCAGCATGCCATAAGAAGACGTCATTTCGTTGAGGCTGGCATAATGATTGCTTATGGCAAGGGACTTGGAGACCGCCCTGCTGCGGTCGTTCGTCGCCGCCGTGCGGGAGGGCAGCATCAGCCGTGCCGCTACCGCTCTCGGGCAGACCCAGCCCGGTCTCAGCCAGCAGCTACGCAAGCTCGAAAGCGTCGTCGGTCGTCCGCTGCTGCACCGGTCGTCGTCTGGTGTCTCGCCGACAGGGGCGGGCGAAGAACTTCTGCCGTACGCCGAACGCATCCTCTCGCTCTCCGCACAGGCACTCGCCGAAACCGGACGCGCGCTCACCGGCCACTGTGGCGTCGGGTTGCTCGAAGACCTCGCCGCGGCCCACCTTCCGCAGGCCCTCGCCGACCTCGCCCGGCTGCATCCCGGGGCGACGCTGGAGGTGCTCAGCTGCTCCAACGCCGCCATGCGGGAGGCCTACGACGCAGGCCGCGTGCAACTCGTGCTCGACGCGGTACCGGACATTCCCGGGCCGCCGCGCTGGACGGTGCGCGCCCCGCTGGTCTGGGCGACCGGGCAGGGCGTGGACGTGACCGCCGATCCGCTGCCGGTGGTCCTCTTCTCCAACCCGTGCTCCTGGCGTACGTCGGTGCTGGACGCGCTGGAGCGTGCCGATCGACGTTGGCGGGTGGCCTTCGAGAGCAACAGCCTGGTCGGAGTGCTCGCCGCGGTACGGGCGGGGCTCGGCGTGGCGGCGCTGATGCCCGCGAACCTCGAACCGGTCATGATCTGCCGTGACACGGCTGCCCTGCCCGTCCTGCCGGACGTCGAGTTCGGTCTCGCCCGGCACCCACGGACCGAGGGTGATCCGCTGATCGACGCTGTGGAGACGGTGCTCCGTCGCATCGTCTGAGCACCTGGCCCGGAGTCGAGGGCGAAGACACCGTCCTGTTTTCCAACGGTGGGCGTGGTCATCGGCTCGCCCGTCCCGGGCGCGACCGGGGCAGACCGATGATGAGGACGACGCCGACGCTCAGGTGCAGCAGCGCGAGGGTAGCCTTCGCTCCCCCGCCGACGCCACTCGGCGGCCCAGTCACGAGTGACAGCAGCAGGACGACGACAGCGATCGAGGTCCACCAGACGCGGGAGCGGTTGGTACGGCGTTCCAGCACCGCGAGCAGTGCCCAGCCGGCCAGTGCCGCGACAGCGGTGGCCACGATGACAGCGGCCACAGTGACCTGCCGGGTCGAGTCTGCGGACCTGACCGCCAGGTCGACGCCGGCCGCCGAGTGCAGGAGCGCGAACTCGACCACCGCCACCACAATCGCGCCGGCCGCCACAGCGGCCCGTCCCAGGAGAAGGTTGTTCGTCATGGTCTGAGTCTCTGGACCGGGCCGGGCCGGACGCGTCGGTCCAGACGCCGCGGCGGGTACGTCCGCTGGCGGCTCGGCGTACTACCAAAGGAGGTGGTCCGGGCGGCCGTGAGCCCAGTAGCGTGCGCCGTGTGGATGCGGCGACGTGCGAGGTCAAGCCGCCGCGGACGTGGCGTTCCGTCCCGGTGGTAGTGACGACAGTGGCGATCGGCGCCCTCGTCGCGACCATGTTGTGGTCCGCCACCCGGTCCAGCTCCGCCGGCCTGGTCGGCGTCGACGTCGCGCTGGCGGTGGCCGCCCTGGCCCTCGTCCCGGTGGTCGTCCGCAGCCCGCAGATCGGTGGCGTGCTGGCCGGCCTGCTCGTCGCGCTGTCTCCGGTGGCCACGCCGGTGGCCAGCTTCGCGGTGCTGTTCATCGCCCGCAACCGCCCGTTTCGGCAGGCGGCGGCGGTGGCGGCGGTCGGCGTGGCGGGCGAGGCGGTGCAGGCGCTCTGGCGGCCGGTGTCCAGCCTGCCGTACGGGTGGCGGCTGGTGCTGATGACCATCGCCTACGCGGCCCTGCTCGGCTGGGGCACCTGGGCGCAGGCCCGCAACGCCCTGCTGGCGGCGCTGCGGGACCGGGCCCGGCGGGCCGAGCAGGAGCAGGAACGACGGGTCGACGAGGCGCGGGCGGCGGAACGCAACCGGATCGCGCGGGAGATGCACGACGTGCTTGCCCACCGGCTGTCCCTGCTGGCGGCTGCCGCTGGCGCGATGGAGTACCGGCCGGACGCGCCGCCCGAGCGGCTCAGCGCCGCCGCCGGGGTGATCCGGGCCAGCGCACACCATGCCCTCGACGAGCTGCGCGAGGTCATCACCCTGCTGCGCAGCGACGACACCGAGTCGCCGACCGACGCGCCACCCGGGCAGACCCTCGACGACCTGCCGCGCCTGGTCGACGAGGCGCGGGCTGCCGGGCAACAGATCGAGGTCGACGACCCGCTCGGCCCGCCGGTCGAGATCCCCCCGACGGTTGGACGCACCGCGTACCGGATCGCGCAGGAGGCACTGACCAACGCCCGCAAGCACGCCGCCGGTCAGCCGGTCCGGCTGGTGCTCGGCGGCGCGCCCGGCTCCGGCCTGAGCATCGCTGTGAGCAACCCGACCACGCCCGACTGCGGCGCTACCGGTAGCGCCGGTACCGGCCTGATCGGCCTCGCCGAACGGGCTGCGCTCACCGGTGGCCGGGTCACCCACCACGTCGACGCCGCGGGCCGGTTCCACCTCACCGCGTGGCTGCCGTGGCCGACGTGACGGGTCCGATCCGGGTCGTCATCGTCGACGACGATCCCCTCGTACGGGGGATGCTCACGCTGATGCTCGACGGCGCCGACGGGATCGTCGTGGTGGGCGAGGCCGCCGACGGTGCCACGGCGATCAGGGCGGTGGACCGGCACCTGCCGGACGTGGTGCTGATGGACATCAGGATGCCCGGCGTCAACGGCATCACCGCCACCGAGCGCCTGCGCCGCCGCCACCGGCCACCCGAGATCATCGTGCTCACCACGTTCGACACCGACGAGCACGTGGTGCGAGCCCTCCGGGCAGGCGCGAGCGGCTTCCTGCTCAAGGACACCCCGCCCGAGCAGATCAGTCAGGCGGTCCGTGCGGTGGCGGCCGGCAACCCGATGCTGTCTCCGGGCGTGACGCGCCGCCTGATGCAGCGGGTCGCGTCGGGGGCCGAGTCCTACGAGCAGGCGCACGAGCGGTTGGCAGTGCTCACGCCCCGGGAACGCGACGTCGTGCTGGCCATCGCGCAGGGGCGCTCCAACGCCGAGATCGCCAGCGAGCTGCTGATGAGCGTGACGACTGTGAAGGCCCACGTCTCGCACATCCTGACCAAGCTGGATTTCGACAACCGCACCCAGATAGCCCTGCTCGCCCACGACGGTCGGCTCCTCTGACCGGGGAGCCGCGGTCAGGCCAGCACCGCTGGCAGGACGAGCACTGCGAAACGGATCACCCGCCCGGAAAGGCAGGCGACGGCGAACTCCCAGCGTCGAAGGCCTGCGGTGCCGGCGGCGAGGCTGACGACGGCCAACGGTGGAACCCCGACCGCGGCGGAGGCCAGCACTGTCGGTAGGGCGGTGCGGCGGCGGGAGAGCCAGCGTCGGATCGGCTCGGTCCACCGCGCGGCCCGAGTCGCCGCGCGACCTTTCTTGCCCCGTTTCGCGACCTTCCGGGCCAGTCGCCCCGATCCGCGACGC
The DNA here is from genome assembly GCF_040649935.1 of Micromonospora sp. NPDC048842. NCBI lineage: Bacteria > Bacillati > Actinomycetota > Actinomycetes > Micromonosporales > Micromonosporaceae > Micromonospora > Micromonospora sp. NPDC048842. The sequence continues at coordinate 12,522 of NZ_JBEZGK010000005.1, read as the reverse complement.
GCCGACTCGAACAGCAGCAGCTTGCCGGCGGTCTGCCCGAGCGCCAGGGCGACCACCACGGCGACGAGAGCGTGGCCGCCGCGTTGCCCGGCGACCACGGCGAAGGCCTCGGCGTTGACGATCGGGACGAGCGCCGAAGCGACACCGTAGCCGAGCGCCACCACGGCCTCGACGAGGCTGCTCATGCCCGGCCGTCCCGTTCGAGCAGCCGGACCACCGCTGCGACCGACCACAGCTTGACCACGACGGCGGCGACGGCGACGCCCAGCGCGAGCAGGTACTGCCCGAACGCGATGGCGCTGATGACGCCGGCGGTGTTGGCGACCTTGGCCACTGGTGACCAGTTCAACGCCCACACCCGCCGGTCGACGAGGTGGAAGTAGTTGGGGCTGAGCACCGGCCAGCACAGGAACGCCAGCGACAGCATGGTGTCCAGCACCAGGAACGAGAGCAGGAAGACAACTGCCACGACAGCGACGTCCGGCACGAGGGAGACCAGGCCCACGCAGAGTACGGCGGTGCACGCGCGGTCACTCACGATGTCGAAGACGGCCCCTGCGCGGGTCTCCTGTCCGAGCCGGCGGGCGGCCCAGCCGTCGAGCACGTCACCGAGCCAGTAAATACCGTACGATATCGCCATCAATGCCACCGAACCGGAGACGAGGGCCACGATACCGACGGTGACAGCGGCGACCGTGCGAACGGCGGTGATGTAGTTGGGAACCGTACGAAGCGGGCCGACGGTGATGGCGGCGCGGGAGTCGACGAGAGTCACCTCTGAAGAGTCGTCCGGCAGGCGTTTTCGCGGAACATGCCGCGGTGCCGATCTGGTTCCGAGGGCGGTACCGGGGTGCCGGCCGATTCGGTACCTGGGTACTGGCCGGCCCTCCGGCTGGTCACGGAGACTGTGCGGATGACGACTGGAATCCGCGAACGGTTGCGCGACCCCGAGCGGGTGCGCCGGCTCGCGTACGGTGCGGTTGGTCTGATCATCGCCGCCGTGGTCACCACAGTCGAGGACGGCGTCTCCGTGCCGGCGGGCTGGGCGTGGCTGGTGCTGCCTGTCGGCCTCGGGGCCACGGCGCTGCGCCCCCACTACCGAACCCTGGTCTTCGCGGTCTGCGCGGGGTTCGTGGCGATCGTGAGCACCGGCGAGTCGGTGCAGTTGGGCCTCGCGGCCGCCGGCCTGGTGTTCGTCTCGGTCTGCGAGGACCCGGCCCGACACCCGTGGCTGGGGTGGGTGGGTGGCTTGATCGGCGCGGCGGGCGCCCTCACCACCGCACTGTTCAACGAGCGCGGGGTGTACGAGCAGCCGTTCTTCTTCGTGACGGCCGGCTACCTCCTGGCGATCCTGTTGCGATCGTGGTCACGCGGCCGCGCCCTGACCCGGGAAACGGACGACCTGCGCGGCCAGGCCGCCTGGCTCGAACAGCGCACCAACCTGGCCCGCGAGCTGCATGACGTGGTCGGCCACCACGTCACCGCGATGGTGGTGCAGGCCGAGGCGGGGCAGCTCAGTGACGACCCGGGGGCGGCGCTGCGGGCGATCGCGGGCAGTGGCCGCACCGCACTGAGCGAGCTGGACACGCTGGTCGTGCACCTGCGCGATCCGGACGCGTCGATAGCGGTGAGCGCACCCCCGCGCCTGTCCGACATCGACGAGTTGCTCGCCCAGCCGCTGCGCCAACAGGGCGTGACGGTGCGGGTCAAGTTGGACCCGGAGCCGGGCCTGGACGAGATCGGCGTCTTGACCGCCTACCGCATCGCCCAGGAGGCCCTCACCAACATCGCCCGCCACGCGAAAGCCCGAGAGGCGTGGGTCGAACTGGCCCGCGTCGGCGACCACGCCCGCCTGCGGATCAGCGACGACGGCGTCGGGCCGCCCCGCGCACCCACGAGCGGCTCGGGTCTGCTCGGCATCGGGGAGCGCGTTGCCGCGCGCGGCGGGAGCTGGGAGCTGAGCCAGCGCCCCGGCGGCGGCACCGTGGTGCAGGCCAACCTGCCGTTGACGACCAAATGATCCGCGTCGCGATCGCCGACGACCAGGAGTTGGTCCGGGACGGCTTCAGCCTGATCCTGCGGTCCCAACCCGACATCCAGGTCGCGGCCGAGGCGGCCGACGGCCGGCAGTTCCTCGACGCCGTACGTCGAGACTCCCGCATCGACGTCGCTCTCGTCGACATCCGCATGCCGGTGCTCGACGGCCTGCAAGCCACCCGCGAGCTGGCCACGATCCCGCACGCCCCGGCCGTCATCGTCGTCACCACCTTCGACGACGACGCCTACGTCCTGGACGCCATCGCCGCCGGAGCACGAGGGTTCCTGCTCAAACGGTCCAGCGCCCGCGACCTGATCGCCGCTGTGCGCACCGTCGCTGCCGGCGAGGCGGTCCTCTCCGCCGAGGTCACCGGTGCCGTGCTCGACCGGGTCCGCGCCACCGGGCCGGCCACCCGCGTGGAGTTGGCGGCCTACCAGCTGACCGCTCGGGAGACCGACGTGCTCGCCCTGATCGGCGCGGGGCTCAACAACAACGAGATCGCCGAACGCCTCTACCTGTCCATGAGCACCGTCAAGACCCACGTGACAAACGTGCTGGCCAAGACCGGCAGCCGCGATCGCGTACGAGCCGCCATCCTGGCGATCCAGGCCGGCCTGACGCCGTGAGTCAGGGATCGGTGCGCACCAGCCGACGCTGCGGGCTGGCCTGCCAACCCCCGAACAGCCCCTTCGCCACGAAGGCGATGAAGAGGGCCGACGCGATGGTCAGCACCACTGCCACAGGAGCGACGTGCTCGGCCTGCCACTCGAGATCGCCCGCCGTGATGGCCGTCTGGTCGATGCCGAAGACATCGAACCACGGCAGCAGCGAGGCCGGATACCACAACGGCGCGTATGAGTACGGCAGGCCGACACCACCGTTGAGCGTCCAATAACCGGCCCCGTCGTAGATCAACGCACTGTCGACGACGACCGCCACATCGCAGGCAACCAGGGCCGCAACGCACAGCAGCACAGTGGCACTCTTGCCGTGCCCCCACCTGGCCAACCTGCTCGACAGGATTGCGCCCGTGCCGAGGAGTGCGGCCCAGACGCTGCCGGTTAGCGCCTCGATCGGCAGGTACTCGACACGCAGTCCGTGCGCGAACAACACAAGCAGGAGCACCGTCGATATCCACATCAGGCTGAGCCGCATGGTCGTCGACGAGGTTGAACCCATGCCGCGAGGCTACCGTGGATCGCCTCGGGTTAGGGGCCACGGACTCTGCCGACGGCCCGGTCAGATCAGATCGGGCTCGGGAGCGCTAGCTGACGCGGTCAGCGGCCGATCGGTCGTAGGGTTGCGGTATGGCACAACGACTCGTCAGCGTGTGGCAACCGTTCTTCCTGGCCAGCGAGAGTCGGGGCGCGGCCATCGACGCCGCGACCGAGTTGGAGGATCTCGGCTACTCACGTATCTGGTTCTCCGGTGGTTTCGGTGAGAACGTCGCCCCCCGCTTCCGGGAACTCCTGGACGGGACCACGCGCATCGGGGTCGCAACCGGGATCGTGAGCATCTGGCATTCATCGCCACCCGAGGCGGCGGCGTTCGCGCAGGACGCGGAGCAGGCGCATCCCGGCCGGTTCCTGCTCGGTCTCGGCGCCAGCCACGCGGTGGTGGTGGAAAGTGGCGGCACCGACTATCGCAAGCCGTACTCGCGGATGGTGCAGTACCTCGACGGCCTCGACGCGGCCGGGCTTTCGCCCGAGCGACGCATCCTGGCGGCACTGGGCCCGCGAATGCTCGAACTCTCCCGCGACCGCTCCGCCGGGGCGCACCCGTACTTCGTCCCTGCCGAGCACACCGCGGAAGCCCGAGCGGCGATCGGGCCCGACCGGCTGCTCGCCCCCGAGGTCGCTGTGGTCCTCGACGCGGACGCCACCACCGCGCGCGCCACCGCCCGCCAGTACACGAGCGGGTACCTCGCACTGCCGAACTACACAAACAACCTGCGGCGATTCGGCTGGACCGACGAGGACTTCGCCGACGGCGGCAGTGACCGCCTCGTCGACGCCCTGATCCCGTGGGGCAGCGTCGAGAAGGTGGTGGCGGGGTTGGAGAAGCACTACCAGGCCGGCGCGGACGAGGTGGCGATCCAGGTGCTCAACGGCGGCGACGACAAGACGTTCCCCGCCGACGCGTTCCGCGCCCTCGCCGCAGCCCTGATCTGACCTCCGACTGGTGGCATCATCGAGCCATGCCTGTGGTCGAAGTTGTTCGTGGCGACATCACCAGCGAGGACGTCGACGCCGTCGTGACCGCAGCGAACGAGTCGCTGTTGGGTGGCGGCGGTGTCGACGGGGCGATTCACCGTGCGGCGGGGCCGCGTCTGGCCCAGGCGGGGGCAGCACTGGCTCCGTGTGATCCCGGCGATGCGGTTGCCACGCCAGCCTTTGACCTGGATCCACCAATACGTCATGTCATTCACACCGTTGGCCCGGTCTGGGAAGGCGGCGGCTACGGCGAGGCTGACGTCCTGGCGTCGTGCTATCGGCGCAGCCTTGAGGTTGCCGATGAGATTGGCGCTCGCAGCGTCGCCTTCCCCGCCATCGCCACCGGCGTGTACGGATTCCCGGCCGACCAGGCAGCGAAGATCGCAGTCTCGACCATCAGAGCAACGCCGACGAAGGTTGAGCGTGTTCGCCTTGTCGCCTTCGACGACGCCACGAGCGATCTGCTGACTGCGGCGCTTCAGGGTTGAGGTTGGTGGCTGTTCGGGCGACGGGTTGCGGTGCCTGGTTGGTGGGTAGGACCTGAAGGTCGGGCAGGTGGGTACGCTGCACCGGCGGTGGCCTCAGCCAACTCCCGCCGCACCGAGGCCCCCATCACCGACGGGTGACACCACCGGCGATCCCGTATGCGCAGACGAGAGGCGAGACCCACACCATGACCGCCGTACCAGGCCAACGGTCTACTGCTGCTGCGGGTTCGGCGGCTGCCGAGCAACCAGCGGAGGAGGACCTGCGGGCGTTGTTCGGGCAGTCCATCGCCGTCTTCGCGTCTCTGGCGGGGCCGTCGCACCTGGTGGAGACGGCGAACCCGGCGTTCTTCGCCAGCATCGGCGAAGAGCGGGCACGGGTCGGGGTGGCGATCGCCGAGCTGATGCCCGAACTGGCCGGTCAGGGATTCATCGCGCTCCTGGACCAGGTCTTTCAAACTGGTGAGCCGTACACCGGCCGTGACGTCCGGGTCGTGCTGGGCAGCGGCCCGCAGGCGCGGGAGGCGTTCTTCGACTTCACCTACGAGCCGCGGCGGGACGCCGACGGCAACGTGACCGGGATCCGTGTGCTCGGCGTGGAGACCACACAGGTCAAGCATGCCCAACGGCTGATGGCCGAACACCGTGCCCTGCTGGAGCAGATCGCCCGTCAGGCACCCCTGACCGAGGTGCTCGACGGGATGGCCCGCTGTATCGAGAACCTCGCACCGCAGGAGGTGCTGGTTTCCGTCCTGCTCGCCGATCCCGACGCCCGGCACCTGCGCCACGGCGCCGCACCGAGCCTGCCCGACTTCTACAACCAGGCCATCGACGGCATCGCGACCGGCGAAGGTGTCGGTTCGTGCGGCACCGCCGCCCACCGGCGCGAACCCGTCATCGTCACCGACATCGCCACCGATCCGTTCTGGGACGACTTCCGGGACCTGGCCGACCAGGCCGGACTGGCCGCCTGCTGGTCCACGCCGATCCTGGCCCGCGACGGCGGCCTGTTGGGCACCTTCGCGATGTATCACCGCACCCCGCGCGTCCCGCAGGACACCGACCTCGCCCTGACCCGGCTCTTCGCCGGCACCGCAGCCCTGGCCATCGAGCGCCACCACATCGAGCAGGCGAAGCTCGCCGCCGAGGCACGCGCCAAGTCGGCCAATGACGAACTGGCCAAGGTGCTGCGCGTGGAGCGGGAACTGCGCGCCGAGGCCGAGCAGCGCGCCGCTGCCGCCGCGGAACTCGCCACCCAGATGCGTGCCGCCGCGGTCGCGCAGGCCGCCGCGCCGCACCCCGAGCACTGCCAGCTCGGCGGCGCCGCCGGGTGCACCGCGCCGGCCGAGGTCAAGATCGCCGATTCGTGGGGCGACGCGGCGTGGGGCTGCCCCGCCCACGTCGAAGAGGCCATCCTCAACGTGCGGTCGGTGTTCATCGCCAGCGAGGAACTCGGTGGCCTGACCGCCTACCTCAACCGCTGATGGCACCCGACGCAGCGCTCGGCTTCGGCTACAAGATTGATTGGCTCGCCATACGTGACCGCGACGCCGATGCCGTCGCGGCCGCGCTGAACCTCAGCCGTCCCACTCCCGCCACCTGGCGTGATGCGGTCACCGCTGCGTATGACGACCAAGGCCAGTGGCTGCTCACGCCGCCGCTTGACCGGTGGACGCTCGCCGCTTCGAGGGACGTTCCCGTACCCGAAGACGACCGATTCACCCCTTGGCTGGCGGCGCTCAGCCAGTTGCTCGGTGAGGTGCAGTACTTCGGCACTCATCGCGTCGTCGAATATCACGGGTGGGGGCGCGCCAGGGGCGGCGTGGTGGAGCGAGCATTCGCCTACCTCGGCGAACGCGGCGAGGTGCTGTTCGACGTCGGCGAACGCACGCTGGAGGAGCAGGCGCTCGGAGTCGTGACTGTCTCCGACGACGAGGACGAACCGTGGGGCGACGATGACGAGACGTCGCCGTGGCCGGATGAGGAAACCGTGCTCACGCTCGCCGGTCAGTGGAGTATCGACCCACGGACGCTGGAGAGCGCCGTTGTCCCCGGGCATCCGTGGATCGCGTCAGCTCGGGATAGCCCGAGAGCGAGCGCGTACCCCCCCTTGTCACCCAGCAGGAGACGCACCTCGCGCGTCTCGATCCGCCTCACCGGTGACGACCTCTGCGCAACTAGGGACGCCACTCCTTGCGGTAGTCACCTGCTGATTCGCGCCCGCCGCCCGATAGGTGCTCGGCGACGGATCGTGGCCGCTGCCCGAGCGGTCTTGGCAGAGGCCAGGAACCGTCGCCGCGCGCCCGGCGCAGGGTCAGGGCGTCCACCGTACGCCCGGGTTCACCCGCCCGGACCAGTCGAAGACGGCCATGTTGTCCCACTGGTTTCCGGTGCCGTTGATGTTGGCCGGGTCCCAGCCGTTGCCGCGGACGGCGTACCAGGTGGGTTCCCAGTAGAAGACGCCGATGGCACCCGCGTTGCGGGCGGTGTTCTGCACCCAGTCGAACTCCTGGGCCTGCCCGGACCAGGTCGCGCTGATGCCGTCACAGGTCGCGTCGCCGATGGCGTTCGGCTCGCTGTCCGCGTTGTTCCGGGTGAAGGGGTACGCGGTCTCCACGATCACCACCGGCTTGCCGTAGCGAGTGCGCAGGTCGACGATGTTGTTGTAGAGGTTCGCCAGGCTGCCGTGCCACATGCAGTAGTACGACTGGGCGGTGATGTCCCACTGCACACCCTGGGCGCGGATGCCGTCGTAGAACCATCGGGCGTTGGCGTTGCTGTCGGCGTTTGCGGTATGGATCATCACCGGGATGCCGCTGCCGCACGCCTTGGTGGCGTTGTAGCCCTGCTTCAGCAGCCCGGCCAGCGGGGCGAAGTCGTTGTTGACGACCCTGCCCTCGTTCCACAGCATCCCGACGTTGATCTCGTTGCCGATCTGCACACTGTCCGGTGGGGTGCCCTGCCCCCGCAGGCTTGAGCAGACGTCGTAGGTGAAGGTGTAGACGTCGGTACGCAGTTGGCTCAGGCTGTGGCCGGCCCAGGCGGCTGGCTTGTACTGCTTGCCAGGGTCCGCCCAGGTGTCGGAGTAGTGGAAGTCGATGAGCACCTTGAGGCCCTTCGCCCTGGCCGCCCTCGCCTGACCCAACACCGCGCTCTTGTTGTTGTATCCGCTGATCGGGTTGTTCCAGACGCGCAGCCGGACGTAGTTGACGCCGACGGACTTCAGGATGTCCAGCGGGTCCCGAGCGACGCCGCCGGCGTCGTAGTACTTGGCGCCGAGATCCAGGCTGCGCTGCAACGAGGAGACGTCGGCACCCCGCATGGTGAGCGTGTTCGCTGCGGAGACGGGCGCGGGCCCAGCGGCGAGCGTGGTGGCGACGACGAGGAGGCCGGTCGCAATGGCCCCGAGCAGGGCACGCGCGCGGCGATGGTGGGGTGTGGCCGGATGTGTGTTCACGAGGCCCCTTCAGCCCACTGTGCAGGAAGCGCCGTTCAGCGAGAAGCCGGTCGGCGGCGCGTCGCTGACACTCCACCGTCCCTGGACGCCGAAGGTCGCGGAGCCGTTCGGCGCGAGGACGCGGTTCCAGTCGACGTTACGAGCGGTCACTGTGGTCCCGGTCTGGCCGATCGTGGCGTTCCACCCCGAGGTGACCTGCTGGTCTCCCGGGAAGCTGAAGGTGACGGCCCAGCCGTCGATCGGTGCCGCCCCGGCGTTGTGGACCGTCGCCGTGGCCACGAAACCGCCCTGCCACTCGGACTGGTTCCGGTAGGTCACCCGGCAGGTCGAGGGCGGCGGGGGCGTCGGAGTGGTCGTCGTCGTGGGCAGAGTGACAGTGTTCGACGCGATCGACACGTTGCCCACCGCGTCCCGCGCCCGCACGTAGTACAGGTTCCGCAGCGGCGTCGACGCGGGTAGCGGCGTCGTGTACGTCGTACCCGGCACTGTGGCGACCAGTTGCGAGGTGAACCAGCCGTCGAACCGGTAGACGTTGTACCCGAACACGCCGACGTCGTCCGTCGACGGCGACCAGGACAACGTGCCGGTCGAGGCGGTCACCTCGCCGACGGTCAGGTTCTGCGGCGCGGTCGGCGGGGTGGTGTCCGGGCCGGTGTCCGTCACCGGGGTGACCACTGTCAGCGCGTTCGACCAGTTCGAGCGTTGCCCGAGGCTGTCCCGGGCGATCAATCGGAACGTGTACTGCTGGCCCGCCCCGAGGGAGCGGGTGATCGTGGTGCTGGTGACGGCCCCGACGCTGGCGCTGAAGACGATGTCGCCGAACTCCTGGTAGTACGTGATGTCGTACCCGGCGATGGCGCAGCAGCCGGACGTGGCGGCCGTCCAGGTGAGGGTGACCGACGCGCTCCGGACCTCGCTGGCGGTCAGGTTCGTGGGCGCACTCGGCAGGACGGGCGAGGTGCTCGGCGTACTGGACGGCGTTGTCGGCGTCGGCGTTGGCGGTGCGGTTCCGGCCGGCGCTGCGACGGACACCGCGGCCCCTCCGGGCGCTGGGGCGACCCCCGGGTACGCGGCGGGCGTCATGGTGCCGGCGTCGGCCGCCGGTGCGCCGCTCAGAGCGGTGCCGAGCACCGCAGTCCACAGCCCGACGGCAGCCAGTAGGCCCGGCCGCAGACGGCGGAACAGCGAGGACGAGCGAACGCCTGTCATACGTCGACGATGCCGCAACAGATCGATGATCGCCAACGTGTCTCACGCCTCGGCCGGTGATCGGCGCGGCTCATGCCCGACTTCTTACCGAACCGTGACGTGCAGGGTGACCGCTGACCGTTGACCGCCCGTTGGCCCGTACCGAGGGGAGACAGCACAGCACCGGAGCCCTTTCCGGCTTTGAGGAGATTCCGATGAACCGCAGAAAGAACGGGACCGCACTGGTCCAGACCCGGCCGGCCCGAATCGCCATGGCCGCGCTCGTGCTGGCGGCCACCGGCGCGCTCACCGCCACCTTCGTCTCCAGTGGTGGCAAGGGCACCGCGGATGCCGCCACCAGCCTGGACCAGTTCGTGTCGATCGAGAACGTGCCGCCGAACGTGCAGAACCCGAGGCCGGCCGCCGGTGCGTCGACCGGCCGGTTCACCGTCGACTGCGGCACGAACGGCAACGGCAAGTTCAGCCCGGACAATCCGGTGGCGCAGCCCGGCATCCGCAACGGCGCCGAACACGTCCACGACTTCGTCGGCAACCTGGCCATCACCGCGAACTCCTCCGACGCCGATCTGGACGCCTCCGGCACCACCTGCCGCAACGGCGACAAGTCGTCCTACTTCTGGCCGGTGGTCCGTATCGACAAGACCGTCCGCGGCGGCAAGCAGGTCCAGCAGGCCCTCGCCCAGACCCAGCCGATGGTCGTCTGCCCCTCGGTCGGCAAACGGCTGCGGGCCATCCCCATCGGGGCCCGCGGCACCGTCGACCGTCTGCTGGCCGAGTTGGATCGCCAGCAGGCCGCCGCGAACCAGCGGATGACCGCCAGCCGGGGCCGCATCGACGCCGCATTCAACCGGGAGGTCATCGACTCTCTCCGGGCCCGCCGCGCCGCGATGATCAAGCAGATCAGCACCACGATCACCACCGCCGGCGGTAGCCAGCCTGGCCTGGTCTCGCTTGTCGACTGTGACGTCAGCTACGACGACATGCACGCCCGGATGCCCGGCAGCGCCCACCGGGAGAGCGTCGAGGCAGCCCAGGCCGCGAATCCGCGAATCCAGTGCCCGGCCGTGCGGGACAGGTTGCCCGGCGTACCCGATCGTGCGCTCGCCGAGGTGAACCGCAACCTCGACGACCTCGACCGGCAGATCTCCGAAGCCAACGAACGCCTCGTCACCAGTCGCGGCCAGGGCGGACCGGCGTTCGTCGACAACGCCATCCTCGGACCGCTACGCGCCAAGCGGGTCGCCGTGCTCAACCGGATCGCCACCGCGATCGGGCGGCAGGCCTCCCGCCCGCAGGGTCTCGAAGCGCTCGCCGGCTGCACGCTGGACCAGGCCCCCAGCACCCCGACGGCACCGAGTAGCGCGCCCACCACCGCCGCCGCTGCGCTCCCCGACCCGCAGGGACCCAACCTTGAGCTGCCCGGCAACACCGGCGGCATCGTCCGCCCGGCGCAGGTGCTGATCGAGTACCGCGGCAACCCCGTCAGCGCTGTGGTGCCGATGCCGAAGTTCCTCCGGGCCCTCACCGGCGACGCCAAGCCCACCAGCCGGGGCCCGGCCAACGCCCGTGCCACCTGGACCTGCTCGGGCTTCACCGACCGGCTCTCCGACAAGTACCCGATCTGCCCCGCCGGCAGTCAGGTGCAGCGCGTCCACGACTTCCCCGGCTGCTGGGACGGCCGGAACGTCGACAGCGACAACCACCGCAACCACGTCGCGTTCGCCGACAAGGCCACCGGCGCCTGCCCGCAGGGCTTCCGGGCGATCCCGCAACTGCGGATCACCGTGGCCTACGACATCGCCCGCGACGTGCAGGTCAAGGGCCAGTACGCCCTCGACTCCTTCCCCGAGGAGAACCACAACCCCTTCTCCGACCACAACGACTTCGTCAACGTCAACTCCGCCCAGACGATGCAGCGCATCGCCACCTGCATCAACAAGGGCAAGAACTGCTCCTGAGACCGGGGCCGCGTCGCTCGGGCGGGGCGGGTCGCGGTCGGCTGCCGGCCGCGACCCGGTGTGTCGCCAATACCGAGGGGACGATTCACTGGGAGCGATACCAGTGGGGCAAAATTCGATCCTCGCGATCGTTACACTCGCCGGAACGCCGGCACCGCCGCAGACCTCGACCTGCGCCAATCCCCATCGAACGGAGACGCCTGTGACCCGCGACAAGGCGGCACCCCCCGGTATCGACCCCAACATCCCCAGCGTGGCCCGGGTCTATGACTTCTTCCTAGGCGGCAAGGACAACTTCGAGGCCGACCGGAAGGTCGCCGAGCACGCTCTGCGGATCACACCGGACGGGCCGGCAGCCGGCCAGGCCAACCGGGCCTTTCTGCGTCGAGTGATTCGCTTCCTCGTCAGCGAGGCCGGCATCGACCAGTTCCTCGACATCGGTTCGGGGCTGCCCACCCAGGGCAACGTGCACGAGGTCGCCACCGAGCAGAACCCGAAGGCTCAGGTGGTCTATGTGGACAACGACCCGATAGTTCTGTCGCACGGACGGGCCCTGCTCGCCGCGGAGGGCACCGCGACGGTGATCCAGGCGGACATCCGTGAGCCTGATGCGATCCTCAACCACCCGGACGTACGCCGGTTCCTCGACTTCGACCGGCCGATCGGGCTGCTGCTCTTCGCGATCCTGCACCACCTCGGCGACGACGAGGACCCGAAGGCGGTGGCGGCCGCGTTGATCGACGCGCTGCCCTCCGGCAGCTACGTGGCCATCTCGCACTTCCGCGACCCGGGCGAGCGAGACCCGGAAGGCTCCCGCAAGGCCCGCGAGGTCGAGCGGGTCTTCAACGAGTCGCTGGGCACCGGCCGCTGGCGTACCGACGAGGAGATCCTCTCGTTCGCCGACGGGCTGACGGTGCTGGAGCCGGGGCTGGTGCCGCTGGCCGAGTGGCGCCCAGAGCCAGATGCACCGGCAACGGTGCAGACCGACACCTACCACACCTTCGTCGGGCTCCTCGCCCGCAAACCGTAGGCTCCGTCTGCCAATGAGGTCCGTGGGGGGGGGGGGGCCCCCCCCCGGGAGCAACCCAAAAAAAACATTTTAGGTGGAAAGCAAACCCCCGCGGTCACAGAAAAACACCCCGATAAAGCGGGGGGGGTTAAG